>JBKEBH010000032.1:0-16058 GCA_047973065.1 Paracoccus sp. (in: a-proteobacteria) | reverse complement strand
ATGGCCGATCCGAAATTGCAGGGTTTTCAACGGAACCCTATGAAACCCTGCAGTTCAAAGCTACCAAAACCGATCCTTTGTCTCAGAAAATCAGCATGTTGTCGGTTGTTCAGAGCCAACTTGGTAGCGGTGTTGATGGAAACACCAACGGTGCGGCTGATCGAACGCATGGACATTCCCTCAACCAGCATGTTGAGGATCATGACGCGCTTATGGAGGGGCAATTTGTTCATGCAACCAATGTAGGTTACATGTAGTCATTTAGCAGGCAAAAAATTCATCTACGATTTATCGCTACTACCGAAAAGATATCCGAGAATAAGCGTAATTATGCTTGTAAGACCGGCGAACACATCTCCAAATATTGGTGACGATGGGAACGCAAATATTAATATTCCCAGATAGATAGCAAGCAGAAGCGCCACGATAGCAGAAACATTTCCCGGCTTTTCTGACTTCGCGCCCCAGAATTTACCTATCCATCCTAACTGTGCATTCTGCATGTTCTCTTCATGCGCAAACATTTTCTCCTCGTCTGCCGCCATGCGATCTGGCTTCGGAGGAGACACAGTTACTGCTTGTGCGTCTTCCAGCGTAACCGGCTCGCTAGTTTTTTCATTCATTGCGTAGCAAGCGTCCGAAAATGCTCTTGTATGAGATCATTTGGAATTATCGACTCCCCTCTGTCGCGAGTGATCGACCAAGGGGTTCCAGGCCGGTGAGTCATTGCCGACAATTGGGTCGCAGAGAAGGGCATGTAGCGCCCGGAAACAAAATCCAAGATATCGTAGAATTCCTTATTTCCGTTCTGAGCAACCACAAACGCCTTTTGCTCGTCCCCATCCCAAGATTGCGCGTAAGACGAAATCGGACGATTTTTATAAGACTTGAAAAGGTGATACATATCCTCTTCCACAGGGCCATAAGGCCACGCCTCAAATTCCCCATCTATTGCAGGATTTCCTGTGATGGCCAAATGCCAACCATGGAGGCAATAAACCAATTTTTGCAGCTTCATAGGCGTTATGGTTGCGCAGCCGTCTTCAAAGTCTCGTTGCAAAAAGCAGTTCGCGACATGCTTTATCGGGAAGCCCATCACCCCCACCTCGCCTGAGCGGCTAAGCGCGCGATCTCGCTGCGCTGGTCGCTTGTCGTGTTGTCCTGACGCGCCGCAGCACCAGCCTTGCCGCTCGCGCGCTTAGCTGGTTGCTTGAGGCTCGTTTCCTGCTTTTCGCCGGTCGCGATTCTGGCAATGTGGACAGCGTTGCCTATCACGTCCGCTGGGCGTTGCTGCCCGTTCGGTCCCTTTGGCATGGTAGTCCTTCCTCCCGAGACGCTTGCGCGCCCTGTAAGGGATTCTAGCATGACTGTCACGAGTTGTGGACATTTTATCCACCGATGCAAGTCCCGCCCGATCACGGCAAGTCACATCTTGCCCGGTGCTTCCTTAACAGGCAGTTAAGCTGGGGATGCAACAGCATTATGTCAACTTGCGCCAAATTTCAAACTGAGACACTATCGGAATTCTGCATGAGTAAAACCGACCCGCGGTCAGATCGGCGGGCGCGCGGTGCGCAGAAGGCCGAGGCCGCGCAGATAGATCTGCACACCGGAATCGAGCATCTCTTCGGAAGAAATCGGCGAGCGCGGTCCCCGCTTCTGACGGGCGAACAGCTCGACCACGCCATGACTCATCGCCCAGATGTGATTAGCCATCATCCGCGCCGGAGGACGCTCGCCCTCGGGCAGATGTGCGGCAATTTCGCCGCATGCCCGGATCAGCACGCCCAGGGCGTTTTCTGCGGCGTCCCAGAGCTCCATGCTGGCATTGAGCGAGATGCCACTGTCGAACATCGCCATGTAATAGCCAGGCTTGTCGCAGGCGAAGTTCAGATAGGCCGGTCCGATCCGGGCCAAACCATGCAGCGGAGTTGGCACCCCATCACCATAGGCTTCCGCCATGACCTTGGAGAACTCGACAAGGCCGCGCCGCGCCACCTCCTCGATCAGATCATCGCGGCCCTTGTAATGACGGTAGGGCGCGGCGGGCGAGACGCCGGCCCGGCGCGCAGCCTCGGCCAGCGAGAAGGATTCCGGTCCCGATTCCTCAATCAGGGTAAGCGCGGCATCGACCAGTGCTTCGCGGAGATTTCCGTGGTGATAGGACTGGCGATGGGGCAAGGGTCAGGCATCCTCGCCAAAGCGGCGCGCGACCAGATCGGTCAACGCCTCGGCGAGTTCAGCCGCCTGCGTGCCACGGGTGCTGATGGCGATCTCGCTGCCCCGGCTGGCCGCGAGCATCAGCAGGCCCATGATCGAATCGCCCGAAACCGTCATCCCGTCGCGGGTCACACTGGCTTCGGCGTCGAATTTTTCGACTGTCTCGACAAATTTCGCCGAAGCACGGGCGTGCAGGCCCTTCTCGTTGATGATGGGCAGGACGCGCTCGACGGGTTCGCTCATTGCATTGCCTTGTATTGCAGGCCTTCATCGAACACGATGCGGCTGTCTATATATTTGCGCCCTGCCTCGGCGGCACGGGCGGCGGCCTCATTGGCCGGCAGATGGCGCAGCTTGGCCAGCTTGACCAGCATCGGCAGATTGGCGCCGTAAAGGATCACCCGATCATGCACGGCGCAGGCAGGCAGCGACAGGTTCGAGGGCGAGCCACCGAACAGATCGGTGACCACCACCACGCCATCGCCGGTATCCACCTCATTGGCGGCGATGATGATTTCCTGGCTCTTGGCCCGGCGATCATGATCCCCTTCAATGGTTATGGTGCGCACATTCTGCAGCGGTCCGACGACATGCTCCATTGCCGCGAGATATTCCCGCGCCAGGCCACCGTGAGCAACAATGACAATACCGATCAAATCTACGTTCCCTGAGACGTCGATGTCGAAACCACGGGACGCACCGCTTCACGATTGCGGCGTTCTAGCTCCCTGTGTCGTTTTGACACCTGCCAGCCCTGTTCAGCAAGCGCTTGTGACATAATTTCTGTCATTGTGACGGAACGATGTTGCCCGCCGGTACAGCCAAAGCCAATGGCCAGATGGGTTTTGCCCTCGGCGAGATGGGCCGGAAGCAGAAACAGGATGAGATCGCGCACCCGCTGGAAAAACTCGTCAAAGCGCGAATCGGCCTGAACGAATCGCTGAACGGCGAGATCGCGCCCGTCCTGGCGGCGCAACTCGACATCCCAGTGCGGATTGTCGAGAAAGCGGCAGTCGAACATCATGTCGATGCCGCGCGGCACCCCGCGCTTGTAGGAAAAGCTCTGCACCGAGACCGCCAGCCGCTTTTCCGGGTCGTTGTCGAAAAAGCGCGCAAGCTCGTCGCGCAAATCATGGGGCGACATGTCGGAGGTGTTGACCAGCACATCGGCACGGCCCTTGATCGGCACCAGCAGATCCTTTTCGGCCTGAATCCCGTCCATCGGCGTGCCGGCCCCGGCCATGGGATGACGGCGCCGGGTCTCGCTGAAGCGGCGTACCAGCGTGTCGGAATCGCTGTCGAGATAAAGCACTTCGGGCGCATAATCGGGATGGCGGGTCAGCCGGTCGATCAGTTCGATCAGGGCACCGGCCGAGAAGTCGCGGTTGCGCACATCGAGCCCGAGCGCCAGCGGCGAAAGCCGGGGCGGGCCATCGAGCAGTCGCGGGATCAGCGACAGCGGAAGGTTGTCGATTGATTCGTAGCCAAGATCTTCCAGCGCACGAATCGCGGTGGAGCGTCCGGCACCGGATGGTCCGGTTACCAGAACCACGCGCGTCGGCGGAGCTTCGCCGCCCGAGAGATCCGTCCGGTCAACCCGGCTACTATGATTGCTGATGCCGCTCATCATGTTGTGGACAACAAATCTGTTTCGGGATTTGCGCAACCCTCAAGAACCAACTGCCGGATCGCAAAAGCAAGATGGGCGGAAAATGGCCCCAAAACAAGAGGCAGCTCTTGACCTGCCAAAAGAAATTCGCGGCGTGGCGGCAACCGTTCGGTTTCGGTCTGGCCCAGATCGACGACGAGACGCAGGGGCGCGGGGGCATGGGCAGCCCGGATCAGCCCGACGCCGCGCGCCTCGACCAGCCCGGCAATCGCCGCAGGCGCTCGGCCCCAGAGCGCACCGTCACGCCGGCGCAGGATCACCCGGTCATCGCTGATCAGCACCCCGCCAAACGCCAGAAGCTGCAAAGCCAGCGTCGATTTTCCGCTGCCCGAGGGTCCGACGATCAGCACGCCCCGGCCATTCACCGACACAGCGCTGGCGTGAAGAATTTCATCCCCGCTCAACCTGTCACCTCATGCAAATATCTGATCACCTGACGGATTTTCAGGCTCTTCCGCTACGTCAGGTGCGCTGTTTGCGCTAAACATTTCTGATTTCGCTAACATCGCATAATCGCCTCTGTCTTCACAACACTACCATGTTATTAGGGGCCGCAAGACCGACCTGTCCCAGCTCAAGCGGAGAAATCTAACGATGTCGCAGCCCCGTGTTAACCCGAAATTCAAGCTCGAAGACCAGGGAATCAAAGGGGTCGGTACTGCCTATTACAACCTGCTTGAGTCCGCCCTGATCGAACGCGCCGTGGCGCGCGGCGAAGGCAAGCTGGGGCTTGGCGGCGCCTTCCTGGTTTCGACCGGTAAACATACCGGCCGCTCGCCCAAGGATAAATTCGTGGTCCGCACCCCGCTGGTCGAAGATTCGATCTGGTGGGAAAACAACAAGCCGATGGCGCCCGATGCGTTCGACCGGCTCTATGACGACATGATTGCCCATATGCAGGGCAAGGAATATTTCGTTCAGGATCTCTATGCCGGGGCCGATCCCGAACAGCGCCTGGACGTCCGGGTCATCTCGGAACTGGCCTGGCACAATCTGTTCATCCGCCACCTGCTGCGCCGCCCGGCCGCCGAGGAACTGGCGAATTTCGAAGCCGAATACACCATCATCAACTGCCCGAGCTTCAAAGCCAATCCCGAACGCCATGGCTGCCGTTCGGAAACCGTGATCGCGCTGAATTTCGACCGCAAGCTGATCCTGATCGCCAATACCGAATATGCCGGCGAGAACAAGAAGGGCGTGTTCACGCTTATGAACTACATCCTGCCGGGACGCGGGGTGATGGCGATGCATTGCTCGGCCAACCATGCGCCGGACGATATCAGCGATGTCGCGGTCTTCTTCGGCCTGTCGGGCACCGGCAAGACCACGCTTTCGGCCGACCCTTCGCGCGTGCTGATCGGCGATGACGAACATGGCTGGTCGGACAAGGGCGTCTTCAATTTTGAGGGCGGCTGCTACGCCAAGACCATCAACCTTTCACCCAAGGCCGAGCCGGAAATCTTCGCAACCACCAGCAAGTTCGGCACGGTGATCGAAAACATGATCTTCGATTCCGAAACGCTTGAACTGGATTTCGAGGACAGCTCGCTGACCGAGAACATGCGCTGCGCCTATCCGCTGGAATATATCTCCAACGCCTCGGAAACCGGCATGGCGGGCGTGCCGAAGAACGTGATCATGCTGACCTGCGACGCCTTTGGCGTGCTGCCGCCGATCGCCCGGCTGACCCCGGCGCAGGCGATGTATCACTTCCTGTCGGGCTTCACCTCGAAGACGCCGGGCACCGAGGTCGGCGTGACCGAGCCGATCCCGACTTTCTCGACCTGTTTCGGCGCCCCCTTCATGCCGCGCCGCCCCGAGGCTTACGGCGCGCTGCTGCAAGAACAGATCGCCAAGACCGGCGCGACCTGCTGGCTGGTCAATACGGGCTGGACCGGCGGCGCCTTCGGTCAGGGCTCGCGCATGCCGATCAAGGCGACCCGCGCCCTGCTGCATGCCGCGCTCGACGGCTCGCTGAACGATGCCGAGTTCCGCAAGGATCCAAATTTCGGCTTCGAAGTGCCGGTCGCGCTCGAGGGCGTTTCGGCCGTGCTACTCGACCCGCGCCGGACCTGGGACGATCAAGTCGCCTATGATGCGCAGGCCAGGAAGCTGGTCGAGATGTTCTCGGACAATTTCGAACAGTATATCGACAAGGTGGACGATCAGGTGAAGAAGGCCGCCATCGGCTGATCTGCGGCCCGTCCGGGCACCGAACCGATCCGACAAGCCCGCTGCGCAGCGATCGCAGCGGGCTTTTCTCATGCAGGTCCAATGCGACCCCTTGTTCGGCCGGCCCTTCTTCGATCGGAAAGCTACGCCATTTGTCATATATGTAGGAATGCCGGTTCCCATCGCCGCCATTTGCACGCATCATCGCGCCAGATTTTCCGCGTGTTTTCGGAGGTGAAATGGCCCTGTTCAGCTATAAGAATTACAGCGACAGTCAGAGTGCGGATCTGGCGTCTCTTGCCCATACCCTGTCGATGCGGGCCATGGTGAAGAATGCATCGGGCCTGTCGGGCAGCAATCTGGTCGATGAGGTCGGCAACGGTATGAACGGGGTGAAAAGCGTCGCCCTGCCAGCGGGCTGGAGCATTGCCGCCCCCGCAAAGGCCGGGTTCGGCAGCGCCTATATCGACGATGACGGCTTTCTTCAGATGATCGCCCCGGGCACAAGCTATGCCGGTTCCGGCCCGCAATTCCAGCTGTTCGAACAGAAGAACGCCGCCGGTCAGGTCACCGGCCTTTCCATTGCGTTCCTGGGGACCAATTCGGTGGAAGACGTTTCGGATTACACCCAGCTCAATTCGGGCGCGGCGAGTGCGGCGATGGGGCCGGCGCTCTCTCTCATCCGCGCCTATGCCCTGTCCAGGGGGCTGAGCGGCGAGGATGTTCTGATCACCGGCCACAGCCTTGGCGGGGCCTATGCCAATGTCTTGGCCCGCCATGCCGGCAACCTGGCCGGCGGCTTCTTCGCCGGTTCCGATTACGTCACCCATGCCTCGCCACTGGTTTATGACGGCAATGAGCGGGTGCTCAATATCGGCTATGAGGACGATATCGTCTTCCGCATCCTCGGCGATCATGGCAGCTTCTGGAGCGCCATGACCGATACCGGGTTCTTCAGCGGCAATCCCGATCACGACTATGCCAGCGCCACCGATAATTTCGTCCTGTTCAATTCGAGCTATGCCGATGGTTCCTCGGACGGATCGCTTTACAATTCCAATTCCTGGACCCCGCATCTTGCCAGCGCGGTGACCGATGCCATCGAACGGGTCGCAGAATCGA
Source organism: Paracoccus sp. (in: a-proteobacteria) (assembly GCA_047973065.1). Lineage (GTDB taxonomy): Bacteria > Pseudomonadota > Alphaproteobacteria > Rhodobacterales > Rhodobacteraceae > Paracoccus. Next base: position 8,875 of record JBKEBH010000032.1, on the reverse strand, counting down.
GCTTCTACAAGCTGACGGATCGCGACAGTGTGGTCGTGGTATCGGATCTGGGCTCGTCCCTGCGCGGCAAATATTGGGTCGAGGACCGCGACCATGCCGGCACGCCCGGCTTTGTCATCGGCACCCGCTTTGCCGACCGGCTGGCCGATGGTGCCGGCAATGACTGGATCGACGGCGGCGCCGGCAAGGACCTGATCCGGGTTTCAACCGGCGACAACCGCGTCGATGGCGGCGAGGGCCGCGATATGCTGCGGGTGACGGGCGATCCCGAGGATTTTACCGCCTACCGGCTGAGCAGCAGGGAAATGGTGCTGGTCGGCGAGGATGGCATCACCCTGGCCGCCAATATCGAGGATGTCGAATTCGTCACCCAAAAGGGCGATATCGTTCCCTATTCGATCAAGGGCAACCGGCTGGAGGACGACCACCCCTCGGCCGGGCAGCAAGGCGATCACGATCTGGTTTACGGCGCGATGGCCCGCGGCAGCAATGGCAACAACAAGCTGGTCGGCAATGTCGTTTTCGGTCGCAACGGCGATGACAGGATTACCGGGACCAACGCGGATGACCTGCTGGTCGGCGGCGAGGGCAATGACAGGCTGGCCGGCGGCAAGGGTGCCGACCGGCTTTATGGCAACGAAGGCGACGACCGGCTGACCGGCGACAGCGATGGCGACCGGCTCAATGGTGGGCATGGTGACGATCTGTTCATCTTTACCGCCGGTGCCACCGGCGAAATCACCGTCGAAGACTTCAACAGCGCCGCCAATGAAGGCGACCGGCTGGTGCTGACCGGGGCCGATCTTCGGTCTGTCCTGAACACGGCCACCGCCGATGGCGGCGATCTTCTGATCCATTACAACGATCTGACCATCAGGCTTGAAAACACCGATCAGGACGATCTGGGCAGCAGCGGATTGCTGCTCGCCTGAACCGGCCCGTCATCCAGTCAAGTCCTGCTGCATCATTCGACGCGGCGGGACTTTTCTTTTGACGCAACGTTACGATTCACCTTCCGCTTGGTCAGGCAACGCACCCAACCGAACGGTGTGGTTTACTTGGCTTTCGGATGAGTAAGTCCATTAACTGGGAGGTAATCATGGGCATTTTCGATTATAGGGGCTACGGCACCGCCGAGGCCGCCGATCTGGCCGATCTCAGCCATGCGCTGGCGGTTTACGGGCAGGTGAAATCCATCTTCGGCCTGCCTGCCGGCGAGATCATGGAGGCGCTTGGCGATGTCTTCCACGATCCGACCGATCTGTCGCTGCCAGCGGGCTGGTCCGACATCGACCCGCTGTCGATTGGGGTCGATCCGTCGATAGTCGATCTGGACGGCTATATCAAGATGGTCAGCCCGATCACCGGCACCGCCTATTCCGGCCCGCAGCTGACGCTGGTCGAACAGCGCGATGCCAGCGGCAGCGTCATCGGGCTGGGCGTCGTATTCATCGGCACCAATTCCCCGGTCGATGTGCTCGATTACCTGCAACTCAATACCGGGGAGCTCAGCGCCTCGATGGAGCCCGTGCTGGAGCTGGTAAAGGCCTATGCGCAAAGCCTCGGGCTTGACGGCAGCGATGTGCTGGTGACCGGCTACAGCCTTGGTGCCGGCTATACCAATCTGATGGCTGAATATGCCGACACGCTGGCCGATGGCTTTTTCGCCGGTTCGGATTATATCGCCCATGAGACCCCGCTGATCTACGACGACAATGAGCGGGTGCTGAATATCGGTTATGAAAACGACGTGGTCTTCCGGGCGGCGGGCGATCACGAAACCTTCTTCGAAGCCCTGGCCGCCGCCGACCCGCTGCTGTCGAACCCCGATACCAGCTACGCATCGACCACCGATAATTTCGTCATCTTCGATGGCAGCTATGCCTTCGCCGATATCACCCTGGCCGTGGATTCGATCCTGAATGTCGTCGGCTCGTGGTGGGCCCATGTCGGCGGCGTGACCGCCGATGCCATCGCCCGGGTCGGAGAATCCAGCTTCTATGAATTCACCGGGCGCGACAGTGTGGTGGTGGTTTCGAACCTCGATGCCGATCTGCGCGGGGCGGTCTGGGTCGAAGACAAGGCCTCGCCGACCTCGAACCATTTCGGGGCGCCCTCCTTCGTGATTGGCACCGATCATGGCGATCTGCTGGGCGACGGATCCGGCAATGACTGGATCGACGGCGGCAAAGGCAATGACCGGATCCGGGTATCCGAGGGCTATAATCGCGTCGATGGCGGCGAGGGCTATGACACGCTGCGCTTGGACGGCAGGCCGGGCGAATACGATGTCTACAGGCTGAACGATGGCAGCATGGGTTTTGTCAGCGCCGATGGGGTGAGCATCGCCGAGAATGTCGAGGATGTCGAATTCACCTGGACCGGCCCGCTCGGGCTGATCGAGACCACGGCGGATTATTCGATCAAGTGGAACCGGCTGGAGGATGACCGCTGGTCGCTGTTCCAGTGGGGCGATCAGGATATCGCCTATGGCTCCGCCGCGCAGGGCAGCGCCGAGAACGATAGGCTGAGCGGAAATGTCGTCTTCGGCCATGATGGCAATGACAGGCTGACCGGCACATCGGGCGCAGATCTGCTGATCGGCGGCGAGGGCATGGACAGGCTGAAAGGCGGTGCGGGCGCAGACCGGCTTTACGGCGGCGAGGATGCCGACCGGCTGATCGGCGACAGCAATGGCGACGTGCTGAACGGCGGACATGGCGATGACGTCTTCGTCTTCACCAGCGCCGCCACTGGCACGATCGTGGTCGAAGACTTCAATGCGGCCGCCAATGAAGATGACCATCTGCTGCTGATCGGGGCCGATCTGGATGCGGTGCTGGCTTCCGCCCGCATCGTCGGGGATGACCTGCTGCTCAGCACGCATGGGCTGACCATCCGGCTGGAAGATGTCTCGCCGGACGATCTGGACAGCGGCAACCTGCTGATCGCCTGAACGCCCCGCCTCTGCAAAAGAAAGACCGGCCCGGATGGCCGGTCTTTCAGCTATGTGCGAAACCTAAAGCAGTGCGCTCGCCCCGCGCAGCCAGTCCCGGGTCGGTTCATCGACCAGAGGGCCGATCTTCGCGAAGGTTTCGGCGTGATAGGCGTTCAGCCAATCGCGCTCGGCTGGCGACAGCATCCCGGTGACGATCATGCGCCGGTCGATCGGGGTGAAGTTCAGGGTCTCGAAGCCCAGCATGTCGCGCCCGTCGGGACTGTCGGCAGCGGTCACGACCAGCAGGTTTTCGATGCGGATGCCGAATTCGCCTTCGCGGTAATAGCCAGGCTCGTTGGACAGGATCATCCCCGGAGCCAGCGCCACCTCGGAGGCGCGGCTGATCCTGGCCGGGCCCTCATGCACGCAGAGCGCCGCCCCGACGCCATGGCCGGTGCCATGATCGAAATCGAGCCCCGCCGACCATAAGGGCGCGCGGGCCACAGGGTCGATATCGCGCCCGGCCACGCCATTGGGAAAACACAGCCGCGAGACCGCGATCATGCCCTGCAGGACACGGGTGAAGGCCGCGCGGGCCTCATCGCCGACATCGCCAATGGCCATGGTCCGGGTGATATCGGTGGTGCCTTCGGGGTATTGCCCGCCCGAATCGACCAGCAGCACCTGGCCTTCGGTCACGGCCAGATTGCTGCCCTCGGTTACCCGGTAATGGGGCAGCGCGGCATGGGGGCCAACCCCGCAGATCGTATCGAAACTGATATCCAGAATGCCGGCCTCGCGCCGCAGATCTTCGAGCTTTCGCACAACGTCGATCTCGGTCAGCCCGCCCGGCGCGGCGGCATCGAGCCAGGCGAGAAAGCGCGCCATGACCGCGCCGTCGCGCAGATGGGCGGCGCGCATGCCCTCGATCTCGGCCGGGGTCTTGCAGGCCTTGGGCATGACGACCGGATCGTCGCCGGACACAACCTGAACGCCGGCACTGATCAGAATGTCGAAAACCGCATCCGGGGCCGAGCCGGGATCAACCCGAACCGGCCCCGACAGATTGGCCAGCGCCGCCGCAAAGCTCTCGGGATGAATGATCGAAACGTCATTGCCGAGTTTCTGGCGCACCGCCGCATCGAACTTGGCGGGATCGGCGAAGACCTGCACGCTGCCGGCCGCGTCGATCACCACAAAGCCCAGAACCACCGGATTGCGCGCAATATCGGTGCCGCGAATATTCAGAAGCCAGGCAAGGGAATCGGCCAGGGTGATCACCGCACCCGCCTGCCCGGCCGCCGCCAGATCGGCCCCGATCCGGGCGCGCTTTTCAGCGGCAGAGGCACCGGCAACCGCATCGTCATGCAGCCGGACCTTGCCGCAGGGCAGCGCAGGACGCTCAGACCAGATCCGATCCACCAGGTTGCCCGTTGCGAGCAGTCCGATATTGTCGGCGGCAAGGCGCTGGCGCAGCTCCTCGATCTCGCGGTGGGTATGCAGCCAGGGATCGAAACCGACGCGCCCGCCCTCGGGCAGGGCCGCGCGCAGCCAGTCGGCGGGGCGGGTTTGGGGAAAGGGCACCGGGGTGAAATGGGTCAGGTCGAGTTCGGCCTTGGCCTGCACCCGATAGCGACCATCGACAAAGACCCCGGCCCGATCCGCAGTAATGATCGCCTGCCCGGCGCTGCCCGAGAACCCGGTCAGCCAGCGCAGCCGCGCATCCGCATCGGCCACATATTCGCCCTGATGGGCGTCCGAGCGCGGCACGATGAACGCATCGAACCCTTCCGCGGCCATGACCGCGCGCAGCGCGGCCAGACGGGGCGGATGATCGGCAGGATTGCCGGTTTGGGCGAAAGTCTGAAACATGCGGCCTCCTGCCGGGTTGCTGTCTGAGTTGCCGAGGCCCTAAAGGGCAACGCCCGGCAGCGGCGAGGTTTCATCGAACAGCTGCCAGCCCTGCTCATACCACAGCCAGATGCTATGGGGTGCAATGGCATCGAGTGATCGCGGGCAGCTCTTGCGGGCAAGCTGACGCAGCTCTGCCATGGCCTCGCCATCGCCGGAATCGCAGAAAATCAGACTGCCCCTTGCCGCGAAGATCGCGGCAGGCGGGCCGGCGAACGGGCGCGCCCAGTCGCCAGCCGCCATCGAAGCCCAGAGCGAATTGAGGAAAAAGAGGCTCGATTCGTAGCATCCATCGAGCCTGATCGCATCGAGCCGGGAATGCGGCCTCCCGGAAAGGCGCAGCATGTGCCGGTCGTTGATGAAGCGCGAAAGCTCCTCCGGGGCGAGAAATCTCGCCTTGCGCCCGTCGAGCCCGAGACCGTCCAGATCCGCCCGGGTCAGAACCTCGCTCCCCGCGTTCTTCACCCGTTCGAGCAACATGGACAGGCCCGGGGCGATTTCCTCGGACCAGAAATCATAAGGCATGCCTTCCGATTCCGGGCGAAGCCGGTTGCGCGCATTCATGATGAAGGTTCGGGATCTGAGAACCGGCACCAAATAGCCCTCGCCCCGCTGTCCGGGATCGCGGAAGGCCCGCCCGATACGTTCGTCCAGATCATCGTCACTGCCGGCGCTGCGCAAGCTTTCCATCAGCTGATCGAGAAAGACCACATCCTGACTGCCGCTGGCAAAGAGCATTCGGAAGGCACCATCGGCCTGCGCAAAGCCCAGCTGTTGGACATGATCAAGCGCATGGGCATGGCTGAGGATCTTCTGGATGGGCGGCTCGGAGCTGTCCAGATCGGCCAGGGTGAGCCTTTCGCCTTCGGGAAAGGCTGCGCTTTCATGCGGGTGGGCACCGAGCAGGCGACGCAGGAATCCGACCATGGCGCGCTCCGCTCTCAGTGCAATACCGGCGGCTTTTCCGGCGGGGCCTGCCAGGGCTGCCAGGCCTCATCCTGCCACAGCCAGACCCGATCCGGGGCAATCGCATAGGGCGGCACATCACCGCCGGCCGTCGCCACGGCGTTCAACATGGCCATGGCCTCGGGATCGGCGGAATTGGCAAAGACGACGATATTGCGCGCGGCGAAGATCGCCGCCGGCGCCCCGCCCATATCCTGTTCGAGCTGGTTCCAGAACCCTTCCAGAAAATAGGTGCTCGCCTCATAATTGTCGTCGAGCTCGACAAAATGAAGAAGCCCGTCTTCCTGCGAGCTGACCCCCAACCCCTTGTCGCTGACATATTCGATCAGCGAGATCTGCGCCTGCGTCATGGTGGCTTCGCCGTCCTGATCCAAGGCCTCCAGATCGTCCATGGTGATCAGGCGCATCATTTCCGGCGTATCCTGCACCAGGATCATGACCAGACCTTCGGCAAGCTCGCCATACCAGAAGGGTGGCGCGTCATCGGGTCCGATCTGACCGGCTTCCCGCAGCTGTTTGCGGGCGGTTTCGACATATTCCGCCGGCTTGAGCACTGGCAGCATATAGCCTTCGGCCTTTTGTCCGGGATCGGCGAAGAAGTTTTCCAGATAGGCGATGACCGCCTCACCGCTTTCGGCCCGGCTCAGGGTCGCGATCACATTGTCGAGCTGGCTGGTGCCTTCAAGACCGCTGGCATAGCTGACCTTCAGCAGCTCGCTTTCCGGGTCATAACTGGCATCGGTAACCCCCTGCTGCATCCGGGCGAAGGTGGCAAGTTTGGGGCCAAGCCGGGCCGGAGATTCCAGATCGTCCGGCGAAAGTTCCAGCATGATTTCGTCGTCATCGCCCTGTGGAGCCGCTTCGGCCGTTTCGCCGCCACTGAGCGCCTTTTTCAGAAAACCGAACATCGCCTTACCTCGCAATCCGCAAACTATTCATCCCCATGACCCGCGCCCGCTTGCGCGGATCGGTATCGAACAGCGCCGCCAGCTGTTCGGTCATGACGCCGCCCAGCTGTTCGGCATCGGTAATGGTCACCGCGCGCTGATAATAGCGCGTGACGTCATGGCCGATGCCAATCGCCAGCAGTTCGACCTGCTTGCGCTTCTCGACCATGGCGATCACGTCGCGCAGGTGTTTTTCCAGATAATTGGCCGGGTTCACCGAAAGCGTCGAATCGTCCACCGGCGCGCCGTCGGAAATCACCATCAGGATCTTGCGCGCCTCGGTACGGCGCACCAGCCGGCGATGAGCCCATTCCAGCGCCTCGCCGTCGATGTTTTCCTTCAGCAGGCCCTCTTTCATCATCAGGCCCAGATTGGGCCGGACCCGCCGCCAGGGCGCATCGGCATTCTTGTAGATGATGTGGCGCAGATCGTTCAGCCGGCCCGGCATGGCGGGGCGGTTGTCCTTCAGCCATTTCTCGCGGCTCTGCCCGCCTTTCCAGGCGCGGGTGGTGAAGCCGAGGATCTCGACCTTGACCGAGCAGCGCTCCAGCGTCCGCGCCAGCACATCGGCGCAGATCACTGCGATGGAAATCGGCCGCCCGCGCATCGAGCCCGAATTGTCGATCAAAAGCGTGACCACGGTGTCGCGGAACTCGGTATCCTTTTCAATCTTGAACGAAAGGGGCGTGGTCGGATTGGCGACGACCCGGGCCAGACGGCCGGCATCCAGCACGCCTTCTTCCTTGTCGAATTCCCAGCTTCGGTTCTGCTGAGCCTGCAAACGGCGCTGCAACTTGTTGGCCAGCCGCGAGACCGCGCCGCGCAGGGGATCGAGCTGCCTGTCGAGATAGGCGCGCAGCCGTTCCAGCTCAGCCTGTTCGGCCAGATCCTCGGCCCGGATCTCCTCGTCGAATTCCTGCGTATAGACCTTGTAATCGACGGAAGCATCCGAGACCGGAGGCGGCAATTCCTGCGGCATTTCCTCATCGCCCATCTCGCTGTCTTCGGAGAATTCCTCATCTGCCGAATCGTCGAGGCTGACCTGCGCCTGACGCTCGTCCTGGGTGCGTTCCTGACTGCTTTCGGGGCTGGCCTCGCTGTCGTCGCTGTCGTCCTGATCGCGCGACTGGTTGTCGCCGGCCTCGGGTTCGGGCTCGGCTTCCTCGGATGCATCGTCCTGCGGCTCGGCATCGGGATCCTCGCCAAGCTGATCGCCATAACCGAGGTTCTCGATCATCTGCCGGGCAAGGCGCGCGAACGCCGCCTGATCGCCCAGAGCTTTGCCGGCGCCTTCCAGCACATGGCCGGCCTGCTGGGTGACAAACGGCCGCCAGAGTTCAGCCGCATGTGCCGCCGCCGCGGGCAGCGCCCGACCGGTCGCGGCCTCACGCAACAGATAGCCCGCCGCAACGGACAGCGGGATATCGGCGGGCTGGGCGGCTTGCCCATAGCCGCGCTTTTCGGCCTCCGTCCCCATTTTGGCGTCGATATTGGACAATGCGCCGGGCATCTCGCGGGCACCGAGCGCCTCGACCCGGGAGGTTTCGACAGCCTCGAAGATCTCGCGCGCCATCGGGCCGGCGGGAACGTATTTCACATGGGTCGCCGGGTCGTGATGGCGCAGCCGCATCGCCAGCGCATCTGCCGTGCCCCGGGCCTGAACGATCTCATCGCGGCTCATGCGCCGGCTGATCTGCGGCAGGCGCATGGTATCGCCGGCCACCCCCGATGGATCAGCGGAGAAGGTCACATTCAGCTCAGCCTCATCGGCAAGCGCACGCGTCGCTTCGCTCAGGGCTTTCTTGAAAGGATCGGCAGGGTTGTCGGTCTTGTTCATGGCGCGCGGAACCGGCTTTCAGGGAGTACAGGCCAGCCTACCGCCTTGGCCTCAGGATTGCCAGAAGGCTTGCCTGACAGGCGCAGAGTAAACCACAGCGCAGCCATCCTATATGATCGAATAGTTGTGGCGCAGTTTAAGATAAGTTAGGTGTATAAAGCATTTCGGCCTGAACCTGAGTTTCTTGGGATTCCCATGAGGGTTCAGATGTGATTCACCTTATAGGGAGGATGGATGATGTCAGCACCTTTGCCGGTCGCGCTTCGGGCGCGGTTT
>JBKEBH010000253.1:0-3880 GCA_047973065.1 Paracoccus sp. (in: a-proteobacteria) | reverse complement strand
AAAAAAACCTGCCCCGGCCCGGGATGCCCGTCTAATGCCTGATACCCCCCCCACCGCCCCTGCCACTGATCCTGGACAGCCGCCATACCCGCCCTGATCTTCTTACCCCACCCTCTTTCTTCTTCCCCTAACTACCCGGGGGGGGCGGGGGCAGCGCCCCCGCCGTATTATGTGTCAAAACCTCTGAGCCTATAGTGTCAAATGGTTTGAACCCGTTTGACCTGCCCCCCGGTTGGCCCCTTGTTCATGACGAGAACCTGCGGGTTTGATTTTGGTATTCGGGTTCGCCTTCTGGCACAAGCGCGGCGGGCATCGGCCAGACTGTCGAAGATCTCCTCGTTCAGCAATTCGTTGCGCAGACTGCCGTTGAAACTTTCGATGAAAGCATTCTGCTGCGGCTTGCCAGGGTCGATGTCATGCCATTCGACGCAGTTCTTCTTCGCCCAGTTCAGGATCGCCTTGCTGGTGAACTCGGTGTCATTGCCCGAGACAATGCAGGCCGGCTTGCCGTAGATCCGCACCAGCGCGTCCAATTCGCGGGCTCCGCACGCGCCCGAGATGCCGGTATCGGCGATCAGGCACAGGTTCTCGCGGCAGCAGTCGTCGATCACCGCCAGGATGCGGAACCTGCGCGCGGCCCCGAAACTGTCGGACATCGAGCCATGGAAACACCACCGGTCTGAGTGAGCATGGCGAGGGTCCAGCGACCAGCGGGCATTGGGATGTGCGGCTTCCGGCATCGGTGTTCGTGTCCCGCGTGCTGGACGACGCCATTCGCCCGGCCATTGTGTCTGAATAAGGCTCACACGGTCAGCATGGTCTTGATGGCGCGGCGTTCGTCCATGGCTTTGTAGCCCTCGGCAACCTGATCGATGGGCAGGACCAGGTCGAAGACGCGGCCGGGCTGGATCTTGCCGTCCAGAACGCGCCCCATCAGGTTGGGCAGGAAGCGCCTGACCGGGGCCGGACCGCCCATCATGCGCTGCTGTTTGAAGAACAGCTGCTGGCCGTCGAAGCTGACGCCGTGCGGCACGCCGACATAGCCGATGGTTCCGCCGGGGCGGCAGATGCCCATGGCCTGTTGCATGGATTGTTCCATCCCCACCGCCTCGATCACCGATTCCACGCCGACGCCGTTCGTCAGCTCCATGATCCGGGCGATGCCGTCCTCGCCGCGCTCCTCGACGATCTCGGTCGCGCCGAATTCCAGCGCGAGCTTCTGGCGCGAGGGGTGCGGCTCATGGCAATGATGCGGCCCGCACCGAGTTGTGAGGCGGCGAGAATACCCATCAGCCCGACCGCGCCGTCGCCGACAACCACCACCGTGCCGCCCTCGCGGACATTCGCGGCGACCGCGCCATACCAGCCGGTGCCCAGCACGTCCGAGACCACCAACATATGCTGCGCCATCCCGGCATCGGGCATTTCGGGCGTGGCGACCAATGTGCCATCGGCCAGCGGCACGCGGGCATAAGGGGCCTGCGCGCCCGACATGAACTCGCGCTGCATGCAGGAGGACTGGAAGCCGAATTGGCAATGCGGGCAGGTATTGTCCGACAGGCAGAAGCTGCCGACGACGAACTGGCCGGGCTTGATGGTGCGGACTTCCGATCCGACCTCGATCACCACGCCGCAATATTCGTGGCCCATATGCATGGGCTCATCATGGGCCTGAATGCCGCGATAAGGCCAGAGGTCCGATCCGCAGATACAGGTCGCCGAAAGCTGGATGATGGCATCGGTGGGCGCGAGGATCTTCGGATCCTCGACCTGCTCATAGCGGATATCGCCGGGGCCGTGCAGAACGGTTGCGTACATGGGAGGTCTCCTTTTTTCAGGATATCAATTCAATCTTCAACGGAAATTTGCCGCGCTTCTTCAGCGGCGCGGTGCCGCCCTCGATATGGCCAAGCCGGATCAGGTCGCGCCGATAATGATAGCTGTCGTGGAAAAAGGCCAGATTGCCCCAGCCGAGGAAATAGCACAGATCCCCCGGCGCCTCGTCGTCATAATAAACGAGCCCGCCCTCATCCAGCCTGCGCGGCAGATGGGCGATTTTCTCGTTGGTGGAAAAATCGCTGATCGTCAGATCCAGCGGCAGCATCGACAGAAAATCGCGCGTCGTGGGGTTGTCATCCAGCAGACAGGTGAAGTCCTGATCCGAGAAGGTGCAGCGAATGCGCATCGGTTTGGCTCCGGTCTGGGCGAGGATCTGGCGCGGGACCATCAGGATCGCGCCTGCGGCAAGAAGTCCGCGCCGTGTCAGGGCGATATTCATGTCATCTCCTTTCGTGAGGCGGGTCATGCTCTACTCATGCAGCCACTGAACCGGCTTTCCCTGCAGGACCATCGGATTGGTTTCGATGACGCGGCGCGAAATGACCTTGCCGTCGATCGCTTGAAGGAACGCCTTGAAATGCTCGGTTTCCCGGTGAGCCGCATAAGCAGTATTGTCACGATAGGACTCGACGACATAGATCCTGGTCGGATCGTTCTTGTCGACGGAAACGTAGATCGACGTAACGCCGGGCTCTTCGCGCACCGATGTCACGATATTCTCCCGTCCGGCGGCGATGAAGGCATCGACATTCTCGGGTGCGACCACGAACTCGAAAATGCGCATGATAGGTAGGTTTGGCGTACTGTCCGCGACAGATCCGGTTGCGGTCAGCAGCGATATGGCGGTGGCGGCGATGGTGGGTTTCATCGGGTTTCCTTTCGTGAATGCATCTGCCCGGATTATATCCGCAGGAGGCGCGCGGCATTGCCATGCGCAATCAGGGCCTTGTCCGCCGCGCTGATCTTTAGCCCATCGAGGAAATCGCGCGCGCCGTTCAGGCTTTGATAGGGGTAGTCGATGGAATAGAGGATGCGATCCGCCCCCATTACCTCGTGAATGAAACGAAAATGCGGCTCGGTCAGCATGCCGCTCGGGCTGACATAAACATGATCGCGATAGGTCTGGACGATGGGGCGGGACAGACCGGATGCCTCCTGCGGAATCGAATCCTCCAGCCGCTGCAGGAAGAATGGCACCATCTCGCCCCAGTGACCACTGATGATGCGAAGGTGCGGGTGGCGGTTGAATGCGCCCGACAGCAGCAAGCGCAGGACAATGATGCCTGCCTCATTGTGCCAGCCCCAGGCGAACATCGAAAGCCGGGCCGACAGCTCACGATCAAAGCCGCCGTAATAGGGCGCCTGAACCGCCGGCAAGGGCAGACCCGGATGCACATAGAGCGGCAGTTTCAGGGTGCTTAGCGCGGCAAGGATCGGCGTATATTGTGGCGCGTCCAGAAAATCCTGGCCCGGACGGCCATTGATCAGCGCGCCTTTCAGGCCGATGGCTGCTGCGCGCTCAAGCTCGGTCACGGCGGCATCGGGCGCCTGCCATGGCAGGGTGGCAAAGCCCGAAAACCGGGTCGGATGCAGGGCGATGGCCTCGGCCATCCGGTCATTGGCCGCGCGGCAAAGCGTGATGGCGTCGGCGCGGGGCAGAAGCTGGGGAAAGCCGCCATGGGACAGCACCTGCATGTCGATCCCGGCCGCATCCATATCGGCCAGTCGTCCCGCCCCCATATCCAGCCCCAGCCGCGAGGATTCTGCATTGGCCACCACATGCGGGCGCGGCGTGTCGGGTATCTGTCCGTCCATCACCCGAGACCCCCAGTCGGGCAGATAGGGCGCTTCGGCCAATGTGAAAGGCGCGCTCGCCCGAGCGATGGCCGGATCGGTGACATGTTCTTCGACGCAGATCAGTTTGGACTTGTCTCGGAAAAGTGCCGGTTTCTTTGCTCTTTCATGCGGCCTTTTTCTCGAAGGCCACGGGGCTTTTCCCGGCAAGGGCTGAATGCCGCCGTCTGGGATTGTAGAAGCCGTT
>JBKEBH010000252.1:0-29549 GCA_047973065.1 Paracoccus sp. (in: a-proteobacteria) | reverse complement strand
GGCTTCTACAATCCCAGACGGCGGCATTCAGCCCTTGCCGGGAAAAGCCCCGTGGCCTTCGAGAAAAAGGCCGCATGAAAGAGCAAAGAAACCGGCACTTTTCCGAGACAAGTCCAATCCGAACAATCTCCCCCTGTATCGCCAGCGACTTTTCCGGATCATCCGGGCACGGGATGGGGATTTCGATCTTGGCCAAGTCTTTAGCAGAAACGTCGATGACCTTTGCGCCTCTAGCCAACTTTCGTTTTTCGGCGAAAAAAGTCGGTGTTTGGGTGGCCGAGGGCGCACGCCAGATGATGATCGAGGTGGAACCTGCGGTAGCCGGTCCCGGCGCGCTGGTCCTGTTCCGGATGACGCCCCGCGCTATCGCCAAGCATGTCGGGATCCTCACCGGGCGCGACACCTTCCTCCACGCCTACGAGCGCCTCGGCGTCATCGAGGAACCGCTCACCCCGTCCTGGCGGCGGCGCATCGCCTTCGCTTTTCTGTTCCCCCCAGCGCTGAGACCCTTCGCTGCCAGCGTTAGGGTGCTTCGCAGCTAACACCCGAATGGGTCGTGATCGCGCGGATTATGTCTTTGCCACGCGCTTCATTTATGATGTTTTGACCAAATACGGCGCGGCAGTGGCTTAGGGGCGTACAGATTTCCTGACCCGAGAACCGCCCGCAGATCGTAATCTCGACCGCCTCGCCGACCAGAGGCGAAGGATCGTCCTGGACCGCCTGCGCAAGTGCTCCAAACGAGATCTCTTCGCTCAACTCGAAATGGCGAAAATCGAGCTCGATCGGGATTTCTTCGGCCGGTTCAAGGTGGATGGCGCGCCAGCCCACAAGCCAAACGCTTTGCACATCGTTGACGATCGGATGTTCGACGCTGCGAACGTTTCGCCATGTGAAGTCCCGGGCAGTACCGGAAATCACCGCCGGTAGTTTAAGCTGGGCTTCCACGCTCACCACCGTGCGCGCGATGCTGTCCTCATTCACCAGCGTCAGCCCGACCCAAGTCGACAGCGGCGCAGCATTGCAGGCTTCTTGTGGGGCGTCGCGGGCCTCCTCTATGCTCGTCTGGGTGTCGAGTTCGAGACCGCAGCGCAGACCAAGGCTGGTCATCTCGGCCCGCACCTCAGGGGCGCTCAGCACATCTCCGATCTCGTCGTAAAATGCGATGATGGCGGCAATAGCGCTCGGCAGGGCGACTAGGGTCAAGAGCTTGCCGGAGACGTCGCCAAGAGAAAGTATGACCTGCCAAAGCTTTTCCAGCCACTCTGGCGGTTCGAACGCAGGCATCGCGTCAGGTCACTCCGTAGGTGCGGGCTGGATTACCGCTTCGATAGTTATCCCCTGGTCGAGCAAGTCTGTGATCTGCTCGGGCGTCAAGACAACCGCCTCTCCCGGCCCGGTCGAGAAATGATTCACCAGCGCCGGGTCAAACACTAGATCGCGCGACTGCATCCGATCGGTCAGTGCCGAGACATAGCCCTCGGGACATTGACACGTCGGCAAAATCCCAGGTGGGATGCCCGGAATGCCAATACCAGGTAGCACAATAGGCTCCACTTCCTCGGAAGGGACTAGCGCCATGATCTCGTTGCGCCCCGTCACCACATATTGTTCCCCGAGCAGGGACAGAAGATTTGCGGCGCCCATGCCTTGCACCAGATCGGGGGTGACCATCGGGCTCGCCTGATCGTCACGGACGAAGATCATGTAGTCTTGATCATCCTGTGCCTGCGCTGTGGTTGCGGCCATAATGCTTGAGGCAATTACGACTCCTGTGAGCTTGGTCTTCATGTTTCCATCTCCCCTTGGATCAAGGTGCGTGCCGGATCAGCTTAGGAACTCGTAAGCTCAAAGTCGAACGTGACCGGGAAATGGTCCGATGCATCCTTGAGCGCGTTGTAGAGAGCTACATCCTCACTGATATCGCTCGAAGCAAAGGGGTTCCAGATCTGCCAGGACGCCGTGCCATTCGTCCCCATGTAGTACAGGTCCTGTGACACCAGAATGAAATCAATGAGCGCATTGAAGAACTTCCCCGAATCACGCTGGTAGAAACTCGCGGTCGACGGGCACCAGCCCTTTGATCCGCTCCAGGTTGGTTTCAGCGTATTGGTCCAAAGGATCCGGTCTGGTGTTTCAAGCACGCCTGCAACCAATTCCACACCCGATCGCCCGAAGCTGCGTTCGTGATAGTCGAGCCCTGGCCCGTCATTGAAATCTCCCGCTACTAAGATGCTTTCGCCCGCGTCGATGTATTCTTGCACGCGTTGCCGGATCCAGGTGCATTCGGCCAGAATTCGGCGCCGATTTGCTAAGTTCTTTATCTCATTTCGTAGTTCATCAGACACATCATAGACCCCTTTCGACTTCACGTGGGCGCCGATCATGCGAAAGAAAGTCTTCTCCTCCCCGTTCTGCAAAAGTCCGATCCGTGCCTCGTAAGGCGGGCGGGTGAAGCGATACAATTCGAGCAGGCGGTCATCTTCGCTGTCGAACGGGTAGACTGTATCGAACCGCGGCGCAGGGCTGATCTTGCGGCCCGTAAGAGTGTTCAGCGCTAGCGGTAATTGCGCGATCCGCTCCGTATCGCCGAGTTCGTCGAGTTGATCCAGCGTCATTGCCAATGGTGCG
Organism: Paracoccus sp. (in: a-proteobacteria); assembly: GCA_047973065.1. GTDB lineage: Bacteria > Pseudomonadota > Alphaproteobacteria > Rhodobacterales > Rhodobacteraceae > Paracoccus. Next base: position 26,918 of record JBKEBH010000252.1, on the reverse strand, counting down.
CCGCTTGGTTCATGCGCCACCGTAACTTTGGCTGGGTCATACATCAGCGCGATTTCTTGCTGGCCGCGGGAATTGAAGCCGATTGACGCGGCGCTGCAACGTAGAGTGTATTTCTCCGCGAAATTCTGAAGCGCCGTCACGGTACTGCGACGGCCATTGGCCGATGTGCCCGGTCCCTCGATCACTAGCAGCATGTCGGGGTCAAGAGTCTTGATGACATGCGCGGCAGCATCGATCTGTTCTTGAGCGGTCACGTTGTAGCGGGTTTCCTCTTCAGGCTTGGGGGGAGAAGCATTGTCATCGGTGTCGAAGAGGGCGTTGAAGTGCTCGATATTCCAAGTGGCAAATCGAAACTGCATGTCCCGCCCTCCGTCGAGTGTTCTCCGACAGTATAGGAAATTACGAACTGTATTGCGATCGGATTTTCATTGAAGTGTCAACAGTTAGGAAGCTCTAGTGGCCACCCTTGTTCTCGGTGCCGCCGGTGCCGCCATTGGCGGCAGTATTGGCGGCGCGATCCTTGGCGTCAGTGCTGCCACCATCGGTGGCTTCATCGGCTCCACCATCGGATCGGTCGTCGATAGCTGGATCGTCTCGTCACTCGCGCCGACCCAGCGGATCGAGGGCGCGCGGATGGACAATCTGCGCATCACTTCGGCCACGGAAGGTGCGGTGATCCCGCGCCTCTATGCCACGCAGGGTATTCGCAAGGGTGGCAGTGGATCGCAAACTCCCGAGAACCTGAATGCGCCGACCTTCGCCGCAAGCCACGCCATGTCCTTGTCCAGCCAGATCAGCAGAGATCCTCGCCGCCGCAGAGCGTCATTGTAAGACTTCCAGTTCATCGTGCGATAGCGGGCAGGGTCAGGTCGGGTCATGACAGACCATTAAACCCATGGATTCGCCGTGTGAATCCTGCCCGGAAAGGACGTATGCAACAACGCCCTTGCGGAGCCTGAATCACGACAAACGCACGAAATCAATGGGCCTGGAGCCGAAGACATTCAGGGGCGTTCGCGGCGCCCCTGAAGCTTTTATATCAGACCCGATCAGCCCCCTCAGACCAGCTCGGCCGCCGTCGGATAGTCGGTATAGCCATGCGGCCCGCCGGCATAGAGCGTGGTCGGGTCCAGATCGTTCGGGGCGATGCCGTCGCGGATGCGCGCGACCAGATCCGGGGTCGCGATGAAGCCGCGCCCAAAGGCCACCGCATCCGCCTTGCCCGCTTCCACGAGTGCTTCGGCGCTTTCAGGCGTGAAGCCCTCATTGGCGATCACCGGACCACCGAATGCGGCGCGGATATCGCCGATCAGGCTGTCGGGCGCGCTGTATTCGCGCAGGCAAAGGAAGGCGAGAGCGCGCTTCTTCATCTCGGCGGCGACATGGGTGAACAACGCCTTGGGATCGCTGTCGCCCATATCGGCATTGTCGCCGCGCGGCGCCAGATGCAGACCGACCCGATCCGCGCCCCAGACCGAGATCACCGCATCGGCAATCTCATTGAGGAAGCGCGTGCGGTTCTCGATGCTGCCGCCATACTGATCGCTGCGGCGATTGGTGCTGTCCTGCAGGAACTGGTCGATCAGATAGCCGTTGGCGCCGTGGATCTCGACCCCGTCGAAACCGGCGCGCTTGGCATTTTCGGCACCCTTGCGATAGGCCTCGACGATGCCCGGGATTTCACTGGTTTCCAGCGCGCGCGGGGTCACATAGTCGCGCTTAGGACGCACCAGGCTGACATGGCCTGCGGGCCTGATCGCACTCGGCGCGACCGGCAGATCGCCGTTCAGGAAAACCGGATCGGAAATCCGTCCGACATGCCAGAGCTGCAGCAGGATCCGGCCGCCGCGCTCATGGACGGCTTCGGTGATCTTTTTCCAGCCCTCGACCTGCTCATCGCTCCAGATGCCGGGGGTGTCGGCATAGCCGAGCCCCTGCGGGCTGACCGAGGTCGCCTCGGTCAGGATCATGCCGGCATCGGCGCGCTGCACGTAATATTCAGCCATCAGCGCATTGGGAATCCGATCCTCACCCGAGCGCGAGCGGGTCAGCGGCGCCATGACAATCCGGTTCGGCAGGCTGAGCGCCCCCAGTTGCAGCGGTGAAAACAAAGTCGGCATGGCCGTCCCCTTCAATTATACATCACCGGGAGCTATGCCTGCGGTTCAACGGGTTCAATCGGCTGCGGATTGATTTTTCGCAGACCGGCCATGCGTCGGCGACAGGGCGCCGGTGGCTCAGACCAGCATCTTGTGCTGGCCGGCGCGCATCAGATGAACGGCGCCCTGACGGACCTCCAGTTCCTCCAGCCGGGTATCGGGCCAGCCGAGCACGATCAGGCGGATCATGCGCAGGGTGATACCGTGGCAGACGATGGCGGCCGGACCGGTCAGGGCGGCCAGCCCCTCACTGACCCGTGCGCGCAGCCCCGACAGACGCTCGCCGCTGGGGGCACGGTCATACCAGCCGAGCCAGCTTTCGGCGAACAGATCGGGATGGGATGCCTCGATCTCGGCCCGGGTCCGACCCTCGAACTCGCCGACCGAGATTTCGCGGAAACGCGGATCGGTGGCGAAATCGGTGCCGGCGAAGACGATGGCCGCTGTCTCGATCGCGCGGCCGAGCGGGCTGGCCAGACGGGCAATCCCCGGATCGCCCGCCAGGATCGGTGCCATGATTTCCGCCTGCCGCGCCGCCTGATCGCGGCCAAGCGCAGTCAGCGGGCTGTCGAGATGGCCCTGCATGCGGCCCGCGGCATTCCATTCGGTCTGGCCATGCCGCATCAGCCACAGATCGGGCCAGTCCCGCATCGCGCTTACATCCACAGCGCGGTGAAGATCCAGAACAGCAGCGCCGAAAGCGTTGCCGCAGCCGGCACGGTAATCACCCAGGCCGCCAGGATCGTGGTGAAATGCGAGCGGCGTACCACCTTACGGCGGCGGCGCTGTTCGGCACTCGATTCGGTATCGACACGGATCTCGCCCATGATGCGCTCGTGATACCATTCACGGAAGAAGCCGACCCCGAAAATCCCGCCGATCGCAATATGGGTCGAGCTGACCGGCAGCCCCAGCCAGGAGGCGATAATCACCGTCACCGCCGCCGCCAGCGCCACGCAATAGGCGCGCATGGCGTTGAGGCGGGTGATTTCATTGCCGACGATATTGATCAGCTTGGGACCGAAGAGCAGCAGCCCGACCGACAGGCCGACGCCGCCGATCATCATCACCCAAAGCGGGATCTGCACCTTGTCGCCCGAAGCTCCGTCCTGCACGGCATGGACGATGGCCGCCAGCGGGCCGACGGCATTGGCCACGTCATTGGCGCCATGGGCAAAGGACAACAGCGCGGCCGACAGGACCAGCGGGATCGCGAAAAGCTCCTTCAGCGCCTTCTTGCGGTTTTCCAGCCCGGCGCTCTGACGAGCAATGACCGGGCGCATGGCGAAGCTCACCACCACGCCGATGACGATGCCCATCAGCACGGCAGAACCAAGGCTCATCGGGAAGACCTTCTTCAGCCCCTTCATCGCCAGATAGGTGGCGAAGGTGCCAGCCATGATCCCGATCAGGATCGGCACCCAACGCCGGGCCGAGGCCATCATGTCGGGCGTATAGATGATGCGGGTCTTGATGAAGGCGAGAAAGGCCGCAGCAATCACCCCGCCCATGACCGGCGAAATCACCCAGCTGGTGACAATCGCCCCCATGGTCGCCCAGTTGACTGCGGCAAAGCCCGCCGCTGCAATCCCCGCGCCCATCACACCGCCGACAATGGAATGGGTGGTGGAAACCGGCGCGCCGAGCCAGGTCGCCAGGTTGATCCAGAGCGCCCCGGCCAGCAGGGCCGAGAACATCGCCCAGACGAAGATATGCGGCTCGGCCACCGATTCGGGCGAGATGATCCCGCGCGAGACGGTCGAAACCACATCGCCCCCGGCCAGCAGCGCACCGGCGGTCTCGCAGATCGCCGCCACCACCAGCGCCGAGCCGATGGTCATGGCCCGCGCGCCCACGGCCGGGCCCATATTGTTGGCCACGTCATTGGCACCGATATTGAGCGCCATATAGGCCCCGACCACCGAGGCCGCGATCACGATGACCGAAGGCGCGCTGACCCCGGTGAAGGACGCCACCGCCAGCCCGACCAGCACCATGAAGGCCAGCCCGATTCCCGGCGACACCAGCGGGCGCGAGACATAGGCTGTCGCCTGTTCGAGCCTTGAGATGCGTTCAAGGTCCTTGTTGAGGGTCTTCCATGATTTGGGATCTGTCTGGGCCATAACTCGCCATCCGTTCTGATGGCGATTGCGTAACAGCATTATGTCTGTGGAACAATTGCGCGTTGTGGCGCAAATGCCAATCCGATCACGGCATTGTTTACATGCCACGCTTGCCCGCTGCCCGGCGGCAGGCCACCCTACCCGGACTGAACAGGAGAGTCTGATGACCAAGGCAGCCCGGCAACTTCCCGCAATCACAAGACGTTCGCTGACCCGAATGGGCGCAGCTGGTGCCGGCGCGCTACTGGCTGGCCCGCTTATGCCCGTCATGTCATGGGCCGCCGGGGCCCATCCCAATCCCATGCCGGATGAATTGCGCAAGGTGCTCGAACGCAACCCGGCCCTGCCGGTGCTGGGCAATCCCGACGGCGATGTCACCCTGAGCGAGTTTTTCGATTACAATTGCAGCTTCTGCCGCAAGAATGTCGCCAATGTGAAGACGCTGATCGGCAAGGATCCCAAGCTGCGCGTGGTGTTTCGCGAATGGCCGGTCTTCGGGGACGGCTCGTTCTACGCCGCCAGGGCGGCGCTGGCGTCGCTCAATCAGGGCAAGTACTGGCAGCTTCACACCGCGCTGATGGCGACACGCGGCCGGGTCGAGGAAGCCACCGTGCTGCGCGCCGCCCGCAAGGTCGGGCTGGATATGGACCGGCTGAAGGCAGATATGGAAAAACGCGCGATCCTCGATCAGATCTATGAAACCATGGATCTCGCCGACACCATGATGCTCAGCGGCACGCCGAGCTTCATCGCCGGCCATGACGCCAGTTTCGGTTTCCAGAGCGTCGGCGATCTGGAAGCGATGGTGGCGCAGGCCCGCAAGGATCTGCTGTAAAGCCGACACCGGCCCGCGGGGCGGCAGCGATGTCGCATGCCGGCACCATTGCCCCCGCGAAGCAGGAATGGCACGATGAAGCGCCGGCACCCGCCGGCGTTCTGCCTTTTTCCGCTCGCATTGGATTGACCGCATGATCAGAGCGCATCTCGCCACCTTTCCGCCCCGCCGGAAGATCATGCTGGAAACCGTGGCCTGTATCATCGGGCAGGTGGACCGGCTGTTCATCATCCTGAACGAATATGACGAAATCCCGGCGGAGCTGGCCGGGAATGGGAAGATCGAAGCCCTGATCCCGCCCGGGGACACCAAGGACACCGGCAAGTTCTATTTCGCCCCCGGCGATGACGATGTGGTCTTCACCATCGACGACGATATCCTTTACCCCGCCGATTATGTCGCTCATTCGCTGGCCGAAGCCGAGCCTCTCGGGCTGGACAGGGGCGTTTTCGGCTATCAGGCCAATGCCTGGGCCTACAAGAAGGCCGAAAGCCGCTATGGCTGGAAGAATTTCATGTTCTTCAAGGAATTGAACAAGCCCCATCCGGTCGATGTCATCGGCACCGGCACCGCCTGCATGCTGGGTCGCAATGCCCCGCCCTTCGCCGCACTGGCGGGAAGCGCCGGCTTTGTCGATATCCGCTTCGCCCGCTGGCAGCAGCAACAGCAGAACCCCTGTTGGGTACTGCCCCGGCCGGCGGAATACCTGAAACGCAATCTGCCAGAGCATCTCCATGCCAGTTCTCTGTTCAACACCGTGGCGCGCAGCAACAATCCTGAACTGAACCATGAAACCCGCCTGCTGATCGAAGGCGCCCCCCGGCGCGGCGCGCCCGCAAAGGCGGGCCGGACATGAGCGAGGCCGATACCGCCATGGCGGCCAGTCCGCTGATCGACAGCGCCTCGAATCACAAGGATATCCGCGATTTCCAGGTTTTCGGCGAAAGATGTTCGGGCACCAATTACCTGGAACATCTGATCTCAGAGAATTTCGAGGCGACCTGCATCCATCATTACGGCTGGAAACACGCCGCCCCGACCATGCCCGCCATCTGGTCGCATTCGCTGATCCTGGTCATCGTCCGCCACCCGCTCGAATGGCTGCTGAGCCTGCATCGCACCCCCTATGAGGGGGCTCCGCAGCTCCATGACCGCGCGTTTTCCGATTTCATCCGCGAGGAATGGGAATCGATTGCCCGCCCGCGCTTTCAGGGCTGGGAAAAATGGGGGCTGCGCAAGGATGGCCGGATGCGGGGCGAGGTTCTGCAACTCGACCGCCATCCGATATCGGGCCGCCGCTTTGCCAATGCACTGGAAATGCGCATGATCAAGGCACAAGCCATGATGGGCCTGCGGAACCGCGCCGGCAATTTCGCCCTCATGCGCTTCGAAGACCTGCAGCGCAATCCCGCATCGCTTCTGACCCGTCTCGGGGCGCGCTTCAACCTGACGGCAAAACCGGCCGCGCCGAAACTGCCGACCGAAAGGCTCGACCCAAAATCGGCGCGGCTGCGTCCCCGGCTGAGCGCCCGGGATATTGTCCCAAAGGATCTGGCTTTCATCCGCACCGGGCTCGATCCCGATCTGGAAAGCCTGCTCGGCTATGACATCGACCGGCTGACAGACGCCGCTACTCCGGGTCGAAGCTGAACAGCGCGACCGAGCGTTCCAGCTCGTTCACCGCCAGATTGCGGTTGATCGGTGCCTGCGCGCGCGAGGCGCAGTTCTGGCGCTCGCAAAGCAGGCAGTTCAGCCCGATCTCGGTTGGCTCGGTCTTGTCGCGGTCGATGCTGTCGGCATAGATCAGGCGCGGCGCAAAGGCGACATCGCAGCCAAGCCCCACGGCCAGACGCGGCGCCGGTGCCGAAAAGCTGCCCCCGGCCCGGGTGACAGTGCGCGCGATCGAAAAATACTGCCCGCCCTCCTGCATGCGGATCAGCTGGGTCTGGATCTTGTCCGGGGTCTCGAAAGCGCCGTGGATATTCCACAAGGGGCAGGTGCCACCCGAGCGCGAAAACGGAAACCGCCCGGCCGAAAAGCGCTTGGACACATTGCCGGCCCGGTCCACGCGCACGAAGAAAAAGGGAATGCCGCGCGCTTCGGGGCGCTGCAACGTGGTCATGCGATGCGCGGTCTGCTCAAAGCTGGTGCCGAAGCGATGGCCGATCAGCTCGATATCGTAGCGCTCGGATTCGCAGGCGGCGAGGAAGGGGCGATAGGGCATCAGCAGCGCGGCGGCGAAGTAATTGGCCAGGCTGACCCGGGCCAGAGAACGCGCGGCATCGCCTTCAAAGGCCGCATCCGCCATCACCTCGTCAATCAGATCCTGATAATCCAGCCGGGCGATCAGCACTCCGATCTGAAAGCGCCGCGAGGGGGTATCGAGAAGCTCGGACAGCAGCAGTTCTCTGCGATGCGGATCATAGCGGCGCAGAGAGCCGCCCATGACCGATCCCGGTAGCCGCCGCACCCGGATATTATGGGCAGCCAGCAGCCCATGCAGCGCCCGCCCCGATTCGTCGCGGTGCAGCTTGTGTTCGTCGGCCACGCGCTCGGCCACGCGGTCAAGCTCGTCTATATAGTTGCGCCGGTCATAGAACCAGTCGCGGACCTGCTCGACCGGCTTGGTGACCTGGGTCAGCACATCGACCTTGCTGCGATCGGTCAGCGGCGTTTCCTCGGCCGAGCGGCGCATCACCGCGTCTCCGAACCGCCCCTGAAGCCGCACCAGAGCCGCCGCGATCCGGGGCGAGGCCTGCAGGACCGCCTCGACCTCGGTCCGGGTGACACCTTCGGCTTCCAGCGCCGGATCCTTCAGCGCGGCTTCGAAATCGGCAGCCAGCTGGGCATCGGTGTCGGGCGCAAGCTCGGCCACGTTCACCTCATAGACCCGCGCCAGCCGCATCAGAAGCTTGGCCGAGGCCGGCCGCTGGTCGGATTCGATCAGCGTGATGTAACTGGCCGAGACCCCAAGCTGCGCCGCCATCTGCGCCTGGGTCAGCCCGAGCGTGGTGCGCAGCACCCGCAAACGCTGGCCGATGATTAGCTTTTCGCCGCGTGGCGCCATGGTTCTGTCCCCGGAATTCTGTCACAAAATTCTTACAAGACTTACATTACAAAATCAACGATCCTGACAAATGTGACAGAATGACCCCATTCCTGCAAAGGTATCGTGCATATGCAGCATGACATTACTAATGTGACATTTATTGAGGAGGGGGAATCACCCCATAGAATAACCAGGCTCGCAGGGCGGGCCGCACCCATTCGGAAGAATGCCGCGAAAGGAAAGATCCATGGCAAATCGCAAAAGCTATGCCGAAATCCGTGCTGAGGTCGAAAAGCGCTACCCGACAGGTCAGACACCCGGCGGCGTCAGTGTTGACGATATCGTGCAGCTGAAGCTTCAGAACAGCTATGACACCCATCTGGACATCGCCCGCGACATGGCCGTCGTGATGCGCGCCGACATGGCCGCCTATGACGCCGACCCGACGCTGTCCACCCAGTCGCTGGGGTGCTGGTCGGGCTTCCACGCCCAACAGATGATTAAATCGGTCAAGCGCCTGCGCGGCACCACCAAGCGCGCCTATGTCTACCTGTCCGGCTGGATGGTTGCCGGTCTGCGCAACACCTGGGGCCACCTGCCCGACCAGTCGATGCATGAAAAGACCGCCGTCGCCGATCTGATCCGCGAGATCTATGTCTCGCTGCGTCAGGCCGACGAAGTGGCGATGAACGATCTGTTCAAGGATCTGGCCGCCGCCCGCAAGGCCGGTGACGCAGCCGCCGAAAAGCAGGCGATCGCCGCCATCGACAGCTTCGAAACCCATGTCGTTCCGATCATCGCCGATATCGACGCCGGCTTCGGCAACGAGCACGCCACCTATCTGCTGGCGAAGGAACTGATCCAGGCCGGCGCCTGCTGCCTACAGATCGAAAACCAGGTTTCCGACGCCAAGCAGTGCGGCCACCAGGACGGCAAGGTCACCGTGCCGCGCGAAGATTTCATCGAAAAGCTGCGCGCCTGCCGCCTGGCCTTCGAAGAGCTCGGCGTTGACGAAGGCGTCATCGTGGCCCGCACCGACAGCCTTGGCGCCGGTCTGACCCAGAAGGTTCCGGTTTCGCAGACCCCGGGCGATCTGGCTTCGGAATACATCAAGTGGCTGGACACCGAGGCGATCTCGGATGCCAACCCGATCCGCGACGGCGAACTGGCCATCGTGCTGAACGGCGAATTCGTCAAGCCCAAGCGCCTGCCGAACGGTCTCTTCCCGTTCAAGAAGGATACCGGTCGCGCCCGCGTCGTCGAAGACTGCATTGCCAATCTGACTCAGGGCGGCGCCGACATGCTGTGGATCGAGACCGACACCCCGAATGTCACCGAGATCGCAGGCATGGTGAACGAGGTCCGCGCTGCGGTGCCGAATGCGAAGCTGGTCTATAACAACTCGCCTTCCTTCAACTGGACGCTGAACCTGCGCAAGCAGGTCCGCGACGAATGGATCGCCGAAGGCAAGATCGCCGCCGGCGACTACCCGGAAGGCAATGAGCTGATGAAGGCCGATTTCGACAGCTCCGAGCTGGGCCTTGAAGCCGATGCCCGCCTGCAGCGCTTCCAGCACGACATCTCGACCCAGGCCGGTGTGTTCCACAACCTGATCACCCTGCCGACCTTCCACCTGACCGCCAAGTCGGTGGACGAGCTGTCGCGCGGCTACTTCGGCGACGACAAGATGCTGGCCTATGTCAAGACCGTTCAGCGCGAGGAAATCCGTCGCGGCATCTCGGCGGTCAAACACCAGCACGAGGTCGGCTCGGATCTGGGCGACACGTTCAAGGAAATGGTCGGCGGCGAGCGCGCGCTGAAGGCCGGCGGCCACGCCAACACCATGAACCAGTTCGCCGCCGAATAAGGGTGCGAGCATACAGGGCCGGCACCACGTTGCAGCCGAAAGTCGGCCCTGTACTGGAACCGTCCCACCGGCTATTCGGTGAGGATCAGATTGGAGGAGCAAGACATGAACGCAGATAGCGATTTCCAGCGCATCGACCTTCCCGAGGGTGACCGCGAAACCCGCGCCATCCACCGCGTTGCCGAGGCCGTCCACCGCCTGAACGACGCCGTGCAGCGCGCGGTGAACGAGGGGGTCTCGGTCGAGGTGATCCGCGTCTCGCGCTTCCACAACGGCGCCGGCGCATGGGGCGATCAGGTGGTCCCGACCATCCGCGGCACCGGCGCAAAGGCCGAAGGCGAATAAGGGCCGATCCGGCCTGAATCAGAACGGGCGGACCGCAATGGTCCGCCCTTTTGCATGTCAGCCCGATCCTCGCCTTCCAGATGACAGGCCCCGGCCCGCCATGGCAGAGCATCATCGCGGCCACGGCCCCATCGCCTCTGCCGGGACAAGGTCTCAGTGGCAATATTGGAACGCGCCATGAAGGCCACAGCCGAAGATCTCGGTATCGGCAGATGACAGCCGCTCATCCTTGAAAAGGCCCGCCTTGCGCAACTCTCGGGCCGAAGCAGCGTTGTTCGGACCGACGCCCCGGTCACCCGTGCCGGACTCTGGCCATCGAGGGCTGCCATCAGACCCGCCACCAGCTCCGTCGTCATCCCCTTCCCCCAAAAACATTCCGAAAGCCGCTGCCGTAAAGCCACCCTGCGACAGGCATCGAACTTTCCAGCACTGCAAGCTTGAGAAATGCCATCGGGCGGAAAACTTCGGCTGACCGATACATGTGTCATGCCGCAACGGCCAAGCGGATCGAAGACCGGCCTTCCCCTCAAGGCAGCCGGTCCCCTAAATCGGTCACATGCCGATACGGGCCTCACCAGCGGACGCCGCCGCCCGGGCAATCGAGTGAAGCGGCATCCTGTTCTTCTGATGACGCTCCACCGGCCGCTTCATCAGCTTGCCCTTGTCGGGGATGAACCGGGCTGGCTGCGCCTTGAAATCGGGTGCGCAGATCTGGGGGAAGAGCGTTTCGATTTCGGCGCGCGCCTCAGGAGAAACCGACTTGAGGGCCTCCACTCCGGTGAAAAGGCTTTCGGTCGGCCCCCCGTTGGAGAAGGTCACCTGATGCGCATCAAAGAAAATGTGGTAGCATTCTACTTCCTGAACATCATCCGCGAGCTCGATACCATCCAGGCCCAGCAACTTCTTGGCGGGTATCAGGACTTCCTGCGTCCCAAACATCCGTTTTGCGCAATGGCGGAACGCACAAGAAACCCGGTGCTGCGGCGAAACCAGCAGGTCCTGCTCCGGCAGGCCCGAACCCAGTGCGCCGGCGCGGATCCGAACCGGATAGAGCTTGGGATTGGCGGCAAGCACCGCGGTATTGACCTTATGCGAGCCGATCCAGCGAATTTCCTGCGTGCCGCCATCCAGAACCCGAACATCGTCGCCAACCGAAAGCTCTTCGATCAGGGCCTGTCCCTGCACAGTTGCGATCTGGGTGCCTGTTGCAAAGCAAACGATGGTGGTGCCATCAACAGGCTGGTAAGAAACCCGCCGGTAGCCGTATCGTCGGTAACATTCAGGATCTCGACACTTCTGATGATCAGGTTGTCCAGATTGCCTTCATTCTTCAGGTCGTTGATGAAGGTATCCCCATTGACCATCTGGATCAGGATCACCTCGACAACCTTCTGGCCTCCATCCTGCATGGTCAGACGAACATTGAAGGTTTCGGACGAATCCTGCATCACGGTGATCGGGCCGTTCCCGATATCATAGGTCAGCGTGTCCCCTGCAATGTCATTGTCATCGACAATGCCTGCCTGAATAAAATTGGCCCCGGCATCGTTCCCGGAAACGGTCGTGGCAACCAGCGTGTTCCAATCGACCGTTGTCCCGGTGAACGGGTTGCCCTCCGTCGTAAAGTTGCCTTCGATGGTATCGGCCTGAGCGAATTTACCGATGTAGATTACGCCATTCGCCAACCCCTTGTGAAGCAAATACATTATTCCTCGGAGGTGCTGATACTTGCTTTCATCCCAGAGAGACACTGCGCGTAACACGTTACTGTTCAACAAAAATAGTCTTTAGTCTGGGAAATGGTTCTTTAGGACTGGTTGTCGCCTTTTCGGAACAGGCGATATTTCCACCCGCACCGAGGCGGTCCCGGCAACAATTACCTGTGTGACGGCGACAGGCAATTCAGCCCAAGGATATTCGGGTTGGTGCCCAGTGGGGCCGCAGCCCGGAACCTAGTGGTATAGCCGCGCCCTTTCAGGAATATCGCAAACGAAGATGTCGGTATCCGCAGATGACAGTTGATCGTCTTTGTGAAACCCAGCCTTGCGCAGGACTTTCGCAGAAGCACCATTGTCCAGCCCGACCCCGCCGATCAACCGTAGAGGCCCACGCTCATTCAGCGCAAAGGTCAGGCCTGTCACCAATTCGGTTGCCATCCCCTTCCCCCAGAAGCTTTCGGATAGCAGATAGCCGATGTGAACGGCGGGCACCCCCGCCGGATCGGTATCCGGGGCCAGCAATATCAAACCAACCAGCCTGCCGTCGTCAGCCCTGGCAATCAGCACCTCGCTTTCCTCGATCCGCGCCGCGAACCAGTCGGCGATGACCTCATGTCCATCATCGCGATTCAGCTGCAACGCCGGAGGCAGATGCTCAAGCACCGCCGGGCTCAGAAGGGTTCCAAGTGCTTGCTCAAAGCTGGCGGCGCTTACCGGATCGATCAGAACCTCGCGCCAGGGCCGAACGAAAAGCCGAGACGTGGCAAAGCCGGGAATATTCATATTTTCTCCTCAAGTTTTTCCGCACCGCACCACTGACCTGTTTACCGACATCCATCATCGCACTGTCCGCCCTTTTCCCAAAGCGCGAATAAGGCTAGGACTCCTAACCATTCTTGTATCTCCGTAAGGCCTCATCATGTCCGACGATTCCGAACGTCCCGTCCTGACACCGCCTTCGGGCGAAAAGAAGGTGCTGCTGCATTCGTGCTGCGCGCCCTGTTCGGGCGAAGTGATGGAAGCCATGACCGCTTCGGGGATCGACTACACGATCTTCTTCTACAACCCGAATATCCACCCCGAGAAGGAATACCTGCTGCGCAAGGATGAAAACATCCGCTTCGCCCAGACACATAACGTGCCCTTCGTCGATGCCGACTATGACACCGACAACTGGTATGCACGCGCCAGGGGGATGGAATGGGAGCCCGAGCGCGGCATCCGCTGCACCATGTGCTTCGACATGCGCTTCGAGCGGACGGCGCTTTACGCCCATGAAAACGGCTTCAAGGTCATGACCTCCAGCCTGGGGATTTCGCGCTGGAAGGACATGAAGCAGATCAATGGCTGCGGCGAACGTGCGGTTCGGCCTTACGATGGTCTGGAATACTGGGATTACAACTGGCGCAAGGGCGGCGGCTCAAGCCGGATGATCGAGATTTCCAAGCGCGAGGAATTCTATCAGCAGGAATATTGCGGCTGCGTCTACAGCTTGCGCGACACCAACCGCCACCGCCGCGAGGTCGGGCGCGGCCTGATCGAGATCGGGACCATGTTCTATCACAAGGACGCCGCGTCCGAGGAATAAGGCGCAAAGCGGCTGCGCCCCGGCTCGGCCAGAGCCGGGCGGCCGATCATCGGGAAGGCGCGCTGCGGGCAACCCGGCCGCTCGCACAGCTTGCAGCCCGGCCCGATCGGTGTCGCCGCGTCCGGGCCAAACAGATCGAGCCCCTGCCCGTAAACCAGCTTCGAGGCATGGGCGATATCGCAACCAAGCGCCACGGCGAAATGCTTGACCGGCGCGCCGAAACCGCTTTGCCCATGGCTGACCGTGCGCGCCACCCACAGATAGCGCCGCCCATCGGGCATCTGGGCAACCTGCCGCAGAAGCTGACCGGGCCGCGAGAACGCTTCATAAATGGTCCAGAGCGGGCAGGAGCCGCCAAAGCGCGAAAAGTGAAAATCCGTCGCCGATTGCCGTTTCGAGATATTGCCGGCCCGATCAACCCGGATGAAGAAGAAGGGCACCCCCTGCGCGCCGGGACGTTGCAGCGATGACAGGCGGTGGCAGGTGGTTTCAAAGCCCACGCCGAAACGCTGCGACAGGATCTCGATATCGTAATGCTCGGCCTCGGCGGCGTCCAGAAAGGCGCCGTAAGGCAGGATCAGCGCGCCGGCATAGTAATTGGCCAGCCCGATGCGCAGCAGCGACTGGTCTTCGGGCGAAAGGTTCGAGGCCGCGCAAAGCCGTTCAATCGTGCCGGATTCTTCCAGCAGCGCCAGCTGGGTGCCGATCTGGAAAGCCTGCTGGGCTTCGCTGAGCCGGGGCGAGATATGCAGGATGCGGGTGCCATCGTCGAAACGGCGCAGGGTGCCGGGTTCGGCATTCGTCTCGACCCGGATCCCGTGCCGGTCGTTCAGATAGGTCACCAGCGCTTCGGTGCGGTTGGCAACCGGCAGCAATGCGCCAAGCGGCTCGGCAGCCAGATCGAGCGCGGCGATGTGATTGCGGCGGGTGTAGAAATAATCGCGCACCGCTTCAAAGGCGGTCGGCGCGGCCGGGCTGCCGGGCTGACCCGAGACCTGTTCGGCCAGAAGATCGGCGCGCTCGGTTGCCGCCCTGAGCCGCCGGCGCATGTCGAGGATCAGTTTGGCCAGTGCCGGGGAGTTGTCGGCCAGATCGTGCAGCTCGGCGGTCGAGATCGCCGCGCCCTGATCCGCCAGCGCCGCCCGCAGGCGCGAGGTCAGCCGCCCATCGCCGCCTTCATGAAAGGGCTGGGCCTCGGCCCCGAAGACCTCATCCAGCTTGGCCAGAACCGCCAGCGTAATGGGCCGCTGATTGCGTTCGATCTGGTTAAAATAGCTGGGCGACAGCTCCAGCGCGCGGGCCAGCGCCGCCTGGGTCATACCGTGATTTTCACGCAAACGGCGCAGCTGGCCGCCGAGATAGGCATTTTTCATGGGTTCACCTTCGCAGCCTTTGCAATAGCGCGACTCGGGCTTTGCAACTCTCTACAACTTCAATCTTTACGGGGAATACGTGCATATGGGAAGTTGCCTGTGCAAATCTTGCGAAGGATCGCCATGCAGGACGCCGCACCGGCCAGTATCGAAACCACCGAGCTGATTCTGCCAGCTCAGGCGAACCATTACGGCACGCTTTTTGCCGGAAATGCCCTGTCGATGATGGCCAATGCCGCCTATGCGGCCGCCAGCCGGCAAGCGCGGGGCAATGTGGTTCTGGCCTCGGTCGATGGGCTGCGCTTCACCGCGCCGGTCCCGGTCGGCAGCCTGCTGAACCTCAGCGCCCGGATCGCCAGAAGCGGGCGCAGCTCGATGCAGGTCGAGGTGACCGGGCATTGCGAAACCCCGGGCGCCGAGGATCGTCGCCAGATCGCGCAAGGACAGTTCACCATGGTCGCCGTCGGAAAGACCGGCCGGCCGAAAAAGATCACAGTTGAGGGAGAGACCCGATGAAAACCCATGAAGTGCGCACTTACAAATCCGCCGAGCCGCTGGCCCGCGAAGACCAGCTGGCCTGGAAGATCGCCGAAGTCGCCGCCGATCCGGTCGCGGTCGATCCCGCCGTCACCGAAATGATCATCAACCGCATCATCGACAACGCCTCGGTCGCCGCCGCGTCGCTCGCCCGCCGCCCGGTTGCTTCGGCCCGGGCACAGGCCATGGCGCATCCCTATGCGCCGGGCGCGACCGTTTTCGGCGTGGATAGCGCCACCCGGGTTTCGCCGGAATGGGCCGCCTATGCCAATGGCGTCGCCGTGCGGGAACTCGACTTCCACGACACCTATCTGGCCGCCGATTATTCGCATCCGGGCGATAACATCCCGCCGGTCCTGGCCGTCGCCCAGCATACCGGAAAATCCGGCGCCGATCTGATCCGGGGTCTGGCCACCGGCTATGAAATTCAGGTCGATCTGGTGACCGGCATCTGCCTGCACGAACACAAGATCGACCATATCGCCCATCTCGGCCCGTCGGCCGCTGCCGGCATCGGCACCCTTCTGGGCCTGCCGACCGAGGTGATCTATCAGGCCGTCCAGCAGGCGCTGCATGTCACCACCACCACCCGCCAGTCGCGCAAGGGTGAGATTTCGTCCTGGAAAGCCTATGCCCCGGCCTTCGCCGGCAAGATGGCGATCGAGGCCGTGGACCGCGTGATGCGCGGCGAAGGCGCGCCCTCGCCGGCTTGGGAAGGCGAGGACGGCTTCATTGCCTATCTGCTGTCCGGCCCGGGCGCGCTTTACAACGTTCCGCTGCCGGAAAAGGGTGAGGCCAAGCGCGCCATCCTGACCACCTATACCAAGGAACATTCGGCGGAATATCAGAGCCAGGCCCTGATCGACCTCGCCCGCCGCATGGGCCCGCAAATCGGCGATCTGAGCCAGATCGACAGCATCGTCATCCATACCAGCCATCACACCCATTACGTGATCGGCACCGGCGCGGGCGATCCGCAGAAAATGGACCCGAAAGCCTCGCGCGAGACGCTGGACCATTCGATCATGTATATTTTCGCGGTCGCGCTGGAAGATGGCGGCTGGCACCACGAAAAATCCTATGCGCCCGAGCGTGCGAACCGGCCGGAAACCGTCGCGCTCTGGCACAAGGTATCGACCACCGAAGACCCGGAATGGACACGCCGCTACCATTCCAAGGATCCGAAGGAAAAGGCCTTCGGGGGCCGCGTCGTGGTCACGCTGAAGAACGGCAAGGTGATCGAGGACGAGCTGGCCCTGGCTGACGCCCATCCCGATGGCGCCCGCCCCATCGTGCGCGAGAACTACAAGAACAAGTTCCTGACGCTCTCGGATGCCATCATCGCGGCCTCGGAACAGACCCGCTTCCTGCAGGCGGCCGAAGCTCTGGCCGATCTGAAAGCCGGCGATCTCGCCGCGCTGAACTTCGTGGTTGACGTTGCCAAACTGGGCGCCCCGCGTCCGACCGGCATTTTTGACTTCAAGAAATAAGGGAGGATTGACCGATGGCTGCCAAGCCGAAGAAATCCGTGGCGCTGTCGGGTGTGGAGGCGGGCAATTCCGCCCTCTGCACCGTCGGACAGACCGGCAATGACCTGCATTATCGCGGCTATGACATTCTCGACATCGCTGAAGCGGCAACCTTCGAGGAAATCGCCTATCTGCTGGTCCATGGCGTGCTGCCCAGCAAGGCTCAGCTCGCCGCTTATGAAGCCAAGCTCGCGCGCCTGCGCGGACTGCCCGAATCGGTCCGCGTCGTGCTGGAACAGCTGCCGGCCGCGACCCATCCGATGGATGTGATGCGCACCGGGGTGTCGGCCCTTGGCTGCACCCTGCCCGAGGCGCATGATCACAATCTGGCCGGTGCGCGCGATATCATCGACCGGCTGATGGCCTCGCTGGGGTCGATGCTGCTTTACTGGTATCACTTCAGCCATAACGGTCGCCGGATCGAGGTCGAGGGCGATGACAGCTCCATCGCCGAACATTTCCTGCGCCTGCTCCATGGCAGGAAGCCGACCGAGACCCAGATCCGCGCCATGCAGACCTCGCTGATCCTTTACGCGGAGCACGAGTTCAACGCTTCGACCTTCACCGCGCGCATGGTCGCCGGGACCGGGTCCGACATGTATTCGGCGATCACCGCAGCCATCGGCGCGCTGCGCGGGCCCAAGCATGGCGGCGCCAATGAGGTCGCCTATGACATCCAGTCACGCTATGCCGATGCGGATGAGGCGGCGGCGGACATCACCCGCCGGGTTGGGGAAAAGCAGATCATCATCGGCTTCGGCCATCCGGTCTATACCATTGCCGATCCGCGCAATGTGGTGATCAAGCGCGTCGCAAGGCAGCTGTCGCAGGAGGCCGGCGATATGGGTCTTTACGACATTGCCGAGCGGATCGAGACGGTGATGGATGCCGAGCGCAAGATGTTCCCGAACCTCGACTGGTTCAGCGCCGTATCCTATCACATGATGGGTGTGCCAACCGACATGTTCACCCCGCTTTTCGTCATCGCCCGGACTTCGGGCTGGGGCGCGCATGTCATCGAACAGCGTCAGGACGGCAAGATCATCCGCCCCTCGGCCCATTATACCGGACCCGAAAACCGTAAATTCGTGCCGCTGAACGAGCGCGGCTGAAAAGGAGGTACCATGCCCTATCTCATCGGATCGGAACTGCCCGACCAGCCGGCCGGCCTGCACTTTCAGGAACTGCTGGACGCACCCGGCATCCTGCGCCTGCCCGGCGCCCATAACGGGCAGGCCGCGCTTCAGGCCAAGGCGGCGGGCTTTGACGCGCTTTACCTGTCCGGGGCGGCGATGACCGCCTCGATGGGTCTGCCCGATCTTGGCATCATCACCGTGGACGAGGTCGCCTTCTTCATCCGTCAGATCACCCGGGCGACCGGGCTGCCGCTGCTGGTCGATGGCGATACCGGCTACGGCGAGGCGCTGAACGTCATGCATATGGTCCGCACCTTCGAGGATGCCGGGGCTGGCGCTGTCCATCTGGAAGACCAGCTTCTGCCCAAGAAATGCGGCCATCTGAACGACAAGAAGCTGGCCTCGGCTGCGGATATGGCCGCCAAGGTCGCCGCCGCCCATAAGGCGCGCCGGCATCTGCGCATCATTGCGCGCACCGATGCGGCGGCCAGCGAAGGTCTGGAAGGCGCGATTGCCCGGGCAAAGCTCTACGTCGAAGCCGGCGCCGATGCGATCTTCCCCGAGGCGCTGACTTCGGTCGATATGTTCAAGGAAGTGCGGGCCGCCCTGCCGGGTGTCAAGCTTCTGGCCAATATGACCGAGTTCGGCCGAACCCCGGCGCTGAGCGCGCAGGAATTCGAGGATCTCGGCTATGACATGGTGATCTGGCCGGTTTCCTCGCTGCGGGTGGCGAACAAGGCACAGCAAAAGCTCTATGCGACGCTGGCCCGCGACGGCGCCACCACTGCCATGCTGCCCGAAATGCAGACCCGGCAGGAGCTTTACGACACCATCGGCCTGAACGCATTCGAGGCTCTCGACGCCTCCATCGCCGCATCTATCGCGCCGGACTGGAAGGCCTGATCCTCATCTGCTGGCGGGCCGATCGGTCAACCGGCATCGCAAAGCTCAGGGCCGGCACCATTCGCGCCGGCCCTGGCATATGGACAACCGACCCGGTGACGTTTTCGGCATCCATCGCCAGCAGGTCCCGCCTCGGCGGAACGCCATTCTAAAGCGGCCCCTCCCCGCCCAGATAGAGATCCTCGGGCGCGCGCCCGGCATCGGGAATGGCGGCAGGATATTCCCCGATATCGGCAGGCGCCATGACCAGCTCGACCAGAGCTTCCTCGCTGATGTTTACGCCCCCGCCGCCCGCCTTTGACCCTGCGCGCTGGCGCCACTCAGCGCGGCTGCGGGCCAGTGCGGCACCGGGTCCGAAAAGCGGGCCGCACCCCGTGCTGATCAACGCCTGCCCCCGCGACAGAAGCGCCGTCCGCTGCCCGCCGATAGCGGCGAGTGAGCCCGGCATGCCGGTCACCGGCGTGCCTTCGGGCGCGCCGAGCAACATGCGCTTATCGACGATCCGCACCCGCCGCGAGGGCTGCGGCAGCGACGCCACCTGCCCGGGATCGACCGAGGCAAAGTGATTATAAGTCTCGGCCGTTGCGCGCAATTCGTCGAACCGGGCGAGATAGCGGCTGGCGTTTCGGGGCGTTCGGGAATAAAACATTCCCGCCGCCAGTCCCCGGTTTCGGCATCAAGCTCGCTGACAAAACGGGCGGCGTAGCGGGCGTTGCTCAGCGGATCGAACATCTCGGCCATCGAGCTGAAATTCATGCCATGCCAGCGATAGTTGAGCTGAAAGCAACCGATATCGAGGTTGTGACGCCCACGCACCACCCGATCCTCGGCAAAGCCGAGCGCGGCATTGGGATCGTCGAACCATGTTCCCTCGCCCTCGGCATTCACGCTCCATGCCCAGGGGCGAACGACACCGTCCCACCGCCGCCCGGTTTCCGTCAGGGTCAGCGCGCCGAGGATATCGGCCGACACCCCGCTTTCCGTCGCCGCCATGCTCGCCACCCATTCGCAGAGCGCCGCCGGCTCCTCAACCGGGGCGCGGGCAAGGGCCGGGGCAGCCATGACCATCAGAAGACCGAGCAGAACGATTCGCATGACCCGACCCTAAGCCAGATTGTTTAACGTCCCGTTGCCCGCCCCGGCGGTATGGTGCCCGACATTGTGGCAAATCATGATCTGCGATAGACAGCCGGCGATCTGCTTCCCCAAAAGGAGTTCTCGCCTTGGTTGATATCGCGATCTTTGCCGTGACCCAGCGGACCGGCTCCACGCTCGTGCAGCGGCTGTTCAATGCCAATCCTTCGACCCTGATCTGGGGCGAGAACGGTCAGTCTCTGGTCCGCTTTCTGGGGGCTCAGGCGCAAGCGGTGCAATTTGCCCAAGCCTCGAACGCCTATCGCGAGGCCTATCTGAGCGAGCGCGACGAAAGCGTCGATATTTCCTGCATGTCCCCCAAGGCACCCATCGTGCGCCGCGCCATCATCAAGGCGATGCGCAACTATTTGGATGAGCTTTACCCGCCGCAACCGGGAATGCGCATCGGCTTCAAGGAGGTCACCCATCCGCCGATTCTGATCGACATTTTCAAATCGGCCTTTCCCGACACCCAGACGCTTTTTGTCGCCCGCCATCCGGTCAGCACCTGGCGCAGCGTGCCCGATAAATGGGGTCAGTCGCTGGAAAAATTCGCCTCGGCCTGGGCGCGCAATGTGAAGGGGTACGGCGAGCGCGGAAAGATCTTCTGGCTGGAAGACGTGCTGCGCGAGCCGGCCACTCAGGCAGAGATCTGCGATCTGGCCAGGATCACCCGCGCCGATTTCAGCCGGGTGCTGGACATCAACGTGAATGCCACTCAGCAAAAGGATCCCAAGCCGCAGTCGGATATCAAGCGGGTAATGGAGATCTGCGGCGAATTCATTCCCCCCCATATCGCCGATCAGGTCAGGATCTGATCGGCAGCAATCCGGTCTCATCGCCCGCCCGGCCGGATCACCAGCCGCGGCGACCGAACAGCACATGCAGCCGGCGTTGTTCCCGGAAGCTGTCGGGCTGTCCGGGAACACGCAGATTGTTCATGACCCGCACCGCCATGACCCAGGCCAACGCTGCAAAGATCAACCCGCCAAGCGCCTGCCCAAGCAGAACCCCGCTCGC
Source organism: Paracoccus sp. (in: a-proteobacteria) (assembly GCA_047973065.1). Taxonomy (GTDB): domain Bacteria; phylum Pseudomonadota; class Alphaproteobacteria; order Rhodobacterales; family Rhodobacteraceae; genus Paracoccus. The sequence goes on along the minus strand of JBKEBH010000252.1, from coordinate 5,602 downwards.
GCCGCCAAGCTGCGCGCCAAGAATGGCGAAGGGCCATGTGCCCAGAGTATGACGCCCCCAGTTGATCATGGTCGAATAGATCGGGTGATCGAGATTGTTGAAGCTCGCGTTGGCGACAAAGATCACGCCGTTGAAGAAGGCAGCCAGCGCCAACGGGCCGCAGAACAGATAGATCAGGCTGCGGGTCTCGTCACTGGCGTGGAACAGATCGGCAATGGGCGCGCGCAGGATAAAAAGGACGGCTGCCATGATCAGCGTATAGACGGCCGTAAAAATGATCCCGTCGCAAAAGGCCGCCCGCACCCGGTCAAAGCGGCCAGCACCGTAATTCTGACCGATGATCGGGCCGATGGCGCCGGAAAGCGCGAAAATCACCGCAAAGGCCACGGGCATCAGCCGGCCGATCACCGCCATTCCCGCGACCGCGTCGGTTCCGAACTGGGCAATTTCCCGGGTGACGATGGCGTTGCCGACCGGCGTGGCGATATTGGTCAGCACCGCAGGAACCGCAATCGCGCCGATCGGCCGCAGATCGGTGGCAAAGGCGTTTGGATCGGGCCGCGCAAAGCCTTGATAGATGCGGATCGCCGGCAGCATCGCGGTGCCAAGCATGGCCAGGCGCGCGGCGACCGATGCGATTGCAGCGCCGTCAAGGCCCATGCCCAGCCCGAAGATCAGCAGCGGATCGAGCACTGCATTGACCGCACCGCCATAGATCGTGACCATCATCGAGCGTTTCGCGTCGCCATTGGCGCGCAGTACTGCCATCGCAGTCATGGCGATGCCCATGATCCACATGGTCGGCAGGATCAGCCGGATATAACCCGCCGCCAGATCCAGCACCTCACCCTCCGCACCGAGCAGGCTCAGGGTCGCATTCAGGTTCATCATCACCAGCAGAGGGGTCACCACGCCGATGACGGCGGCGAAGATGGCAACGTTGGTGGCATAGCGGCGCGAAGCTTCCAGACGCTCGCCGCCAATGGCCCGCGCAACCAGCGATCCGGCAGCGATCGAGAGGCCAATATTGATCGAGTTGGTGAAGAAAAGCAGCGTCCCGGCATAACCGACCGCCGCCGCCAGCGTATCGTTGCCAAGCATGGAAATGAAGATCATGTCGACGAAATCCACAGCGAACATGGCCATGAGCCCGATGCTGGTGGTCAACGACATACGGACCACATGGCCAAACGTGCTGCCACTCAGAAAAATGCCGCCATGCGATACCGCAGCCATGATAGATACCTCGTCCTGCACATGGTTTCCGTGGCACGGCGAGACAGCGTTCGCGGATCAGCCAGGTTTCCCGAATATATCACGAAGACCGTGCGGTGCGCGCGCCCGGTCATCGCGGCCCGCGGCGATGAGAAGCATATCGTCTCGCCGCAGCGACTGCACTACCCTCAGCCATGGATGCTGGCAGATACTCCTCGTCCTGCCCGCCGTCCAGAGGCCGCCGATGGCAGAATCGGATAGAAGCGCGCGAAATGAAGACCGGAGCCGATTCCCTCGGCGGGCTTTCATGGGCCGCTTGCGCGTTGCATTGCCCCGCCGGCAATGGCTGGGCCGGCACCGACCATGCAGACCGCGATGCGTCGCACAACGCGGACCCTTTTGCACAACGTTCCCGGCGAGACATTATTATTTATATTTCAAATAATTGCCGTGCGTTTTGCCCCCTAGCCCCGCGCGATAAAACCTCTGCAACCGCACCGGCCGGCTTCGTTCACCGTCACATCGCGGAAGGCCCGGCCCATGGCCAGCGGGAATGCTTCGCCTCTTGCCTTTTCCTCTGTCCTCTCATAGAGGCGTCCTTGGGACACCTCTCCCAACGAGGGTGGAGGGTCATTCCTATTTTCTCCTTCTCTTATAGGAGGTTACGGAATTTGCGTCAGTGTCGCGTGTCACTGGCGTGTCAAAAAGCACGTTGGTGACGGTCTTGTCCTTGATCGCATGAGCATAGGTCCGCAGCACGGTCGTTGCGTCCTTCCAGCCTCCCATCTCGGCGACGGTCTTCACATCAAACCCGGCCTGTAGCATCGACGTGGCAAAACCGTGACGGCAGCAATGAGGCGTCAACCGCTCGATCCCTGCCCGCTTGCAGACATTCTCCCAGACGCCCTTGACGCTGCTGCGGTCCGAATAGTTGAACACCCGGTCATCGGGATTTCGGTTCGTCGGGATATTGGCCAGTGCCGCGACCACGTCAGGCGGCAGGTGAGCAACCCGGCTCCATGGGATCGGCTTGAACAGATACAGCTTAGCCGTGGCCTCATGTAGATCGACATCGCGCCACAACATCCGGCAGGATTCGCCAACCCGCGCGCCCGTGCCGAACATGAACATGCAGAGCGCCCCGATATGCTGCAATCCATCTTCGACGGTCAGCGCGTTGAACGCACGGACCCAATAGACCGTGGCCGGGATCTTCACTTCGGGGTTTTCGGGGTAACGCTTCACGGAAATACGACTGCACCAGCCCAGACCCGCCGCGTGATTGATCGCTGCCTGCGTCGGCTTGATGACCTGGCGGTTCCAAGTCGGTTCGTTCGCGTTCGGATAGATCGCCTTCGCAGCCTTCCTGATCGTCTCGGGGTGGATATGCTCGACCGGCGTGTTCTTCCAGTAGTCCACCAGCTTCAAGAGGAAGCGCTCGGACTTGTCAGCATCGAGATAGGCATTGAAGACCTGCGCCATGGTCAGCCCCGCCCCCGGTCCATCGAAATGACGGTTCCACGCTTTTGCTTCGAGGTCCGCTTTGAATCTTTCGGCTGTTTTGCGGTCAGTCGTGCCCGTGCTGCCGCGTAGTCGTCGCCCATTAACGGTGCCTCGGTAATGCCAGTTGTCGTCGCAGTCCGGGCGCTTGTAGAGCTTGAGGGGCATCTGATCGCCTCCATGAAACAGTCCACGTCACAGGACAGCATGATCAAGGTGTTGCCGTTCACGCGGCAAGCGCCGATTTCCCGCACCTTCTCCCGAACAGAACGAGACGACATCCCAAGATGCGCCGCCAGTTCGTCCGGGGTGGTGAATGCGGGAAGCAGGCTCATTTGAACAGCTTCCCCCCTTTTTCCATGCGCAGATCGTGGACACGATCCAACGCCTTCCGAATGGCGAGCGAGATATTCGCGCGGGATACGCCAACAGCATTCCGCAGCGCATCCCGGTATTCATTCAGCAGGGCCTGCTGGCCGTGCTCGGTCTTCCATTCCTGACGTTGAAAGACGGGGATCGCGCGCGTGCTGCCCGCCGCCTCCTCGATTTCACAAACGGGCGTCGCGCCGGATGCAATCGTGAAATCGCCCCAGATCATGGGCCGGTTGCTCGACTGATGCAGATCAATCAGGGCATAGCGACGATCCGCAACCAGCAGAACAATATCGTTGTCCCATGCCGTGCCCATCACATATCTGGCGGCATCAGTGCGCTTCATCCAGTGATGTGCCCAGAAGCCCGCGTCGCCATGCTCCCCCGCAAGGGCCTGCCATCCATTGAGGCCGCTCAGTTCCCGCCCTTGCCGCCCAATGCCCGACATGTATTCCAAAGACGTATCGCTAAACTCATCAGGGACAGACAGGCCAATCTGTCCCGCAAGCAAAAGCGGCAGGCCAGCCTTGTGCACTCCCGCAACCATGGCAAGATGCATGAAAGCGCCGATATCATGCAGCGCAGCCACGTCTCTTCCCTCCGCCTGACGATATGCGACCGGCATCAGGCCCTTATCCCCCAAAAGCTGCATATTGCGCGGCGAAAGCTCAATTGCGTGGGCGATTTCGCCCACGGTGAATAGTTCAGGATCGCTGTGTTTCGGTCTTGCCATGCTCATCTTTAATCACACTTGTTGTGTTTTAACAAGTGTGATCCGCATCACGCAGCTTCTTCCCGGCGCTTGCTGCACTCGACCTTCCAGAGTTCAAGCGCAGGTTCCAGTTCAATACCTTCGTCCAAGCAGGCTTTCAGGACGAACAGCATCGCCGTCGCCTCGGGAACGCTCATGCTCCGCAATGCTTCCAGCATGCGCTGCCGTGACAAATCCTCCTTGCGATAGGCGGCCATCATGGGGATCACGTTACCGACACAGATCCAGTCCAAACTAGCCCCGTTGGTGCCGTGCCACGCCAGCAGTTCATCCGTCATGATGATTTCGTCGGTTGCGCGCCGCCGATAGCGCAGCTTGCACGGCTCAACCTCGAAGTGCTTGCAGAATTGTGCCATGCGCTCAGCAACGGTCACCGGAAAATCGGGGATCATGCCGCACCCCCGATCAGCTTGGCGGTGTGACGCAGGGCGGCGCGGACATAGCTACGTGCTTCACGCTCGGATTGGCTATAGCCCGAAGCGCGTGCCGTCGCATCCAGAGCGAGGATCAGGCAGTCGTGGATTTCGGAAAGGGTTTCATCCGGCAAGCCGGGGGTGTTATGGCAATGAATAGCCATGCGCTGTTCCTCCATAGAACAGGGTTTCGGTTAGGGCTGGGTAAGTGTTGGTAGCACTTGTCCGGCCCGTTTACTGTGCTAACAAGGTTTTTATGAGCGAGCAAGGGAAAACTGTGTCGACACAGAAAGGAAAGCGCGGACCTGCCCCAACCGGCAAGGGCACGATGGTAGGCGTCCGCCTTCAGCCCGACCTGCTTGACTGGCTGGACGCTGAACGCGCGAAGCAGGCCGATGAGCCGTCGCGGCCCGAGATGATCCGGCGGGTTCTGGAAGAACGGAAGGGCTGACACAGCCCGACAGGCCAACCATACCTTGACCTTTCCGCATATTTTCGTATATACATAAATCTATGTTGATGATCGTCTGGGATGAGCCGAAGCGGCAAATGAACCTCGCCAAGCACGGCTTGGATTTTGCCGATCTGAGCGAAGAGTTCTTCCTGGGCGCATTGGTCGTTCCAGCGAGCGAGAGGCGCTTCAAGGCGATGGGCCGGTTCGCGGACGGGACGATTGCCGTGATATTCGCGACGCTGGGTGCAGAAGGGATTTCGGTGATCTCGATGCGCCCGGCCAGCAGGAAGGAAAGGATGCAATATGACGCGCGAACTGTCTGACGCAGAAGAAGCCCGCATCCAGAAGATGATTGCGAGCGATCCCGACAATCCCGAATGGACCGAACAGGACTTCGCGAAAGCGCGCCCGTTTTCCGATGCCTTCCCCGCCTTGGCGGAGAAGATGCGCAAGAATATCGGTGGTCGCCCGAAGTCAGAGAACCCGAAAGTCGCTGTGTCCCTGAGACTGGATCAGGACGTGGTGACGCGGTTCAAGGCCAGCGGGCCGGGCTGGCAGACGCGGATGAACAACGCCCTGCGCGATGCGGCAGGCCTCTGAGAAGTTCCTGTCACCCTATCCCTCGGCCAGCATTTCAAGGAAGGCACGATCCTGGGTTTCACGCGGGTCTTCCTTGATATCGAACCACTTTCCGTTGATCTGAGCGCGCCATTCGCTGGTGATCCGCCGGGCCTGATTACTCGCGCGGACGGTAATGAGTTGGCTCTGAACAACCGACAACATGCTGATTTTCTGAGACAAAGGATCGGTTTTGGTAGCTTTGAACTGCAGGGTTTCATAGGGTTCCGTTGAAAACCCTGCAATTTCGGATCGGCC
>JBKEBH010000237.1:0-2454 GCA_047973065.1 Paracoccus sp. (in: a-proteobacteria) | reverse complement strand
GCGCAGGGAACGCGAGATCGAAGAACGGGAACGCAGGCTCAGGGAAGCGGAACAGCGTCAGGCCTACCAGCAGCAGGAACACGGCCACCGTGCCCGCACAGGCTGGCAGCAGGAGGCGAAGGGCTTCAGGCAGAAGGCAGGACAGCAGAAATCCGGGGCGCGGCAACAGGACGCAGCGGGCTGGCAAACGCACAGTTACAGCCCGCCGCCACAGAACGACCTGCGTGACAAGCATCTGAAAACCTTGGGCTTGAAGCCCGGTCGCAACTACAGTCCAGATGAGATCAAGCGCGCATACCATCGCAAGGCCATGAAAGTGCATCCCGACGCCGGAGGATCGCAGGCAGAGCTTATTGAAGTGGTCAATGCGTATGAGTGGCTGCGTTGCTGATACTTTCGAAGGTCGTAGTTTGCTGCTTGCGTTTTCTTGACTTTGCGTGCTATTGCGCGCAAATTCGCGCACGCAAGGGGTGGTCCATCATGGACAAATACGTCTTTACTAAGCTTAAGTCTCATCTGACGACTTCAGGTGTCGATATCTCGACCCTGGTACAAAAAGCCAAGCAAATTGATGAGCCTAGCACCCCCGGTCTTAGGACGTGGAGTAGCGCTCTCAATAAAGCCGGTGTCAGCGAAAAAACGCTCGGGAAAATAAGAAGCGTTGTCCCTTCTGCTCTAAAAGAGCTTGGTAAAACATGCCCGGATACAGCACTCGAAGTGGGGAAAGTTGTTCCAAAGAAGCCAGATGCTTGATTTCTGAAATAAATCAGTAAAATCAACGCATTAAACTATAAGGATGCACAGTATGGGTAGAAGAATGTATACTGCCGAAGAGAGCCGGAAAAGGCTTGAAGTAGTTATCAAGGCGAACGAGAGCCATGTCGAAAAATACGGCTTGGGGGCAGCTGTTACAAATTCATCAGCGGCCAATGAATATGAACTATCAGATGAGGGCGCTTTGTTTGGGCTAAAAAACCTAGAAAGTGCACGTGCAAGGGTATCCGATTGAGTTTTCATGCTGATTAATTAGTTAGATCGAGAAGAGACCAAAGTGCGTGCTTTCCCCAGCCAAAAGCCTTCGCGTAGATATACGGCAATCTTTAAAGATTACTACGAGAAGAAATCTCAAGAGCAGATTCGCTACCTGGACGATATGGCAGAACTGTTCCTATTTCCAGAATCTGCTCTTGAAAACAAGAAAGGCCGATGGGCCAAGGCTTGGGATTATGTGTCCAGCAAACCAAAGGTCAGAGATTATTTTTCATCCGATTCAATTGGTGCGTATGCATGCCCGTTTCACCTAGTAAATATTTCAAAAGCTTATTTTATTGATATAATAAGATATAAGGAATACCACTACAATCCTGAAGAAGAAAATATTCCGTATGAAGAATATGCGAAAGCAATACATGGCGGAGAAAAGCCGCGTCGCCTAGACGCTGACAAAAGGGCGGCATTTTTGATCAAGTGGATTCTCAAGACTCAGCCGATTCAAGTAGAGCTATCTAAGGATGCCGACTTAGATTCTTATGACAATCAAAATCAGGTGTGGTATGTGAACGAGCATTTTTCCCTTTTTGTACTTTGGCAAACCATTGGTGTAAAAGAAAAAAAGGTTCCAGAGAAGGAGCAGCTGGCCCTGCTTCACCAATTTAGGTATCGTCCTTATGACGAAAATATATTCTCTTTGACCTTCAAAAAAATTCAGGAGGCGTATGGATGAAGCGAGAGTACACCTCTGCGGAAGTATCTACCTTGGCAGAATTTCTAAGAAGTGAGAGCCCGCTAGCAGACAAAAAATTAAAGATCGAAGAGTTTTACTCTAAGCACATTTCCGCCACAGTCCGTGATGACGCCAATAGATATGTTGGTAAGTTACTGCTTCGGTTTTTTATTGCTGTCAATGTTATTGTTGTCGCAATTGTTATAATCTTTTCCGGTCTAGATATTGCTTTTCATATAAATGATGCTGAGAATAGATTTATTGACGGAAACGTTCTCGGTGGCCTTGTGACGGCGACTATCGCTCAAGCAGTAGCTGCTTATATTGCCTTTACTAAGTTTATAAACAATTAATCAATAGCTTCTGCCTTTAATGTAAGGCTAAATTAATTGGCGCTGCGGCTTTTTAGTATCGCCCCTTGAGAGATGCAGCCAGATATGTGAAGTTCTTGCATGAGTTGTGATTGATAGGTGCTTGCCGTGGAGCCGTGGCTTGGAAGATACCGCTTCGCCACCAGCGAAAGTGAGGTATGGGAAAGCCGTGAAGCCTATGCCGCAGTGTTCTGCGATAGCGTTGAAGCCTTTGAATATCTGCTGAAATCTCACCTTTTGTCCTTGGGTGTGCAGGTGCTCTGGATCGAGGATATCCAACCCCTCGCAGACTGGCAGGATCAGCACGGGAATGACGAACGGGCCGCAGCCCTTGCAGCGTCCGTCAGCAGCCTGAACCGC
>JBKEBH010000236.1:0-9246 GCA_047973065.1 Paracoccus sp. (in: a-proteobacteria) | reverse complement strand
CAGGGCGATCTTGGCTGCCTTGGCTGCAGTCCTCGGTTGGCTGATCGCGCACCTGACCTTGTCGAAAACCCGAAATCAAGGTGCTCAGCCGGCCTGAAGGCGTTGTTCAAAGCCGACCAATTATCTGGCTTTATGGTATAATTCATTAACCAATTCCCCTTATGCTCACCAACAGGTCACAAGTTGCGCTTTTCGAAATCGAACGAGTTGCAGGGGGCCATAAATGGCGTTCATTTCCGAAATTCACTGTCATGGACACTCCCTTGCGTCGGCAAAGGAGCAATGCGCCCATGCGCCGGTCAGCACCGGATATATCGAGGTTTCATTATCCCCAGATCTGATCGCAACCGCCGACCGGCATGTCATCGGCTTTTATGACGATAGCGGCATCATCCGGGGCGAATATGCGCTGTCATCGGTGCCGCCCGAATACGATCCGAACAGCGGTCTTCAGGTCTATCGCTTCAACATGCTGAAGCCCGGCCCCGATCAGCCGGGCGAAAAGGCCGTTGCGCTCTGCCGCGCTGGCGAGGTTCTGCAATTCTTCGGGATAGACAGCAAGGCGGTGCAGATCCGGGCGCGAAGCGGCATGGCGGCTGGCGCCGTCTCCACCCCTGTCGAGGGCTTTGCTCCCGGCATGACCATCCGCTTCAACGCGCAGGGGCAGCAGCTCAACAGCGCCCCGGTTACCGGAATGGCTGCCGGGCTGAGCTCGGGCACCCTGATCGCCACCTCGCGGGGCGAGGTGCCGGTCGAGAGATTGCAGATCGGCGATGCGGTGCTGACCGCCGATCATGGCCCACGCAAGCTGCGCTGGATCGGTGGGCGCCGCTATAGCCCCGCAGCGCTGGCAGCGGCGCCCGATCTGGTGCCGGTCCGCATCCGCGCCAATGCGCTGGCGCCGGGGCTGCCCTCGCATGATCTGGTTCTGTCGCCGCAATATCGCATCCTGATCCGCTCGAAGATCGCGCAACGCATGTTCGGACAGGATGAGGTGCTGGTCGCGGCCCGGCATCTGCTGACACTTCCCGGTTGCAGCCCGGAGCCGGCGGGGGCCGGTATCGCCTGCTATCACATTGCCACCAATTGCCATGAGATCATCACTGCGAACGGGGCCGAGATCGAGACCCTCTATCCCGGCTCCGAGACGCTGCAATCCATCTTCGCCGAAGCCCGCGACGATCTGGTACGGATCTTCCCCCTCAATGCGGGGATCGAGGCCATGCCGGCGCGCCCCTTCGCCAGTGGCAGGCCGGCCGACAAGCTGGTGCTGCGCCATCGGCAGAACGCCAAGCCGCTGGTGGCAAGACCGGCCCAGCCCGCAGACGCGCCTCTCGCCGCCATCTGACCCTGCGCAAGCACCGGCGGCGGCCGGAACCCGATATCCGCCGCAGCCGCCACCCGCACCGCATGGGTGCCGGCACCCAACCCGTCCAGAAGCTGGTTGTGATGGGCGATGATCTGGTCCTGCCGCAGCACCGGGTTGTCGCCGGTGCAATGGCCATCCGCAATCAGCGTGACGGCAAAGCCTTCCGAGACCGCCCGTCGCACCGTGGCATCTGCGCAATACCGGATCATGCAACCGCCGCCGATCAGCCGGGCTCCGCGCGCTCCGGCCAGCCGCGCCGAAAGCGCGGCCTCACCAGGGGAAACGCAGCTTTCCCTGGCCGGCATGGTATCGCTCCGGGGGGCAGGCTCAGCGCCGGGCCGTGCCAGCCGGCTCACCACCAGATCAAAACAGTCCTGACCTCAGCATCACGCTCGGGCTGGAAGGGGCCATCCAGAATGGCCTTCCGCACGTCGATGGTGATCGAAGCCTCGCGCATGCGAAATTCTCCGAGGGTCTTCGAGGCTCATGGATCACGCCCCAGGCTTTGGCAAATTGACATGAATGCACACAGAGCCCATCACATTCACGTCCAGCATTGGCCCGCGAATGACGCACACCTCCCGGACGGGCCAGTTACCGGAGGCGATGAGTGAGCACCGCAAACTATCAAACAGGCCGAGTGGGCAGGATACGTCGCCGGATCTGGGTGCTGATGGTCGTCATCAGGATCGCGCCATTGGTTTCGGTTGTCCTGGCCGGCCTGATCGCCTCGCAAAATGATTGCATTCTGAGCGAGGCCGACATTCACCCCTGCGTCGTCTTGGGCGTCGATATCGGCGGCCTGCTTGCGGGCATGGGCATCATGGGCTGGTTCATGCTGGTCTCGGTCTTCCCCCTCATGATCGGGTTGTTGGGACTTGCATTGGAGGCCGCATGGCTGATCTTGCGCAAGCTCCGGTCGCGATAGGGTCGTCTCAAGGCGGACCGGCAAGATTTTCCCTGTTCCCCGGCAGAATGCCGGCACGGACCCATATGCACGCGACGCATACAGCCTGTGCCGCGCCTTATCCGGGCAGGGCAATCGCCGAAATCAGCCGTCCGTAATCGGGCTCACCCAGATGGGTGGTGCGGCGATAGGAATAGAAACGCTCGGGATCGGAATAAGTGCAATGCCCGATCCAGGCCGCCTCGATCCCGGCCTCGCGCAGCCGGAAAAGCCCGAAACCGGGCAGATCGAACATCGGCTTCCCGTTCGGCCCGCCCGAGAAGAACCGTTCATATCCGATATCTTCCGCGGTGAAGATATCCATGAAATCCCAGCCGACCTCATAGGCCCTTTGCGAAATCGACGGCCCGATCACCGCCCGGATGTCGCGCGCGCCCAGGGCCCGCATCTGGCTGATCGTCGCTTCCAGCACCCCGCCAATGGCACCCTTCCAGCCGGCATGGGCTGCGCCGATGACGCCGGCGCCGGGATCGGCGAACAGCACCGGCTGGCAATCCGCCGTCAGCACCGAAATCGCCACGCCCGGAATGGCCGTCACCAGCGCATCCGCCTGGCTCTCAAGCGCCTTCTCAGCATCCTCCGCATCGGAAACCACCACCACATCGGGCGAATGAACCTGATGGACCCCGGCCAGACGATCCGGTGCCACGCCCATCGCTTCAGCGACCCGCGCCCGGTTGGTCGCCACCGCATCGGTCTGATCCTTCGAGCCGCGCCCGCAATTGAGCCCGGCATAAAGCCCCGAGCTTGCCCCGCCCTTGCGCGTAAAGAAGCCGTGCCGGACCCCGTCCAGCAGATCGTGGTGAAGAATTTCCAAAGTCAGTTTCATTATCCCCTGTCTATCCCGTGCCCGGCCAGGCCAGTCACGGTTTCGGCCCCGGCACGCTCAAATCCCGCTGGCGGCGCCTGCTCGCGCGGCCAGATGGCAAGTGCCTTGAAAAGGTGACCCATTTCTGCCGAGTCGGTCAAGCGCCGCGCAGCCACCATCGCGCCCTGATCGCCCGCGGCGGCCAGCCGCGCCGCCCGCGCCTCGATCCCGAACGCCTGCAGCAGCGGCCCCTGCGCGGTATAGCCGAAGGCGCAGCCCGCTGCATCCGCCACCGCCGCCAGCCGGGCGAAATCGACATGCGCGGTCAGATCGGCCTGCCCCGGCTCGGCCAGCGGGTCCACGGGGCGGTGATCCTTCAGCGCCTGAAACGTGTCGCCGCGTCCGTTCCAGCCGCCATAGTCGATGATCACCGCAACCCCGCCATGCCCGGCAATCCGCTGCGAGATCGCGTTCATGGCCGGCTCGGCAGCGGGGCAGCGTTCAATCACATCGCCGGTTTCACCGGGCAGATCGACGCTCAGCGGCGGGCCAAGCCCGAAGGCCAGACGCTCGCCCTCCAATCCGATCAGCCTTTCGGCCCAGCCCTGCGGGCCGCGCAGGAACTGGTGGATCGGCAGGGCGTCGAAGAACTCATTGGCGATCAGGAACAGCGGCGCCTGCGGAAGATCGCGGGCCTCATCAAGATGGGTCAGCGCCCCCAGCCGTTCGCCCTGCAAGCGGCGCAGATGCGACGAGGCCTCGATCAGATGCAGCTGCGCCGCCGCGATCATGCCCGGCACGACGCCCATGGCGCGCCGCGCATCCGCCATCAGCGTACCGCGCCCCGGCCCGATCTCGGCCAGCGTGAATGGCGCGGGCGCGCCCTGATCGAGCCAGCTCTGGGCCAGGAACAGTCCGACCAGCTCGCCGAAGATCTGGCTGATCTCGGGCGCGGTGATGAAATCGCCCCCCGTCCCGAACGGATCACGCGTGCTGTAATAGCCGTGCTGGGGGTGAAGCAGGCACAGTTCCATATAGCGCGCGACCGAAATCGGACCGGTGCGACGGATTTCCGCGGCGATCAGCGGATAAAGCGGGCTCATCGCACCGGAAGCCGCAAAGCGCGGATGATGAAGTAAAGGCCTAGGGCCAGCATCGGCAGCGACAGAAGCTGGCCCATGCTCATGCCCAGGGCAATCCGGCCAAGCGGGTTGGCGTCCGAAATGAACTGCTCATCGGCGACCCGGAAGAACTCGACGAAAATCCGCGTCGCACCGTAACCGGCAAGGAACACACCAAGCGCCAGCCCCGGCCGGCGCAGCCCGCCGCGCCAGACCAGCACCAGCATGATCAGCCCAAGCAGGAGCCCCTCCAGCCCGGCCTCGTAAAGCTGGCTGGGATGGCGTGCGCACAGCCCCTCGACACCCGGGCAGTCCTGCGCCGACGCGCCGGGAAAGATCACCCCCCAGGGCAGATCGGTCGGCCGACCCCAGAGCTCGGCATTGATGAAATTGGCGATCCGCCCGAAAAAGAGGCCAATCGGCGCGACGACCGCCAGCGCATCGGCCAGCCGCAAGGGCGAGACCTGATTGCGCCGCGCCCACCCCCAGGCGGCGATCACCACGCCGGCAAAGCCGCCGTGAAAGGACATCCCGCCCCTCCAGACCATGAGGATTTCCAGCGGGTGGGACAGATAATAGGCCGGCTGATAGAAGATCACGAAACCCAGCCGCCCGCCGATCACCACGCCGGCAACGATCCAGGTCAGCAGATCTTCGACCTTGCCCGCCGGCATCGGTGCCCCATCGCCCCAAAGCCGGTCGGTCTTCATCAGCTTCCAGACCGCCCAGGCCCCCAGCACCAGTCCGACCAGATAAGCCAAAGCGTACCATCGCAGCGAAAACTGCATATCGCCAAGATGGATGGTGAAGATTTCGGGCGAGATATTCGGGAACGGGATCATGGCAGTCCTTGCTTTTCGCGCGCACGCTAGCCGGCGCGGGGCGCGTGTCAACATTGAACCCGGCGCGCAGCTGCCCCATATAGGCGCTAACTGTTTCTCAGGAGGGCCGGATGTCCACGCAAAACAAGTTCTTCGACGACATGTCACGGATGATGACAAATGCGATGGGTGTCGCCCAGGGCGCCAAGGGAGAGGCCGAAAACGCCTTCAATTCCTGGATCGACCGCTGGCTGGCCGACCGCGATCTGGTCACGCGTGAGGAATTCGACGCCGTGCGCGACATGGCGATCAAGGCCCGCACCGAAAATGCCGAGCTGAAAGCCCGTCTCGACGCGCTGGAAAAAGCCGCTCAGGGCTGAGCCGCCAGCGGGACCGGATGAGTCAGGGCCGGACGATCTCGACCTGCTGTTCCAGCCCGCCATCCGCCCCGAAAACCAGGATCCCGCCCTGATCGGTGACCACGATCAGCCGGTCATGGCCAAAGGTGACAGCTTCAGGGTTTGCGCCCCCGGGCAGGATGATCGAGGCCGGCAGCTCCGGCAGGGGCCGCGCATTCAGCTTGGTCCACAGGATGACAACGATGGCCACAATCCCCAGTACCATGGTCAGGGTCAGAACGCTGACCAGCGTCTTCAGATATTGCAGATGCGGCACAGTTTCGGCCAGTTGGTCCTCGCCCTGCACCGCCGCATGATCTATGTCGTCATTCATGGCTGAATTGATCCTGACTATTCCCGAAGGCGTGAGTGAGCGCCTTGATAAGGCGCTTGCCGCGCTTGTGCCAGAGGAAGCGGCGCTCTCGCGCTCGCGTCTCACCCGGTTGATTGCCGATGGCGCGGTCACCGGGCCCGATGGCGTTGTCGCCACCCCCCGCCTGCGTCCCCGCGAGGGCGAGACCTATCGCATCGCCCTGCCCGAGCCGGCGCCGGTCGAAACCCTGGCGCAGGATATTCCGCTGAACGTGGTCTATGAGGATGAGGATCTGATCGTCATCGACAAGCCCGCCGGCATGGTCGTCCATCCCGCGCCGGGCAGCCCCGATGGCACGCTGGTCAATGCCCTGCTGCATCATTGCGCAGACAGCCTGTCCGGGATCGGCGGCGAGGCCCGGCCCGGCATCGTGCACCGGATCGACAAGGACACCTCCGGCCTGCTGGTTGCGGCCAAGTCCGACCGCGCCCATCACGGGCTGGCCGCGCAATTCGAAGCCCATAGCACGGACCGCACCTATCTGGCGCTGGCGCATGGGGTGATCGACCCCGCCGATGCCCGGCTGCGCGGCACCCGCGGCGTCAGCTTTGAGCCCGGCAATGTGCTGAAGATCACCTCGCGCCTCGATCGCCACCCGAGCGATCGTCAGAAACAGGCGGTGTTCTTCGATGGCGAGCGCGGCCGCCATGCCGTCACCCGCGCCCAGATACTGGAAAGCTTCGGAACGCCGCCTTCTGCCATGCTGGTCGAATGCCGGCTGGAAACCGGGCGCACCCATCAGATCCGGGTCCATATGGCCCATGCCGGGCTTGGCCTGATCGGCGATCCGATCTATGGCGGGGCCCGCAAGGCATCGACACGCGCGCTTGGCGATGCGGCTGAAACGATTCAGGCATTTCCCCGCCAGGCGCTGCACGCCGCCCGGCTGGGCTTTGCCCATCCGGTCAGCGGATCGCATCTGGAATTCACATCGCCGCTGCCGCAGGATATGCAGGGACTTCTGGATCTTATGCGCGGAACTGCCGCTTAACGTAAACGTTTTATCGGCGAGAGGAAATTTCCATGGCCAATTACACCAACCTTCCCGCGCCCAGCCCCGAACAGGGGATGAACCGCTACCTTCAGGAAATCCGCAAATTCCCCCTGCTGGAACCCGAAGAGGAATATATGCTGGCCAAGGCCTGGACCGATCACGAGGACAGCGAGGCCGCCCATAAGCTGGTGACCTCGCACCTGCGTCTCGCCGCCAAGATCGCCATGGGCTATCGCGGCTACGGCCTGCCCCAGGCCGAGGTGATTTCCGAGGCCAATGTCGGGCTGATGCAGGCGGTCAAGCGCTTCGATCCCGAAAAGGGCTTCCGTCTGGCCACCTATGCGATGTGGTGGATCCGCGCCTCGATCCAGGAATATATTCTGCGCTCGTGGTCGCTGGTGAAGATGGGCACGACCTCGGGTCAGAAGAAACTGTTCTTCAATCTGCGCAAGGCCAAGAATCGGATCGGCGCGCTGGAAGAAGGCGATCTGCGCCCCGAAAACGTCGCCCGGATCGCTCATGATCTGAGCGTGACCGAGCAGGAAGTGGTCGATATGAACCGGCGTATGGCCGGATCGGACGCGTCGCTGAACGCAACCGTGGGTTCGGGCGACGGCGAATCGGCGGCGCAATGGCAGGACTGGTTGGAAGACGAAGACGCCAATCAGGCCGAAGCCTATGCCGAAAGCGAAGAACTCGACACCCGCCGCCAGATGCTGATGCAGGCGATGGATGCGCTCAATGACCGCGAAAAGGACATTCTGATGGAGCGCCGGCTGCGCGACGACCCACTGACGCTTGAGGAACTTTCCGAGCGTTACGGCGTCTCGCGCGAGCGGATCCGCCAGATCGAGGTCCGCGCTTTTGAGAAGCTGCAAGGCCGGATGCGCGGTCTGGCCGCAGACAAGGGCATGACCATCGACGCAGCGGATTGACGCCGGGAACAGGCGCGCACATTCTGGTGCTCGTGATCACGGACGGGCAGGGATGCGTTCGACAGCACTCAAGCAATTTCAACGATTGGAAACTCCGGGCAGCTGGCGCCCCGCGCCGGAGGCCCAGCTGCGCGAAGTCGTGGTCTCGATCGGTGAGGCCACGCTGATCCTGTTGGATCCGAAATCCGAATCGCCTCTGACCCATTGGTCGCTGCCGGCCGTGCAGCGGCTCAATCCCGGCCAGACCCCGGCCATCTATATCCCAGTCGCGGCGCAGGGCGAGGGGCGCAGCGAGACCCTGGAAATCGACGATCCCTGGATGATCGACGCGATCAGCAAGGTTCAGACCGCCATCTCCGCCCGCACCCCCCATCCCGGTCGGCTGCGCAGCGGGTTTACGCTGGCGGCGCTGGCGATGATGCTGGCGGCGGGGCTTCTCTGGCTGCCCCCGGCCCTGCGGGCCCATGCCCTGCGCATCATGCCCCCGGCCGAGCGCAGCAATATCGGCGTGGCCCTTCTGAACGATATGACCCGCGCCACCGGCCAGCCCTGCACCGATCCGGCCGCCGATCAGGTCCTGCGCCGGCTATCGGACCGGATCGGTTTGCCTGACAAGGCGGAAATCGTGGTGCTGCGCGACGGGCTGGAAGGCGCGCTCACGCTGCCCGGACATCTGAGCGTGGTCGATTTCGGCCTGATCCGCAATCAGGACGGCCCCGAAGCCCTGGCCGGGCACCTGCTTGCCGCCGAAACCCGCGCGGGGATCGAGGATCCGGCAACCGGGGTGCTGGATCGGATCTCCTTTGTCGATCTGATGGGCCTGCTGACCCGGGGCAGCATATCCCCGGATGCTCTGAGCGGTTTCGGGGAAAACCTGCTTGCCATGGCCCCCAAGCCCGCGCCGGACAAGGCCCTTCTGGACAGTTTTGCAGCCGCGTCGGTTCCCATCACGCCCTATGCCCAGACCCTGCCCGATGCCCGGCCGCCGCCGCCGACCCTGCTTGAAACCGACCCGTTCCGCTCCCAGCCCTATCCGGTCATCCTCAGCGACCGGGACTGGGTGGTGCTGCAACAGATCTGCACCGATCCCGCACCCGGCGGCTGAGCCGCAATCTCGGTCCGTATGGGCCGGAACGCCGGTCGATTAAGGCCAGCCCCCCAAAGCCGCCCGGCTTGATCCGCGATCTGCCTGCCTCATGAAATTCTGACAAGCCCGGGCAGATCGCCGTTCCTGCCTGACGGCTACCACCTGTCACCTGCCTGCTGTGAAACCTTGTCATCCAAAGCCAGTCATCCAGGGCGGGTTTCCCCGGTAGTCTTATGCCGCGCGTTCGATCTGGGCGGTGCCGAGCGCATTGAAGCGGTTCATGAGAGCGACACGGATGTGGATTTCGGCGGTTTGGCGGTCCGGGTCCCGTGACGCGATGCGCTCGCCGAACGCTTTCAAGCACCTCATCTTC
>JBKEBH010000234.1:0-29279 GCA_047973065.1 Paracoccus sp. (in: a-proteobacteria) | reverse complement strand
CTTCCTCAATCAAATCATGAAACCGCGACCGAAGCGCGACCGGCAAAGGTGCTGACATGATCAATCCTCCCAAACAGGATGAATCACAGATCAGACCTCAGGGGAATCCCAACGATCCAGGCTTTCGGTCGGACGCTTTATCTCATTGGCTGCGCTCGGATTGGCCGCGCTCACCTCGATTTTCGGGGCGCCTTGGCAGGTCAGCGTTGCGCTCGTCGGGGTGCCCGTGCTCAGTGTGGCCCGTTCGCTGGTTGCGGCGATCAGGAAAAGCGAAGAATAGGATACGAGTATCCCGGGCGGTTGATCGGGTCCAGCAGCCAGTCGTCCCGATCAGCGGATCTCGGCCAGCATGGTTGATGATTGATCATCGGGTCGGGGTAAAGATCGACAAGAGCCATGTCTTGCGTTCTATTGATGCGAACTTCTTCGATCCGCTTCGAGCCCGGAGGACCGCATGTCCCGACATAGCCACGCCGCATCCGCCCATCCTGATGATCCGCATTATGTCTCGCGTTCGGGCTGGCTTCGGGCGGCGGTGCTGGGGGCCAATGACGGGATCGTGTCCACGGCCTCGCTGCTGGTGGGGATTGCGGCCTCGGGGGCGGATCAGCGCACGGTGCTGTTGACCGGGCTGGCCGGGCTGACTTCGGGCGCGCTGTCGATGGCGGCGGGGGAATATGTCTCGGTCTCCAGCCAATCCGATACCGAAAATGCCGATATCCACCGCGAACAGGCGGCGCTGACGGCCGATCCCGAGACCGAGCTGGATGAGCTGGCCGAGATCTATGAGCAGCGCGGCCTGTCGCCCGAAACCGCGCAGCTGGTGGCGCGTGAGCTGACCGAACATGATGCGCTCGGCACCCATGTCCGCGATGAGCTGGGCATTACCGAGGCGCTGGCGGCGAACCCGCTTCAGGCGTCGGTCACCTCGGCGCTGACCTTTGCGGCAGGGGCGGCGCTGCCGGTGGCGGGCGCTGTTTTCGCGCCGCCGGGCATGGCGGTCCCGGTGATCTGGGCGGTGACGCTGATCGCGCTGGCGGTGCTGGGTGCGGTCGGGGCCAGGGCCGGAGGATCGCCGCCGGGCCGCGCGGTCATGCGCATCCTGATCTGGAGTTGCACGGCCATGGCGATCACCGCCCTGATCGGCAAGGTTTTCGGGGTGTCGATGGCATAATGATGAAGCGGTTTTCCCTGATTGCTCTGCTGGCTGCCGGCCCGGTGACGGCCAGCCCGGAATATGTCCTGCCGACCCTGTTCGATGTCAGCGGGGTCGCGGCCTGGGATCAACTGAACATCCGCAGCGGCCCGAATGCCTCGGCCGAGATCATCGGCAGCCTCGCCCCGGATGCGGTCGGGGTCGAGGTCATGGCGCTCGATTCGTCTGGCTGCTGGGGGCTGGTCAATGCCGGCGAGCGGGCGGGTTGGGCCGCGATGCGCCATCTGAATTACCGCACGGATGTCTGGCTGCCGGGCGAGCTGCCGGCGGGCCTGTCCTGCGGCGGCACCGAGCCCTTCTGGTCGATCCATGCCGATGGCGGCAGCCTGATCTGGTCTGAGCCTGGGCATGAGATCGCCCTGTCCGGTCTGACCGTTCTGGACAGCGGTTTTCGCGATCCGCATCGCGGATTGCATGTCGAGGACGACCACGACCTGCTCAGCGCGGTGATTTCGCCCGCCCAATGTTCAGACGGGATGTCGGACATGGCCTATGGGTTGGAGATCACCGTGCTGCGGCAAAGCGGCAATCGGCCTGTGCAGATGTATCGCGGCTGCTGCCGGATCGTCGCTCCGCGTTAGGCGGCAAGAAGCAGTGCCAGCAGCGCCGTTATCCCGGCACCGATGGCGGCGGAGCTCCAGCTGAAGTGGCGCTTGGCCGGCTTGGGCGGCTTGGCCTGCTGGCGGGCGCGCCAAATCGCGTCCTCGATCAGGGTCGGCATCAGCGGCATGGCGCGTTGCAGCGTGTGGACGATCTGGCGGCTGTCCGACAGGATGGCGCGCGGGCCGAGATTGGCCTTGATGTAATCCTCGACCACCGGCTTTGCGGCGTTCCAGATGTTCAGATTGGGATCGAGCGAGCGGGCCACGCCCTCGACCACGACCATGGTGCGCTGCAAGAGGATCAGCTCGGTCCGGGTCTGCATGCCGAAACGCTCGGTGACCTCGAAAAGATAGCCCAGCAGATTGGCCATCGAAATTTGGGTTGCATCGGCCCCGAAGATCGGCTCGCCCACGGCGCGCAGGGCGCGGGCGAAGGCGGCGGGATCCTGATCGCGCGGCACATAGCCGGCCTCGAAATGGACCCGGGCCAGGGCGTCGTAATCGCGGCGGATGAAGCCCATCAGGATCTCGGCATAGATCCGGCGGGTATATTCGTCGATCTCGCCCATGATGCCGAAATCGAAGGCGATCAGATCGCCGTTCAGCGCGACCTTCAGGTTTCCCTGATGCATGTCGCCATGGAAGAAGCCGTCGCGCAGGGCATGGGCCAGAAACAGCTGCAAAATCCGTTCGGCGAGCACGCCGGTGTTGATCCCGGCAGCCCGGATTGCCGCCAGATCGCCAAGCGGGATACCCTCGGCCCAGTCCGAGGCCAGCACCCGGCGCGAGGTCAGGTTCCAATGCGGTCTTGGCACCTCGAAATTCGTATCGTCCTTGGTGTTTTCCGCGAAAAGCGAGGCCGAGGCCGCTTCCAGCCGCAGATCCAGCTCGCCATTCACCACGCCTTCGAAATGGCTGACCACATCCTTGGGCCGCAGCCGGCGGGTGGCGGGCGAGATGGCTTCGATCATGTCGGCGCCGAAATGGAAGGCGTCGATATCGCGCGAAAATGCCACAGCGATATTGGGGCGCAGCACCTTCACCGCGATTTCCTGGCCGGTATCGGCGCGCCGCGCGCGGTGGACCTGCGCGATCGAGGCGGCGGCAACAGGTTCGGAAAATTCGCTGAAAATCTTGCTCACCGGCTGGCCGAGATCGGCCTCGATCATGGCGCGGGCCTGATCCATCGGGAAGGGCGGCAGCTTGTCCTGAAGGTAGCTCAGCTGATCGGCCAGTTCGGCCCCGACCACATCGGGCCGGGTCGAGAGGATCTGCCCGAACTTGATATAGGCCGGCCCGAGCGCGGTAATCGCCCGGGTGATCGGCGGCAGCGACGGATCGCCCTTATAGCCGAGCCAGCTGAAGGGCCAGCCCAGTACCCGGGCGGCAATGCGGACATTGCGCGGCGCGTCCATGGCGTCAAGCACGACGCCCATCGCGCCGGTGCGTTCAAACGTGGCGCCGGTACGGATCAGGCGCCAGATATTATGGGGACCGCGCATTTACAGCTTCCAGCCGGAATGCAGCGCGGCAATGCCCATCGAGAGATTGCGATACTGCACCCGCTCGAACCCGGCCTCGCGGATCATGGTCGCGAAACTTTCCTGATCGGGGAATTTGCGGATCGATTCGACCAGATACTGATAGCTGTCACGATCCTTGGCAACCAGCTGGCCCATCGTCGGAATGACATTGAAGCTGTAGCGGTCATAGGCCCATTGCATGGCCGGCACCGGCAGCTGGGAAAACTCCAGCACCATCAGCCGACCGCCGGGGCGCAACACGCGGAAGGCCTCGGAAAGTGCATCGGGGATCCGGGTGACGTTGCGGATGCCGAAGCTGATCGTATAGCGGTCGAAGCTGTTGTCCCTGAAGGGCAGGGCCATGGCGTCGCCCGTGACCCAGCCGAGGCGTTCGGCCAGGCGTTCGGCCTCGGCGCGCTTTCTGCCCTCGACCAGCATCGATTCGGTCATGTCGCAGACCGTGACCTCTGCCCTGGGCGCACGGTCCAGAAAGCGGAAGGCGATATCGCCGGTGCCGCCCGCGACATCCAGCAGCTTCTGGCCGTCGCGCGGGGCCAGCCAGTCCATCATGCTGTTTTTCCAGATCCGGTGAATGCCGACGCTCATCAGATCGTTCATCACGTCATAGCGGGACGCCACGCGCGAAAACACGCCATGGACCATGCCGGCCTTCTGATCTTCATCCACGGTCTGAAAGCCGAAATGGGTCTGCCTGTTGCTCATCACTCTTGCCGTTCACGGTTTCGGGGCACAGTTAAGGGCGAAGCCCGGCGGCCACAATGCGACGAAAGCGAAGAAGATGCCAGAACTGCCTGAAGTAGAAACCGTGAGACGCGGCCTTGAGCCGCATCTGGCCGGGCAGCGCATTGCCCGTCTGGTGCTGAACCGCGACGGGCTGCGCCGCAGGTTTCCGCCCGATCTGGTGCAGGTCGCGACCGGGGCCATGGTGACCGGGCTGCGCCGGCGTTCGAAATATGTGCTGCTCGATCTGGACCGGGATGTCTCGATCCTGATCCATCTTGGCATGTCGGGGCGGATGCTGATCGAGGGCGCCGGGATCGGTGATTTCCACCGCGATCCGGCCATTCTGCCGCGCCACGATCATGTGGTGATCGAGACCGCCGCCGGCGCGCGCATCACCCTGAATGACGCGCGCCGCTTCGGCATGGTCGATCTGATCGGGGGTGAGGGCGCGCCCTATCTGGACGGGCTGGGGCCCGAGCCGCTGGATGCGGATTTCACCGGGGTGATGCTGGCCGCCGCTATTCGGGGGCGGACGGCACCGATCAAGGCGCTGCTTCTCGATCAGCGCGTGGTGGCGGGGCTGGGCAATATCTATGTCTCCGAATCGCTGCACCGGGCCGGGATCGACCCGCGCCGGGCGGGCGGAGAAATCGCGCCGGAGCGGCTGGAGGATCTGGTTCGCCATATCAAGGATGTGCTGGCCGAGGCGATTGCCGCCGGTGGGTCTTCCTTGCGCGATCACCGGCAGACCAGCGGCGAGCTGGGCTATTTTCAGCACAGCTTCCGGGTCTATGACCGCGAGGGCGCGCCCTGTCCGCGCCCGGGCTGTGGGGGCGAAGTGCGGCGCATCGTTCAATCTGGGCGCTCAAGCTTCTTTTGTCCGCATTGCCAGTCCTAGATCCGGCTTGCGCCGCCGGGCTTGGCTCTGGCCAGTGGGGCCATGCTTTGTTAGGACAGCCGGATCCGCAATCGCGAGAGGTCCCATGCCTTACCAGACCATCAATGTCGAGATTTCCGATTGGGTGGCGCTGATCCGCCTGAACCGGCCCGAGGCGCTGAATGCGCTGAATTCCGAAATGCTGTCCGAAATCGCCGCCGCGCTGAAGGATGCAGACCGCAATGACAAGGTGCGCTGCATTGTCCTGACCGGCAGCGAAAAGGCCTTTGCCGCCGGGGCCGATATCAAGGAAATGTCGGAAAAGCGCTTTGCCGATGTCTTCGGGGAAGATATGTTCACCGGATCCACCGATGTGATCGCCGCGACCCGCAAGCCGGTCATCGCGGCCGTGTCCGGCTATGCGCTTGGCGGCGGGGCGGAACTGGCCATGTCCTGCGATTTCATCATCTGCGCCGACAATGCCAAATTCGGCCAGCCCGAGATCAATCTGGGCATCATTCCCGGCCTGGGCGGCACCCAGCGTCTGACCCGCTTCGTCGGCAAGTCCAAGGCGATGGAGATGAACCTGACCGGCCGCTTCATGGATGCCGAAGAGGCCGAGCGCTCGGGTCTCGTCAGCCGGGTCGTGCCGGCGGGCAAGCTGATTTCCGAGGCAATGACCACCGCCAAGAAGATTGCCGAGAAATCCCAGATCGCGGTCATGGCCGCGAAGGAAGCGGTCAATCGCAGCTATGAGACCACGCTGCGCGAAGGCCTGCTGTTCGAGCGCCGCCTGTTCCATGCGCTGTTTGCGACCGAGGATCAGAAAGAGGGCATGGCGGCTTTCCAGGAAAAGCGCGAACCGCAGTTCCGCGACAAGTGATTCTCGCTTGGCTTTTGGGCCGGGCCCCTGTATAGGCCCGGTCTTACATGCGCGTGGGCCCGCTTAAGGCAAGTATCATGACCGTCCGATTCGGACGGTGCCATGGGGCTTTTGCGTAACCGAGACAGACATTCGACGAACAGACAGGATCCGCACCCATGGCCAATACGCCCCAGTCCAAGAAGCGCGCCCGCCAGATCGAGCGCCGCACCGACATCAACAAAGCCCGCCGTTCGCGCATCCGCACCTTCCTGCGCAAGGTTGAAGAAGCCATTGCCTCGGGCGATGCCGAAGCTGCGAAAGCCGCTCTGAAAGCCGCTCAGCCGGAACTGATGCGCGGTGTGACCAAGGGCGTTTATCACAAGAACACCGCTTCGCGGAAAATCTCCCGCTTGGCATCGCGCGTGAAAGCCGTCGGGGCGAAATAACGCCGCCAGGCTGCCCTGCGGCAGCTGGTTTCCGCAAGTTTTTGAAGGGGCGCATCAGTGATGCGCCCTTTTTTGGTTCTTCGGGTTCAAGCTTATGAAAATCAAGTAATTTCAAGCAAGCCCATGGATTTGCAACGGGATTAAGAAAGCGTCCCGGATTCGTTCTGACGAAGTTTCTGTCAAGCGCGAAGATCGGTTGCGGGGGGGCTTCCCAAAGGGCTAGCTTCAATCCTGCGATTCACGTCGCCTTGGGGGAAGTGCGCCCAGATTCGGAACTGTCGCCGATGTCTTGGGCGCGTTGATGTGGGCCATTCTTGCGGTCCGACGCTGCAGGTGTGAAGGGCTGCCACCCTTCCTGACCAGTCCATGCGTCTATACCGGGCTTTGTCTGGTGGGTGGTGTATGCCGCCTCGCCAGCGATGACCGGTTCCCTCGTGTCGTGAACGCCCGCGCCTCTGCAGGGAAGGTAGCGGTTTGGGGACAATAAAAACGAGACGATTAAGAATGAAAGAGCTTTGGAACCGGGCCAATCTGACTCTTCGCGAGAAAGTCGGAAGCAATAACCATACCGCATGGATTGCGCCTCTGGATCTGGTCGGCGTCGATGCGGCGGGCGAAGCGGAGATCGTGACGCCCACGCGTTTTATCTCGGACTGGGTGCAGCGCCACTATGCCGAGGCGATTCGCGAGGCTCTGATCGCTGCCGGGGCAGAGGTAAGCCGGCTGAACTTCCGCGTGGCCGCCGCCGTGCCGAACCGGGCCGCTGCCGGCCGCGCCAATGTCAGCGCCGCCAATGCCGCGCCTTCCCGGGTGAACGAGACCGAAGCCCTCTCGGCGCCTCTGGATGCCCGCTTCACCTTCGACAATTTCGTTGTCGGCAAGCCGAATGAGCTGGCCCATGCCGCGGCGCGCCGCGTCGCCGAAGGCGGGCCGGTGACCTTCAATCCCCTGTTTCTTTATGGCGGTGTCGGGCTCGGCAAGACCCACCTGATGCATGCCATCGCCAGCGAGATGCGCACCCGCCGCCCGGAGGCGAAGGTGCTGTATCTTTCGGCCGAGCAGTTCATGTATCGCTTCGTTCAGGCGCTGCGCGAACGCACCGTGATGGATTTCAAGGAAATGTTCCGCACCGTCGAGGTGCTGATGGTGGATGACGTCCAGTTCATCGCCGGCAAGGAATCGACCCAGGAAGAATTTTTCCACACATTCAACGCTCTGGTTGATCAGGGCAAGCAGATCGTGATTTCCGCCGACCGCGCGCCGGGCGAAATCAAGGATCTGGAAGACCGGATCAAGTCGCGCCTGCAATGCGGTCTGGTCGTCGATCTGCATCCGACCGATTACGAATTGCGGCTCGGCATCCTCCAGTCCAAGGCCGACGCTTTCCGCGCCCAATATGCCGGGCTGTGCATCGAGCCGGGCGTGCTGGAATTCCTTGCCCACCGCATCACCTCGAATGTGCGGGTGCTTGAAGGCGCGTTGCAGCGGCTCTTTGCCTTTGCCTCGCTGGTCGGGCGCAAGATCGACATGGAACTGACCCAGGATTGCCTGGCCGATATCCTGCGCTCTTCGGATCGCAAGCTGTCGATCGAGGATATCCAGCGCAAGGTTGCGGAACATTATAATATCAAGCTGGCCGATATGGTCGGTCAGAAGCGGGTGCGCACCATTGCCCGGCCGCGTCAGGTGGCGATGTATCTGGCCAAGCAGATGACCACCCGCAGCCTGCCGGAAATCGGTCGTCGCTTCGGCGGGCGCGATCACACCACCATTATGCACGGGGTTCGCAAGATCGAGGAGCTCTGCACCGAGGATCACGGTCTGGCCGAAGATGTGCAGCTGCTGCGCCGCGCGCTGGAAGCCTGATTCCTGAGACTTGATTCCAGACGCATTTGCATTGACATTCCTCGGACGGACGGCGAGTCCGTCCGGGACGTGCGCTGGATGCGCGAGACAGGGGATATGACATGAAGTTCTCGATTGAACGGTCCGATCTGGTGAAAGCCGTCGCACAGGCAGGTTCTGTGGTGGAACGCCGCCATACCATCCCGATCCTTGCCAATGTTCAGATCGAGGCCGCCCCGGATGGGGTCAGCTTCCGCGCCACCGATCTCGATACCGAAGTGGTGGACTGCACCACCGCTCAGGTCGAGAGGCCCGGCGCGACCACGGTTTCGGCCCAGATGCTGAACGAAATCGCCCGCAAACTGCCCGATGGTGCGCTGGTGACGATTGCGCTGGATGCGGCAAATCAGCGCCTCACCGTGCAGGCGGGGCGCTCGAACTTCACGCTGGCGACGCTGCCGACCGAAGATTTCCCGGTCATGGCCAATGCCGAATATTCGGCGAATTTCGCGGCGCCGGGTCCGGTGCTGCGCCGGCTGTTCGACAAGTCGAAATTCGCGATCTCGAATGAGGAAACCCGTTACTATCTGAACGGGGTCTATATGCATGTTGCCCAGGGCGAGGATGGCGCGGTGCTGCGCTGCGTGGCCACCGACGGCCACCGTCTGGCCCGGATCGATGCGCCGCTGCCCGATGGGGCGGCCGATATGCCCGGCGTGATCGTGCCCAAGAAGACTGTGGCCGAGCTGCGCAAGCTGCTGGATGACGATGAGGCCCAGATCGCGGTTTCGGTCAGCGAAACCAAGATCCGTTTCGCGACCCCGACGATCACCCTGACCTCGAAGGTCATCGACGGCACCTTTCCCGATTACACGCGGGTCATTCCCTCGGGCAATTCGCGCAAAATGGAAGTCGATGCCGCCGATTTCGCCAAGGCGGTGGACCGGGTGGCGACGGTCAGCAGTGAGCGTTCGCGCGCCGTCAAGCTGGCGCTCGACATGGACCGGCTGATCCTGTCGGTGAACGCGCCCGATGCCGGCACCGCCGATGAAGAACTGGCGGTGGCCTATGGCGACGATCCGCTGGAGATCGGTTTCAACGCCAAATATCTTCAGGAAATCGCTGCGCAGGTGGACCGCGAAAATGCCGTCTTCATGTTCAACGGTTCGGGCGATGCAGCGCTGATCCGCGAGGGCTCGGACAGTTCGGCGGTCTATGTCGTCATGCCGATGCGCGTGTGATCCTTTCCCGCCTGATCCTCAAGCAGTTCCGGTCCTGGCCGCGGTTCGATCTTGATTTCGACCGGCGGCCAGTGGCGCTTTATGGGCCCAATGGCTCGGGTAAGACCAATGTGTTGGAAGCGGTTTCGATGCTTTCGCCCGGACGCGGGATGCGCGGAGCCGCGCCCGCCGATCAGGCCCGGCAGGGCGTTGGCGCCGGCTGGCGCATCCGGGCGCAGATCGGTGATCGCCAGGTCGAGACCTCGGCCCTGCCGGGGGTCACGCGCAGCGTCAGTATCGACGATAAACCCGCCCCGCAACTGGCGCTTGGCAGTCTGATGCGGGTGATCTGGCTGACGCCTGCCATGGACCGGCTCTGGACCGAAGCACCTGAGGGCCGGCGCCGCTTTCTCGACCGCATCACCCTGTCCTTTCACCCCGATCACGCCGAGGTCTCGCTGAGCTATGACAAGGCGATGCGCGAGCGGAACCGGCTTTTGCGCGATCAGGTCACCGATCCCGGCTGGTATCGGGCGCTGGAAGCGCGGATGGGCGAGGCCGGCGCGCAGATCACCCGCAACCGGCTGGCGGCGCTGACGGCGATCATGGCGGCGCAGGACGCGGCCACCGGTTTTCCGGCGGCGCGGCTGACCCTGCTGCCGGGCGAGGGCTTCGCCGATGATCCGGATGGCGATGACATTGCCGGGCGGCTGGCCGCGATGCGGGCGCGCGATCTGGCGGCGGGGCGCAGCCTGACCGGGCCGCACCGCGCCGATCTTGGGGCGATCTGGGGCGATCAGGACATGCCGGCCGCGCTGTCTTCGACCGGCGAGCAGAAGGCGCTGCTGCTTTCGGTGATTCTGGCCAATGCCCGGGCGCTGTCCGATCAGCCGGTGCTGCTTTTGCTCGATGAGGTAGCCGCCCATCTCGATGCTGACCGCCGCGCGGCGCTTTACGATCAGATCGCCGCACTGCCGGCGCAGACCCTTCTGACGGGCACGGGGGCCGAACTGTTCGAGGCGATTGCTGCCCGCGCCCAGATGATTGCGGTGACGCGTGCGGACGGGGCTTCCGGGATGGCGTCCGGTCAGCCGGACGCCATCAGCTTCAGATCGTCCATTCGATCGGCAGGACGTTCAGCACATAGACCATGATCCGGTCGAAAGTGCCCAGACCCGGCTCTTTCTCGTGAATGATCGCGCTGCCATCGGGCTGGGGGTCTTTCCAGACCATGTCGCCGTCTTCCTCCAGCATCGGCTGGAAGCTGCGCTTGGACAGATCGTCCTCCAGCGCGAGCGAACCTTCCTTCGCCATGCTCGGGCTGTCGATCAGAAAGCCCATTTCGCAGTTCAGCGAGGCCGAACGCGGATCGAAGTTGAACGAGCCGATGAAGATCCGGGCATCGTCAACCGAGAAGGTCTTGGCATGAAGGCTGGCGCCGGAGGAGCCGAAGAAGTTCAGCTCATCCTGACCCTGCGCCATGCCGTCGATGGGTTTGAGCTCATAAAGCGTCCCCCCCGATTCCAGTAGCTCGCGCCGGTATTTGATATAGCCGGCATGAACCAGCGGCACATCGGTGGCTTCCCAGGAATTGGTCATGATGCTGACCCTGATCCCCGATTCCGCCAGCTTGCCGAAATATTCGCTGCCGACCTTGCCCGGCACGAAATAGGCCGAGATCAGATCGAGCCGCGACTGAACCCCGCCCAGCAGATCGGCCAGCCGGTAGATCATCAGATCTTCCTTATTGGCCTCGCCCAGACCTTTGAGGGGATTGTCGGCAACCACCTGGACGTCGGTCCATTCCAGCGGTGGGGCGTTGCCATCGGCCATCATCGCCGCTGCGCTCAGGGCGACATCGCCGATGGCCTTGCCGGCCTCGGAGGTGCGGGCTTCGGCGACCATGGCATCGAAACCGGCCAGATCGCCCTCGCCCGTGATGACCTTGTCGAGTTCCAGCACCGGGGCGCTGTTCCAGTATTCGTCGAAGACCGCGGCGGTATCGCTGACCACGCTGCCGACGCCCAGAACGTCAAGATCCAGATAGGCCGGGGCATCGCCAACCGAGAAATATTCATTGCCGATATTGCGCCCGCCGACGATGGCGGCGGCGCCATCGACGATCAAGGCCTTGTAATGCATGCGCCGGTTCATGCGCAGCGGATAGAGCACATAGCCCAGAGCCTTCGGATTGCGCACGGTCGAGGGGTTGAACAGGCGGACCGAGAAATTCGGCTGCGCATTCATCGCCGCCAGGATCGGGTCGAGCCCGCCAATCCCGTTATCGTCCAGCAGCAGCCGGACCCGGACCCCGCGTTCGGCCGCTTCGCGCAGCGCCTGCATCAGCAGCAGACCGGATTCATCATCGTGCCAGATGTAATACATCGCATCGATGGAACGCTCGGCCGCCCCGGCAAGGGCGATCCGGCTGAGGAAGGCGGCCTGACCATTGGGCAGCGGAATGACGCCGCTTTGCCCGGGATGGGCCGATTGCGCCTCGATGGCTTCGGGCGCAAGCGTCGTGGTCGGGTCAAAGAGAAGCGACAGTTCTTCGGCGCGGCCTTCGGTCGAGGGCACCGGGAACAAATATCGCCCTGCGAACCACAGGGCGGCTCCTACCAGAATGATCCATATCATGGCTCGTATCCACCGCATCGCTGGTCCTTTGAGTGATTTATAGTCAGGCAGAACATGGCGCTACCATAGCGGGCGTAAGCGGTCGGGGTAAATGGGCGGTTTCCCACAAAATGCGGTGGCTTTGCCGTGACTTTGCCCCCGCGAGTCACTATATGAAGCCTGACATTACAGAAATGGTGAGGCATGACAGATAGCGCCCCTCAGCAGGCCGATTACGGCGCTGATTCCATCAAGGTCCTGAAAGGGCTGGAAGCCGTTCGCAAACGGCCTGGTATGTATATCGGTGATACCGATGACGGCAGCGGCCTGCATCACATGGTTTACGAGGTCGTCGATAACGGTATCGACGAAGCCCTGGCCGGTCACGCGGATTTCGTGCAGGTCAAGATCCATGCCGATAATTCAGTCTCGGTCCGTGACAATGGCCGCGGGATTCCGGTCGATATGCACCCGACCGAAGGTGTGTCGGCGGCCGAAGTGATCATGACCCAGCTTCATGCCGGGGGTAAGTTCGACCAGAACAGCTACAAGGTCTCCGGCGGGTTGCACGGGGTCGGCGTTTCGGTGGTGAACGCCCTGTCCGAATGGCTGGAGCTGCGGATCTGGCGCAATGGCAAGGAATATGTCGCCCGCTTCGAAAAGGGCGAGACCGCCGAGCATCTGCGCGTCGTCGGCGATGCACCCGGGCAGAAGGGCACCGAAGTCCGCTTCTTTGCCTCGTCCAAGCTCACCGATCCCGAGGGCACGTTCTCCAACCTCGATTTCAGCTTCAAAACGCTGGAAGCGCGCCTGCGCGAGCTTGCCTTCCTCAATTCCGGGGTTCGCATCATCCTGGAAGACGACCGCCCGGCCGAGCCGCTGCGCAGTGAGCTGTTCTACGAAGGTGGCGTGTGCGAATTCGTCAAATATATCGACCGCTCCAAGACCCCGCTGATCGAGGCGCCGGTCTTCATGGAAGGCGAAAAGAACGGCATCGGCGTCGAGGTCGCGATGTGGTGGAATGACAGCTACCACGAGACCGTGCTGCCCTTCACCAACAACATTCCGCAGCGCGATGGGGGCACCCATCTGGCTGGCTTCCGCGCCGCGCTGACCCGCGTCATTTCGAAATATGCGCAGGACAGCGGGATTGCGAAGAAGGAAAAGATCGACTTCACCGGCGACGATGCCCGCGAGGGCCTGACCTGCGTTCTGTCGGTCAAGGTGCCTGATCCGAAATTCTCCTCGCAGACCAAGGACAAGCTGGTTTCATCCGAGGTGCGCCCGGCGGTTGAAGGTCTGGTCAGCGAGAAGCTAACCGAATGGTTTGAGGAAAACCCGGCCGAGGCCAAGCAGATCGTCGGCAAGATCATCGAAGCGGCTCTGGCCCGCGAGGCGGCGCGCAAGGCGCGCGAGCTGACCCGGCGCAAGACCGCGATGGATGTCGCCAGCCTGCCCGGCAAGCTGGCCGATTGTCAGGAAAAGGATCCGGCCCTGTCGGAGCTGTTCATCGTCGAGGGCGATTCGGCTGGCGGTTCGGCCAAACAGGGCCGCTCGCGCAAGAATCAGGCGGTGCTGCCGCTTCGGGGCAAGATCCTGAATGTCGAACGTGCGCGTTTCGACCGGATGCTGTCATCGGAGACCGTCGGCACGCTGATTACTGCGCTTGGCACCGGGATCGGCCGCGACGAGTTCGACCTGAAGAAGCTACGCTACCACAAGATCGTCATCATGACCGATGCCGATGTGGACGGCGCCCATATCCGCACCCTGCTTCTGACCTTCTTCTTCCGGCAGATGCCGGAGCTGATCGAGGCCGGTCATCTCTATATCGCCGAGCCTCCGCTTTATAAGGTCGGTCGCGGACGTTCCGAGGTTTATCTCAAGAACGAGGCCGCGCTGGAAGATTACCTGATCCAGCAGGGCGCTGAGGGCGCGACATTGCGTCTTGGCTCGGGCGAGGACATCACCGGCAACGATCTTTTGCGCGTGATCGAGGAAGCCCGCAGCGCCCGGCGCATTCTGCGTGCCTATCCGACCCATTATCCGCCCCATATCACCGAACAGGCGGCGATTGCCGGTGCGCTGATGCCCGGGGAGATCGACCGCAATGCCGCCGGAGTTGCCGAAGCCGTGGCGCTTCGGCTCGATATGGTGGCCGAGGAATATGAGAGGGGCTGGACTGGCCGGCCGACTCAGGATGGCGGGATCCGGCTGTCGCGGCTTTTGCGCGGGGTTGAGGAAGCGCGCAGTTTGGATGGCCCGATGCTGCGTTCCGCCGAATCACGCCGTCTGGGTGAAATGACGCCGCAGCTTCAGGAAATATATGGCAAAGCTGCGATATTATTGCGTAAGGATCGCGAAGTCGTAATTAACGGGCCATTAAGCCTTTTGGCAGCGATATTCATGGAAGGCGAAAAAGGCCTTTCACTTCAGCGCTATAAAGGATTGGGTGAAATGAATCCCGAACAGCTTTGGGAAACCACTTTGGATCCGCAAGCCCGGACCATGTTGCAGGTGAAAGTCGATGTTCTGTCCGAAGCAGAGGATATTTTCACCAAGCTGATGGGTGATCTGGTCGAGCCGCGCCGTGAATTTATTCAACAAAATGCGCTGAGTGTGGAAAATCTCGACATTTAAACTGACCATGCTGCACGGACAACCATAGAAAAAGCGTTGTATTCCTGCCGCAGTTGCGGCGGGAATGAAGAGAACCGGTTCATCCTGTTGCCGAAACGATTGCTGGGCGGACTTCCTGTCGATATAGGTTTGCGGGCAATTGTTCACCGAGAGCCATCGCTCTCCGACTGTGGAGTTAATCATGAAAGTTTCCATGTTCCGTCTGACCGCCATCGCTGCGCTGATGAGTGGCTCGACCGCCATGGCCGGCGGCTTCGTTCCCCCGGTTGTCGAAACCCCGATCGAAATCACCGAAGTTGCACCCGTCCCGGCTTGGGAAGGCATGTATGTCGGTGGCACCTTGGGCTATGGCTTCGGCGGTGATGACAAAGTTGGTACGACCGTTAATGGTTTCAACCGTGGCAACATGGGCGATCTTGAAATCAGCGGCGGCAACTACGGCCTGCATGCCGGTTATCGCTGGCAGCGTCCCGTCAAGGACAAGTACCAGTGGGTCTTCGCGGGCGAACTCGGCTATGAAGCCGGTGGCCTTGGCGATGACGTCGATAGCGTTATGGACATCATGGGCAGCTCCATGGATGGCACCGCGAGCGTTGACGTGAACAGCGTTCTGGCTCTGCGCGTCAAGTCGGGTGTGCTGAATCAGGCTGGCGACACCTGGTTCTATGGTATCGCTGGTGTGGGCATGATCGATTACGATTACGCCATTGCGCTTAACAACGCGAGCACCCGGTATTCGACCAGCTACGACGGTGAAAGCGCCACTGGCTATATCCTGGGTCTCGGCGTCGAACACAAGTTTGACGAAAAATGGTCGGTTACCGGCGAGTGGGAATACCAGAACTACGGTAAAGAAACCATTGGCGATAAAAATAGTGGCATCTCGACCGAAGCTACCCCGGATTGGCACCAGATCAAAATCGGTCTGAACTACCAGTTCTGATCCGTATCTTTGGATGCTTCGTGGCCGCGCAGGAAACTGCGCGGCCATTTTCATTGCGGCGAAGGTTTAAGCTCTGGGGCCGACCCGCCCCGGCGGCGGGCGATGTAATCCCGCAGCAGGCTGGCGCGGCGTGGGCGAAAGCTGGTGCCGGTCAGCTTTGCGCTTTCCATGCGGTTGCAGTGGAAGATGCGAAAATCCTGGCGCAGGCAGCACCATGCCGCCAGCATCAGGGATTCCGCAGAATAGGACATGCCGATCGGCCAGATCCGCCGGGTGCTGGTTTTGCCGTTGAGGTCCAGATAGGTAATTTCCAACTCGTCCTCTTCCCAGCAGGCGCGGCGGATCAGGTCCATGTCGATGACTGGATCGGCCCGCTGTGCCGGGGCGGAGAAGCTGCGCAGTGCCGCATGCATGACCTGCTGGCGCTGGCGTTCGGGCAGGGTGGCGAGCATCCGGGCAAGCGCGCATTCGGCGGCCTCGATCAGGGTGGCATCGCCGATCCGGGGCAGGGCCTCGACTGCCAGGCGCAGGGCCTCGATTTCCAGCCGGGAAAAGCTTTGCGGGGGCAGGGCCGGGTCTTCGACCAGCCGGTAACCGACCCCGGCCTCGCCGTCGATCAGTGCCCCGCCGGCCCGCAGGGTGGCGATATCGCGGTAAAGCTGGCGCGGGCTGATCCCGGTTTCCTCGGCCAGCCGCGCGGCGGTGACCGGCGGCGGCAGACGGCGCAGCCGGTCCATCAGGCGCATCAATCTGTCGCTGCGTGCCATGCTGTCACATTCTGTCAGGAGCCCTGATGCATAACTCACTCATTGTGAAACAGGAGTCCAGAATGCTGACCTTTTACCATGCCCCGAATTCCCGCTCGACCTCGGTGATGCAGCTGCTGCACGAACTTGGCGCGACCGATCAGGTCGAGACCGTCACCGTCACCATTCCGCGTCAGGACGGCTCTGGCGCGCGCGATCCAGGCAACCCCCATCCCGAAGGCAAGGTGCCCTATCTGACCGATGGCGAAGACCATGTACGCGAGCGCGGTGCCATCATTCTTTACCTGACCGACCGCTTTCCCGAAGCCGGGCTGGGCCGCCGGGTCGGGCATCCGCAGCGCGGGCAATACCTGTCCTGGCTGTTCTGGTATCAGGGTGTCTTCGAGCCGGTCGTGATCCTCAACTGGGCCGGGCTCAGCCACCCGGCGGTAAGCGCCTCGCTGCGCGACTATGACACAGCGATTGCCAGGATGGATGAGGTGCTGAGCCGGCAGTCCTATCTGCTCGGCGACGATTACAGCGCGGCCGATCTGCTTTGTGCCGGGCCCTTCGCTTGGTTCGGCGATCAGATGCCGGCAACGCCCGCGATCCGTGACTGGGTCAGCCGTTGCCTGGATCGCGAGGCGGTGCGCCTGGTGGGGGAGCGCTGATCCCCCCGGTCGGCAGGCGGGCCATCTGCACCATCAAAATGCCCGCCGCCACCACGGCTGCGCCGATCACATCGGGCAGGCCGAAGCGCTCGCCCAGCAGGGCCGCCGCGATGGTCACGCCGAAGATCGGCGACAGGAAGTGGAAAGTCGCGGCGCGGACGGCGCCGATCCGATTGACCAGCAGGAACCAGATGAAGGTTGCCGCCAGCCCCGGCACGATGACCGTGTAAAGGAAAGCGCCGATCAGCTGCCAGCTCCAGTTGATCGGCTCGCCCCATTCCATGGCGGCGGCCGGCAGGGTCAGAACCAATGCGCCGACCGCCATCTGAAGGGCAACGATCATCAGCATGTTGCGGCTGCCGCCGGCACCACGCGCGACCAGGGTCGCGATGGCCAGTGCGATAACCCCCAAAAAGCACAAAAGCGTGCCGTAAGGGTCGAGCCCGTGCTGAAGGCGCACCCCCAT
The DNA here is from genome assembly GCA_047973065.1 of Paracoccus sp. (in: a-proteobacteria). Lineage (GTDB taxonomy): Bacteria > Pseudomonadota > Alphaproteobacteria > Rhodobacterales > Rhodobacteraceae > Paracoccus. The sequence goes on along the minus strand of JBKEBH010000234.1, from coordinate 11,859 downwards.
GACGATGCTGACCCCGATCATGCCCATCACCAACCCGATGATGGCCATCGGGCGCAGCTTCTCGCCCAGCCAGATCCAGCCGAGAACTGCAACCAGCAGGGGCATTATCGAGGCGATGATGGCGGCAGCGGAGGCTTCGACCGTGCGCATGCCGATCCAGTTCAGCCCCAGATAGAGCGCGTTCTGCATGATCCCGAAGATGATCAGCACCCGCCATTCGGTCCGGCTCAGCTTCCAAGTCTGGCCCATGGCGCGCGCCAGGGCGATCCCGATCACCGAGGCCAGTGCGAAGCGGATCACCAGCGCGGTCAGCGGCGGAGCCGCTACCACGATCACCCGGGTCGAGGTGAAGGCCGAGGCCCACATGAAGGCGAAGGCGACGCCCATGCCGATTGATTTGAGATCCATGCCGCCCCTCACCCGCTTTGATCGGGACTTTATGGAGGGAACCGGGCGGATGCCAGCCCATTGCCGGATCAGATTTCGAACGGGGCAGAAAATACAAAAGGCCGCCCCTCGGGGCGGCCTGTAAGGTTTTGGTCTGCGGCCCGATCAGGCGTTGACGCTGTCCTTCAGCGCTTTCGCGACGGTCACCTTGACCTGCTTGTCGGCCGGCTTGGTCATCATTTCCTGGGTCTGCGGATTGCGGACCTGGCGCTCGGGGCGCGCACGGCAGGCAACCTTGCCGATGCCCGGCAGCGTGACCGCACCGCCATTGGCGACCTCACGGGTCACAACCGCAGCGATGGCATCCAGCGCAGCGGTGGCGGTTTTCTTGTCACTGCCCATTTCCTCGGCCAGGGTGGCGACGAGCTGGGTCTTGGTCATCGGCTTGACGGCTTGAGCCATTTATCTGTCTCCTCATTGCCCCATCGCGGGGGAAAGTCCAACGCCGCTTGGCGCGGCATGCACCCTGCTACACTAGGTTTTGCGACATAGTTCAACCGTTTTTCGCCTGTCTTTGGCCCCAATCGACAAGAAAGCAGCATTTCCGCCGATGTCGCGGGACCAGATCGCGCTGTGATGCGCAATTTTATTACAGGAAGGCGGTCTCGCTGAAGGAACGCAGCTTGCGCGAATGGATGCGCTCCAGCGGCATGTCGCGCAGCTTTTCCATCGCCCGAACCCCGATCAGCAGGTGATTGGCGACCTGGGTGCGATAGAAATCCGTGGCCATGCCCGGCAGTTTCAGCTCTCCATGCAGAGGCTTGTCGGACACGCAGAGCAGTGTGCCGTAGGGCACCCGGAAGCGGAACCCGTTCGCGGCAATCGTGGCGCTTTCCATGTCGAGCCCGATGGCCCGGCTGATCGACAGCCGGTGAATGGGGCCGGACTGATCGCGCAGTTCCCAGTTGCGGTTGTCGATGGTGGCGACGGTCCCGGTGCGCATGATGCGCTTGAGCTCATAGCCGTCGAGCTGGGTGATCTCGGCCACCGCTTCCTGCAGCGCGACCTGGACCTCGGCCAAGGCCGGGATCGGCACCCAGACCGGCAGATCGTCGTCAAGCACATGATCTTCGCGCAAGTAAGCATGGGCCAGCACGAAATCGCCAAGGGATTGGCTGTTACGCAACCCGGCGCAATGGCCGACCATCAGCCAGGCATGGGGGCGCAGGACGGCAATATGATCGGTCGCGGTCTTGGCATTGGACGGGCCCACGCCGATATTGACCAGGGTAATGCCCTGATTTCCCTTCCGCTTCAGGTGATAGGTCGGCATTTGCGGCATCTTGGCCAGCGGCACGATCTCGCCGTCGCCGGTGTCGATCACCTGATTGCCCGGGGCGACGAATTCCGTATAGCCCGAGGTCGGATCGGCCAGAGCGGAGCGGGCGAAGGCCTCGAACTCATCGACATAGAACTGATAGTTGGTGAACAGAATGAAATTCTGGAAATGCGCCGGATCGGTCGCCGAGTAATGCGCCAGCCGGGCCAGCGAGTAATCGACGCGCTGCGCGGTGAAAGGGGCCAGATGCTCGGTTCCGTCTTCCTGCTGGACGGCGACGCCATTGACGATGTCGTCATTGACCGTGTTCAGATCGGGCACATCGAAGACATCGCGCAGGCTGAAATCCAGCACGCCTTCCTGCGGCACGTTCAGATCGGTGCGGGTGGCGACGGCGAAATGCACCGGCATCGGGGTTTCGCTGAAGCTGACCGCGACCGGGGTGCCGTGATTGCGGATCAGCAGATCCAGCTGTTCGCGCAGGTAATGGCGGAACAGGTCGGGCCGGGTGATGGTGGCGGCATAGCTGCCCGGCGTGGTGACATGGCCGAAGGACAGGCGCGAATCCGCCTGAACATGGCTTGTCGTGGTCAGGCGGACTTCGGGGTAGAAGGCCCGATAGCGGGCCTGCGGCTTTTCTCCGCCCAGGGTGGCGACAAAATGCTCGGTCAGGAAGCCGGAGGAAATATTATACAGCTCTTCCAGACGCTTAACGGCTGCATCGGCGTCGGTGAAATAGGCCCGCTCGACCGAAGCCGGGGTTTCAATGGGCAGGATATTATCGTTCATTCTTATGCCTCGCGTTTCGGAGCCAGAGTGCCAGTCGCGCGCGACACTGGCAAGACGGCTGCACTGTTCCTACATCGGTTCTCAAAAGGGGAACCATGATGCACTATTCCATTCTCGACCTCGCCCCGGTGTCCGAAGGCACCTCCACCGCAGAAGCCATCGCCAGCAGTGTTGCCCTGGCCCGGATGGCCGACGGGCTTGGCTATCACCGCTACTGGATGGCCGAACATCACAATATGATCGGCATCGCCTCGGCGGCGACCTCGGTGCTGATCGGCCATATTGCCGAACATACCAGCCGAATTCGAGTCGGCGCCGGCGGGATCATGCTGCCCAACCATTCGCCGCTGTCGATTGCCGAACAGTTCGGCACGCTGGCCACCATCCATGGCGGTCGGATCGATCTCGGTCTTGGCCGGGCGCCGGGCGGGGACGGCGCGGTTTACCGCGCGCTGCGCCGCAGCCCCGACATGGCCGAGAACTTCCCGCAGGATGTGGTCGAGCTGCTTTCCTATCTGGGGGATGGCGCGCCGAATGCAAGCGTGATCGCGCATCCCGGGCAGGGCACCCATGTCCCGGTCTGGATGCTGGGATCCTCGCTCTACGGTGCCCAGCTGGCGGCGATGCTGGGCCTGCCCTATGCCTTCGCCTCGCATTTTGCGCCCGGTGCGCTCGATGAGGCGCTGGCGCTTTACCGCGACCGCTTCCAGCCCGCCGGCCACCCGGATGCGCCGGATCAGCCGAATTTCATGCTGGCGGTCAATGTGATTGCCGCCGATAGCGACGATGAGGCACGCTTTCTGCATTCCAGCCAGCGTCTGGCCTTCGCCCGGCTGCGCAGTGGCAATCCCGGCAAACTGCCGGCCCCGCGCGAAGATCTGTCTGAAATCACTCCGGCGGTGGGCCGCATGGTCGATCAGGCGCTTGCCGTCAGTGCGGTTGGCAGCCGGGCGACGGTTCGGGCTCAGCTGGGTGGGCTGATCGCGCGCTATCGCCCCGATGAGCTGATCCTGACCGGCCAGATCCACGATCCCGAGGCCCGGCGCTATTCCTTCCAGATCGCCGCGCAGGTGCTGGAAGATCTGGCCGGCGACCGGATCTGAGGGCGTATGTCCTGAAGGCTTGACTTTGGTGGCGCACCGGCCGGATTCTCGAACCAGTGCGCCCTGTTTCTGCGGATATTTCAATGCATATACTGATCTTCGGCCACGGCTACAGCGCCGCTGCCCTGACCCCGTTACTGACTGCCGCGGGCTGGCAGGTCAGCGGCACCAGTCGCAGCGATCCGGCCCGGGTGGCGGCTGCGGGCGCCGCGCCATTGCTCTGGCCTGGCGATGAGGAGGCCCTGCGCGCTGCGATTGACCATGCCGATGCCATCCTGATTGGCACCGCGCCGGGACAGGACGGCGTTGACCCCGTGCTGGCGGCCTTTTCCAAGGAGATCCGCGCCGCGCGTCCGCGCTGGCTCGGCTATCTGTCTTCGACCAATATCTACGGCGATCACGGCGGTGGCTGGGTGGATGAGGACACTCCGCCCCGGCCATCGTCGCGGCGCGCGCAGGCGCGGCTGGCGGCGGAGCGCGCCTGGACGGATCTCGCCCGGGACATTGCGGCGCCGCTGACCATCTTCCGGCTTGCCGGGATCTACGGTCCCGGCCGTGGTCCGATTGCCAAGCTTCGCGCCGGCACCGCCCGGCGGATCGTCAAGCCCGACCAGGTCTTCTCGCGCATTCATGTCGAGGATATCGCGGGCGCGGTCCGCGCCGCGCTCGATCTTGCGCATCATCAGGCGGGTGGGTTGTGGGTGGTCAATCTTTGCGACAATGAGCCGCTGCCGCCCGAGGACGCGATTGCGGTGGCCGCAGAAATGCTGGGCCTGCCGGTTCCACCGCCCGAGGATATCGCAACCGCCGAGATGAGCCCGATGGCACGCAGCTTTTACGCCGATTCCAAGCGAGTGCGGAATGACCGCCTGCGGCAGCTGCTCGGCTATCGCCTGCGCTATCCCGATCTGTGCAGCGGACTTGCGGCGATCATCGCGGGCGAGGACGGGCGTTAGCCGGTGAAGGCGGGGTGATAGGCACACTCGCCCTGTGGGGCGGGGCCATCCCAATGCAGGGCCATAAAATATTCGGCCGGCACGCCGGGATAGGTGATGGCCGGATCGGGCGCGAAGCCGAAGCGCGCATAATAGCCGGGATCGCCCAGCACCGTGCAGCCCTTCGCGCCGGCGGCCTGCATCCGGGTCAGCCCCGCGCGGATCAGCGCCGATCCGACGCCTTCGCCCTGACGGCCGGGCGCCGCGGAAATAGGGCTGAGACCGACCCAGCCCCGATCTGATCGGCCGATGGTGACCGGCGAGAAGGCGACATGGCCGATGATCTGGTTGCCCTCGATTGCGACCAGCGACAGCGACAGCGCGCCGGCTTCGCGCAGCCGCGCGATGATCGCGGCTTCGGTGCCGTCGCTGTGCGCGGCCAGCTCGAATGCGGCGGTGGTCAGTGCCGATATCGCGGCCTCATCGCCGGGGGCTTCGGGGCGATGCCGGATCACGTGTTGAACACCCGGTCGGGCTGGACCTCGCCGCCCAGATAGCGGCCGATGCAGATGGCGCGGCCCTCAAAGCTGACCCAGACCTGTTCGCCATATTGCGCCTGCCCGATGACCTGTCCGGGATTGCCGTTCATGATCCGCACCGCGCCCTGATCGGTGGCGCGCATTTCCGGCAGATCGCTGAGCGCCGACTGGATCGGCAGCAGGCGGGCCTCGATTTCGGCCTGATTGGCGCGGTCGATCAGGTCAAAGGCGACGGCGTCATCGACCTCGAACGGACCCGACCAGATCCGGCGCAGGCTGGCGACATGGCCAAGGCAGCCAAGCTTACGCCCCAGATCGCGGGCGATGGAGCGCACATAGCCGCCCTTGCCGCAGACCATATGCAGATCCGCCTGACCCGTGCGGGCGTCAATGAGGCTCAGCTCATCGACATAGAGCGGACGGGCGGCCAGCTGGACCGCTTTGCCTTCGCGGGCGAGATCATAGGCGCGCTCGCCCTCGACCTTGACCGCCGAAAAAGCCGGGGGCACCTGCAGGATATCGCCGGTAAAGCCGGGCAGGGCGGCCCGGATCGCATCCGCCTCAGGGCGCGCTTCCGAGGTCTTCAGCACCTCGCCCGAGGCGTCATCGGTTGCGGTTTCCGTTCCCCAGTTGACGGTGAAGTCATAGGCCTTCAGCGCTTCGGTCAGCAGCGGCACGGTCTTGGTCGCCTCGCCCAGGGCCACGGCCAGCACCCCGGTCGCATCGGGATCGAGCGTGCCGGCATGGCCAGCCTTCTTCGCATCCAGCGCCCAACGCACCTTGCCCACGACATCGGTCGAGCCGATGCCAGCGGGTTTATCGACGATCAGCCAGCCGGAAATATCGCGGCCCTTCTTGCGTGCCATGTGGCTCTCCTTCGGAAGGCGGTGCGGATAGCGCCCGGCTCAGCCGCCGTCAACCAGCCCGATGATCGGTCCCATCGACCAGCCGAAATCGTTGCGGCGTAGTTGCGGCGCATATAGCCGCGAGATCGAGCCGTCGAAATAAAGCGCATTCGGGGTTTCAAGCCCGTCGCGGAACAGCCGGCCGAATTCATGGAAGGTGACCGGACGGTCGGAAATCGCGAACCAGGCGGTCTGCCCGTCGGCCGAGACGCCGACGCCATTGCGGATATAGCGGCTGTCGCTATCGACCAGGAAGCGCGGATGCAATTCGCCGTCGATCACCAGCATCGGGCCGGACTGGGTGGCCAGCCGGCAATCGGGCCGGGCCTCGGCGAAGGCGCGCGATTCGATGACCTGAAAGGGGGTTCTGCCGCCGGTGCAGAAGACCCCGTTCGGGCGCATCCCGAAATTGCCGGTGCCGCCAGCGGTCACCAGCTCGCCATGGATCTCATCGCCGGATTTGAACAGCCCGACCGGGGCGTAATCGGCATGGAACATCCCGGCATTCATCGCAAAGGCCAGGGTCCGCGGGCCAAGATGGCTGCGCAGCTTGCCGAAACCGTTCAGCGCCTGACCTTCATCATCGTAAAGCCAGAGCCCGAGCCGGGGCTCCTCATCCGCCTTGACGGTGCAAACCGTATAGCCCTGACCGTCATGGGTCATATGCGCGCAATCGGCGGCAGCGGCGGGCAGGCTCAGCGCGATCAGTGCGCCTGCGGCAACGCCAAGCCGGCGGCGGAGGTCATTCCAGATCGTCATTGCTGCCCGAACCCGTTTCGATATCGCGGCGCACCCGTTCGTCCGAGAACATCCGCCGGGTGTCGTCCATCCGGTCAAAGGTCTCGTCGAGCTGAAAGCGCAGCTGCGGCGCGTATTTCAGATTCAGCCCCTTGGCGACCAGATGGCGCAGCTCGCCCGAATTGCGGCGCAGCGTGGCCAGAGCCTCTTCGGCGTTCAGCCCGCCGAGCGGCATCACGAAAGCGGTCGCCACCTTCAGGTCGGGCGATGTGCGCACTTCGCCCACCGTGATCGAATGGCGGTTGAGATCGGGGTCATGTACCTCGGCCCGCAGCAGCAGCTCGGACAGGCGATGACGGATCAGCTCGCCGACGCGGAGCTGACGTTGAGACGGGCCGGGGCCGGTATGAAAGCGGTTCTGTGCCATGGGGCCAGATGTAGGGGCTTGGGCCGCGCCCCGCAATGGACTAAGCGAAGGGGGAAAGCGAAACGGAGACGTGACATGGACAGGCCGGGCATCGTGATTACGGGCGTATCGGGGCGGATGGGCCAGATGCTGGCGCGGATCATTGGCGAATCCGATCAGGTGCGGCTGGTTGGCGCGATCGAGCGGCCGGGCAGCGACTGGGTCGGGCGCGATCTGGGCGAGGCGATGGGCGGGCCGGCGAACGGGGTGATCGTCACCGATGACGCGGTCAGCGCGATTGCCAAAGCGCAGGCCGTCATCGACTTCACCACGCCCGAGGCGACGGTGGCCTTTGCGGAACTTTCCGCGCAGGCACGCGCCGTCCATGTCATCGGTACGACCGGACTGTCTGAGGCCGATCTGGCGGCGCTGTCGCGGGCAGCCCATCATGCCCCGATCATCCGCGCCGGCAATATGAGCCTTGGCGTCAACCTGCTGATGGGCCTGACCCGCAAGGTGGCGGCAGCTCTGGGCACGGATTGGGATATCGAAGTGGTCGAGGCCCATCACCGCCACAAGGTCGATGCCCCTTCGGGCACCGCGCTGATGCTGGGCGAGGCCGCAGCCGAAGGCCGGGGCGAAAGTCTTGCCGCCCTGCGCACTCCGGCCCGCGAAGGGATCACCGGCGCCCGGCGCGAAGGCTCCATCGGCTTTGCCGCCATTCGCGGCGGCGATGTCGTCGGCGAGCATGACGTGATCTTCGCCGCTCAGGGCGAGCGGATCGTGCTGCGCCATCTGGCCACCGACCGGGCGATTTTCGCGCGTGGTGCGCTGCGGGCGGCGATCTGGGGGCAGGATAAAGGCCCCGGCGAATATGACATGATGGATGTGCTCGGGCTGGACTGAGGTCTGACTTCCCGGCCCGGAATCGAGTGCGAAGCGCGCCGGGCCGGCGTCCGGCCGCCCCTTGGGCAGGCACTTTTTCGATGCTCCGTGTTGCACAGATGATCAGCGGGCTTGAACGATAAACCGCCTCGCTCAGCCGTCGGCAGCGTCAGCATGCGGCCGGACGGAGGCCCCGCGTTACATGCAGGCCGACCTATTATCGGGTTGGCGCGCAGCAACAGATCGCTGAAAGCGATAGTTCCCGGTCTTGGCCTTCTTCGTCGAAACGGCTAGGAAAATCGGCAAAGATCAGGGGATGACGATGAGCATGGAAAAGACTTTCGACGCCGCCAGTGCCGAAGCCCGTATCAGCGCTGAATGGGAAAAGGCCGATGCCTTCGCCGCCGGTGCCAATGCCAAACCGGGCGCCGAGGCGTTTTCGATGCTCATCCCGCCGCCGAACGTGACGGGCAGCCTCCATATCGGCCATGCGCTGAACAACACGCTGCAGGATATTCTGGTCCGCTGGCACCGGATGCGCGGGTTTAACACGCTCTGGCAGCCCGGTCAGGATCATGCCGGGATTGCGACCCAGATGGTGGTCGAGCGCAAGCTGGCCACTGAGGGTAAGCCGCCGCGCCGCGAATGGGACCGCAAGGATTTCACCGATGAGATCTGGCGCTGGAAGCAGGAATCGGGCGGCACCATCATCAACCAGCTCAAGCGCCTTGGCGCGAGCTGTGACTGGTCGCGCAACGCTTTCACCATGTCCGGCGCCCCCGGCGCGCCTGCGGGTGAGGAAGGCAATTTCCACGATGCGGTGATCCGTGTCTTCGTCAATCTCTATGACAAGGGCATCATCTATCGCGGCAAGCGGCTGGTGAACTGGGATCCCCATTTCGAAACCGCCATCAGCGATCTGGAAGTCGAGAACCGCGAGGTTCCCGGCCATATGTGGCATTTCAAATACCTGCTGGCTGGCGGCGAGAGCTATGAATATGTCGAGCGCGACGCGGACGGCAACGTCACCCTGCGCGAGACCCGGAATTATATCTCGATTGCCACGACCCGTCCCGAAACCATGCTGGGTGATGGCGCGGTTGCCGTGCATCCCGATGATGCGCGCTATGCCCCGATTGTCGGCAAGCTGGTCGAAATTCCGGTCGGCCCGAAGGAGTATCGTCGCCTGATCCCGATCATCACCGACGAATACCCGGACCCCGATTTCGGCTCGGGCGCGGTCAAGATCACCGGCGCGCATGATTTCAACGATTACGGCGTCGCGACGCGCAACGATATTCCGCTTTACGCTCTGCTGGACACCAAGGGCGCGATGCGCGTCGATGGTCTTTCCTATGAAGAAAGCGCCACCATTGCCGGCGAGATTGCGCGGGGCGAGCGTGAGGCCGGCGATGTCAGCAATATCAACCTTGTGCCCGAAGATCTGCGAGGCCTCAATCGCTATGAGGCCCGCAAGGCCGTCATTGACCAGATCAATGCGGAAGGTTTGGCGGTCACCTATCTGCATAAGGAAATCGACAAGGAAACCGGGGCCGAGCATCTGGAGCGCCGCCCGCTGGTGGATGCGAAGCCGATCATGCAGCCCTTCGGCGACCGCTCGGGTGTCGTCATTGAACCGATGCTGACTGATCAGTGGTTCGTCGATACCCAGCGGATCGTCGGCCCGGCGCTGGAAGCGGTGCGCGATGGCCGCACCCAGATCCTGCCCGAACAGCACAAGAAGGTTTACTTCAACTGGCTGGAAAATATCGAGCCCTGGACCATCTCGCGCCAGCTCTGGTGGGGCCATCAGATCCCGGTCTGGTACGGGCTCGATCTGGAGCCGCCGAAATTCACCGATGATGAAGGCGACGGCGCGCTCGATGAGGTCGAGCTCTTTGAACTGCTGGTCGATGGGCTGGTCCAGAAGGGCGATTTTCACCATGCCGCCCCGAATTTCGAGGGCGTGGTCGAGAAATTCCGCGACGATATCGCCGGCCTGCCGCAGCCGCTGGAAATCAGCCGGGTCATCGAGGTCGCGGACCGCGAAACCGCCATCGACACCTTCGCCCGCTCGCTGGCCGAATATAACCTGACCCAGGATCCGACCGGGCTGGTCTATCCGGTTTGGCGCGATCCCGATGTTCTCGACACTTGGTTCTCCTCGGGCCTCTGGCCGATCGGCACGCTCGGCTGGCCCGAAGATACGCCGGAAATGCGCAAATATTTCCCGACCGACGTGCTGGTCACCGGCTTCGACATCATCTTCTTCTGGGTCGCCCGGATGATGATGATGCAGCTGGAAGTCGTCGACGATATTCCTTTCCATACCGTCTATGTCCACGGGCTCGTGCGCGACGAAAAAGGCGCGAAGATGTCGAAGTCGAAGGGCAATGTCATCGACCCGCTGGTGTTGATCGACGAATATGGCGCCGATGCACTGCGCTTCACCCTGACCTCGATGGCCGCCATGGGGCGCGACCCGAAGCTGGGACCCAAACATGTCGAAGCCAACCGCAACTTCGTCACCAAGATCTGGAACGCCACCCGCTTCGCCGAGATGAACGGCGTGCGCGGCGCCGGCGAGCGTCCAAATCCCCAGCATACCGTCAACCGCTGGATCATCGGCGAGGTGGCCCGCGCCACCATGGCCACGGATGCGGCGCTGGAAAGCTTCCGCTTCAACGATGCCGCGACCGGGCTTTACGCCTTCGTCTGGGGCAAGGTCTGCGACTGGTATGTCGAATTCGCCAAGCCCCTGTTCGATGGCGAATATGCCGAGGAAACCCGGGCCACCATGGGCTGGGTGCTTGATCGGTGCTATGCGCTCCTGCATCCGATCATGCCTTTCGTGACCGAGGAGCTCTGGGCGCTGACCGGGGACCGCGCCCGCCTGCTGACGCTTGGCGACTGGCCCGAACTCGGCGCCGATCTGATCGACGCCGATGCGGACCGCCAGATGAACTGGGTGATCCAGCTGATCGAGGCGATCCGCTCGGCCCGGGCCCAGATGGGGGTGCCGGCCGGTGCGAAGCTCGATCTGATCGTGACCGAAGCCGACGGCGCGGCCCGCAAGGCGCTGGCGGCCAATGCCCCGCTGATCGAGCGTCTGGCCCGGGTCAATGCCCCGCAGGACGGTGCGGCCGGCAAGGGCATGATCGCTGTCGCGGCCCAGGGCGCGTCCTTTGCGCTGCCGATCGGCGATGTCATCGACGTGGCGGCGGAAACGGCCCGGCTCGAAAAGAACCTCGGCAAGACCGGCAAGGATGCCGAAGGCTTGCGCAAGCGGCTCGACAACCCCAAATTCGTCGAGACTGCTTCTTTGGAAGTGATCGAGGAAACCCGCCAGAAGCTCACCGATCTGGACGAAGACCTGGCCCGGATCAATGCGGCACTGGCTCAGCTGAAAGCCATGTAATGCATGGTTCGAACGTATCCCTCAGCGCCGCATCGACGCGGCGGGGCTGAGGGACGAATTGCGCGGCTTGCCCGGCGAGGGCAAGCTGATCCCGCCGGAACGCTTGCGCGAATCCTCCGACGATGTGCTGCACCGGATCATGGCGGAGGCCGGTTTCCTTCCGCAGGAGTTCCAGCTTCGCAAGGATGTCGAGGCGCAACGCGGCATCCTTGCCCAGATCGAAGACCCCGAAGAACGCCGCCAGCTCCAGCGCCGCATCGCGCTTCTGGAACTCAAGGCCAATATCGTCTACCGCTGGACGGCACGACGATAAACTGGAATGGGGACCGCGATCTGCTGGAATGAAACGCGGCCCTAATCCACCTTCGGTCGCTCGGCTCTGACGGTGGTCCGATAGCCTGAAGCTGACGGCTCA
>JBKEBH010000233.1:0-6712 GCA_047973065.1 Paracoccus sp. (in: a-proteobacteria) | reverse complement strand
TGCAGGCTGTTCTGCCCGGCCACCACCGAGGACAGGATGCGGCCGTCGCCGTCGACCACGGCGGCGGCGGTATCGTCGCAGCTGCTTTCGATGCCCAGAAATGTCAGTCCCATGGTTGCGGCCTTGCTGAGGAAGGGGTTAGCTCTCAGATAGACGCCCGACCGCGAGGCCGCAATGACCGCTCCTCTTTGTCTTCTGACCCGGCCCGAGGCCCTTTCGCGGGCCTTTGCCGCTGAACTGCCCGGTTTCGACTGCATGATCTCGCCGATCCTGCGGATCGAGGCGCTGGATTTCGATACGGGTCGGGTGGCGGCGGCGCCGGGGCTGGTCTTTACCTCGGCCCGGGCGGTGCCGATGGCCGGGCCGGGCGCCGGGCGTCCGGCGCTGTGCGTTGGCCCGCAGACGGCGGCGGCGGCGCGGGCGGCGGGCTTTGCCGTAACGGAAGGGCCGGGCGATGCCGAAGGATTGATCCCGCTGCTGGCCGGGCGCGAGGATTGGCTGCATCTGCATGGCCGTCACCTTGCGCGAAGGCTGCCGGTGCCGGGCATCGCCGTCTACGATCAGATCGCCCAGCCCCTGAACGAGCCGGCCCGCATGGCGCTGCGTGGAACCCGCCCGCTGATTCTGCCGCTGCTGTCGCCGCGCAGTGCCGCGCTTTTGTCCGAGGCGCTCAATGCCATGCCCGATATCATGGCACCGATTGCGGTTATCTCGATCAGCGCAGCGGTGGATGCGGCCTATCAGGGACCGGCGCGGCTGCGCCAGATCGCGGTGCAGCCGGCCCGTGCGGCGATGATATCGCAGATCGCGGCGCTGCGGACATTCGGAACGAAGCGCTTCCCCGTGGGTTGAGGCCGGTGAGGGCGGCGGCTAGACTGCCCGCAACGGCGATCCGGTTTTGCCTCAGGATCGCAGGGTTTCAGGGGGATAGCACGTGGCCAAGACCAACAAGCCTTCAAATGCGCAGACCGGAAATTCCGGCAAGGGTGCAGCGAAGCAGCCGGCATCGGAGCCGGTGATCATGTCCAACCCGGTTGAGCCCGGTGCGGCAACAGTGTCGCGCATTCCTCCGTCACAGCCCATCGAATCCACCATGCTGGGCAAATCCGAACACAAGATCGAACCGGCCGCGGCAAAGCCGAAGGCGCTTTCGGACAGCGACAAGGCTTCCGCGAAGGCCACCGCCTCTGCGAAGCCGGCACCGGCGAAGGCCCCGGATGCTCAGGCGACCGCGGCAAAAACGGCTCAGCCTGCGCCGGTTGTGGTGAAGAAATCCGGCTTCTGGCCGATGCTGTTTGGCGGTGCAATCGCTGCGGGCCTCGGCGCCGGAGCCACAATTTACACGCTTCCCCATCTGCCGGCCTCGATGCGCGGGCTCGATCCGGCAGCGCTGCAATCGCAGGCTGAAGCCGCAGGGCAGGCCCAGCTGAAGGCGCTGCGCGAAGAAACCGTCGCTGCGGCGACCCAGGCCGGATCGCAGGCCGGCACCGCCGCCGCGCAGGAGCTGCTGGCCAAGACCGGGCAGACCGATGCCGCGCCAGCCACCGCCGCCGATTCGGCGGCCCTCAATGATTTGAATGCGCGAATCGAAGCTCTGGGCGCGCAGGTCAAGGCGATGGCCGACGTGCCGGCAATGGCTGTTCCGGCCGGCAATGGCGACGGCTCTGTGCCGGCGGATATGGCGGGCCAGCTTGCCGCACTGCAACAGCAGGTCGTGGCCCAGTCCCGCACTCTGGCCGCTTTGAACGAGCGCCCGCAGATCGACCCGCAGGCGGTCCAGCAGCTGCAGGCTCTGGCCGCCAATGCCGATCAGGTGCAGGCCCGGATTGCCGAGGTCGCACAGCAGGCCGAAGCCAGCCTCGCCAATGTGCAAAGCCAAGCCGATGCCGCGACCAAACGCGCGCAGACGGTGGCATCGGTCGCCGCAATTGGCACCGCGCTGGAACGTGGCGGGGCGGCTGATGCGGCGGTCCAGCAGCTCCAGCAGGCGGGTGTTGCGGTGCCCGAGCAGCTGAGCCAGGCGGAGCTGCCGACGCTGGTCGAGATCCAGACCGCCTTTGACGGAGCCTCGCGCGCGGCGCTGAGAGCTTCGCTGAAGGAACAATCGCAGGGCGGCAGTGCCATGAATGCCATCGGGAATTTCCTGCGTGTGCAGACCGGCGCCCGTTCGGTCGAGCCGCGCGATGGCGGCGATCCCGATGCCGTTTTGTCGCGGGCAACCGTGCAGGTCCAGCAGGGCGATCTGAGTGCCGCGCTGACCGAACTCGATGCGCTGCCCCCTGCCGGCAAGGAGGTGCTTGCCAGCTGGACCGCGCAGGCTTCGGCCTATCTTGCCGCTCAGGCGGCGCTGAACGACGTCGCCCAAACGCTGAACTGAGGGATAGATCATGTTATTATCGCTGCTGAAAATCCTTCTGTTCTTCGCCGTCATCCTGGCCGCCGCGCTTGGGCTGAACATGCTTTCGGCTAATTCGGACGGGATCCGTCTGGTGGTCAATGGCATGGAATATACGCTTGGCCCGATTCAGGCCGTGGCGGCGCTGGCGCTGCTGATGGCGGCGAGCTGGCTGTTCTTCAAGCTGCTGGGTCTCGTCTGGGCCTTCATCCGCTTCCTGCTGGGCGATGAAACCGCGATTGACCGCTATTTTGCCCGTACCCGGCGCAAGAAGGGCATCGAGGCCATGTCGCAGGGCCTGCTGGCAATTGCGGCGGGCGAGGGCAAGGAAGCCCAGGCCATGGCCAAGCGGGCAGCAAAATACCTGGACGATCCGCGCACGGTCCGGCTGCTGACCGCGCAGGCGGCCGAAGTGGCTGGCGACAATGCCAGGGCCGAGACGGTCTATCGCGAGATGCTGGACGACGACCGCACCCGCTTTGTCGGAATCCGGGGGCTGATGCGTCAGAAACTGGTCGAGGGCGATACCCAGACCGCCCTGCAACTGGCACAGAAGGCCTATGCGCTGAAACCGCGCCATGTCGAGGTCCAGAATACGCTGCTGGAGCTGTCCACCAAGGAAGGCGACTGGAAGGGCGCGCGCGGCATTCTGAAGGAAAAGCGCCGGCTTGGCGAATTGCCCAAAGACGTTCACATTCGCCGCGACGCAGTTCTGGCGCTGCAGGAAGCCAGCGATGTTCTGGCACAGGGCAGCTCGGTTTCGGCCCGTGAAGCGGCGATTTCCGCAGCCAAGGCCTCGCCCGATCTGATCCCGGCGGTGGTTCTGGCCGCGCAGACCTATGTCATCCAGAAAAATCCGCGCAATGCGGAACGGCTGCTGGAAAAGGGCTGGTCGGTGCAGCCGCATCCCGATCTCGCCAGGGCCTATGCCGAGGTTGCCCCCGATGAGACCCCGGCACAGCGTCTGAAGCGTTTTGAAGCGCTGATGAAGAAGAACCCCGACCATGAGGAAACCCGGCTGCTGCGCGCCGAGCTGCTGCTCGCCAATGAGGATTTCCCCGGTGCGCGGCGTGCGCTTGGCGATCTGGCGAAGACCCATCCGACCACGCGCAGCCTGTCGATCATGGCGGCCGTGGAACGCGGCGAAGGTGCCGATGATGCGATCGTCCGGGCCTGGCTGGTCAAGGCCATGGGCGCATCGCGCGGGCCGCAATGGGTCTGCGACAAATGCGACAGCGTCATGGAAGACTGGGCGCCGGTCTGTAGCCATTGCGGCGGTTTCGATACGCTGAGCTGGCGCGAGCCCGAGCATAAGCGCTCGGCAGCGGTGGCGACCGGCACGGAGCTGCTGCCGCTGCTGATCGGCAGCCCGGCAGATACCGTGGCCACGTCCGAAACCGTGGAGACCGTCGAAATCGAAGCGCCTGCCGCCGCCGAAATGGTGGAAACGCCGGCGGAACCTGCATCTGCGCCGCGCAAGCCCGCCCCCCCGGTCGCGGCGAATGTGGCACCGGGCATGGTGCCGCGCGAATCGGATTTCCTTGCCGAGCCCGCCAGCACCGTCACCGATCCCGAACCGCCGGCGATGCCGAAAGCCAGGCCCGAACCTGAAGCGACGGCGGAGGTGAAGGCGGCGCCCGCCCCGAAGCCGGCGGCAAGCGAAGCCCGGCCCGCGCCCAAGGCTGAACCCGCCCCGGCAGCGGCGGCGATCAAGGCCAGGACCGAGGCGGGGCCTGCGCCCGGGACGGAAACCATCGCCGAGCCGGTTCGCCCGGATGTCGAGTTTCCCGAGGACAGCTCGCTTCCGCCTGCCCGCGAAACGGCCCGTCACAGCCAGCCGGCCCTGGACGGCGACATGCCGGTTCGCCCGGATGTCGAGCCCATAGACGGGCCGGCCCGTTCGCGCTGAGCGGGCGTGGATCGCGGAGGGATCCGCGATGAAAAAAGTCTTTTCCCCCGCGCCGGAACCTGCTATCCGGCGCGGCACGCAGGCAGGGCCGCTGTAGCTCAGCTGGTAGAGCACGTCATTCGTAATGATGGGGTCGGGGGTTCGAGTCCCTTCAGCGGCACCACCCTGCGCAGAAATCACAAGACGTCGGGGCTGGCTGATTTCTGGATTTTTCGGAAATATTCAGAATATGACACTAGGGAATTCCGAATAGTTACTGGTTGAAATAATTTTCTATTGGACGAGGCGTTTTGATTAAGGTCAATGTAATCCCAAGCCCCGACTGGATATCTGCCCCCTTTAATGGAGGACAGCTGTGAGATTGACTGTAAGAACCAATTTGGCCATGCGCGTGCTGATGTATTGCGCGGTCAATCGTGACAGCCTGACCCGTTCGGGCGATGCGGCTGCCGCGTGTAACGCATCTGTCCATCATGTCGCTCAGGTGGTCAATCAGCTGTCGGCGCGCGGCTTTCTGAAGACCCATCGCGGCCGGACCGGCGGCGTCGAGCTGGCGCGAGAGCCACATGCGATTACGGTTGGTGAAGTCTTTTCCCTGTTCGAGGGGGATTTGCCCCTGACCGAGTGCTTTGACGATGCTGGCAATACCTGCCCGCTGACCGAGGGCTGCCGGCTGCGCGATGCGCTTATCGACGCCATCGGGGCATTTTATCGTGCGCTGGATCGGGTCACGCTGGAAGAGCTGGTCGATGACAATCTCGATCTGGAAACCGCGTTTTCCGGGGCGCAATGCGTCAGCAGCAATCGCGCGACGCGGACGGTGGCGCGCCACTGATCGGGTGTGGCGCACATCGGTCAGTTTCCTTGGATGGGCAGGCCGCCATCTTCCTTGGCGGCCTTCAATACGATTTCGGAACGCACCTGCATGACCTGGCTATGGGCAAGCAGACGCTCATGGATGAAGGCCGCCAGTTCGTCAAGGTTGCGGACCTGCAGTTCCAGCACATAATCAGCATCGCCTGACACCGAATGCGCCGCTCTGAGTTCGGGCTGTGCGGCGGCAAAGCTGGCGAAGTCGCGGTCTCCGGCAGCGCCGTGATTGCGCAGGTTGACCCGGGCGAATGCCCGGATCCCGAAACCCAGGGACCGTCCGTCCAGGCGCGCGACATAGCCCCGGATCACCCCGGCCTTCTCCAGCGCCGCCCGCCGGCGCGAGCATTACGAGGGGGACAGGTTCACGATCTCGGCCAGTTGGGCATTGGTCAGCGCGCCATAACGCTGCAATGCGGCCAGAATCGCGCGATCAAAGTTGTCATGCGTCGGTTCGGTCATGATCCTGTGGCTCATGCGTATTTCATGCACAGGATCAGCGAAATTCGTTGCAATTACAAATATTTTCCGGGCCATGATGGGCCATGATGCTTCCATGCCGTGAGGAGGAAAGCATGGGACCATTTCCACACAACGCCCCGAAAGCCACGATCAGCGCCACCAATCCTACGGGGACCGATGGTTTCGAATTCGTCGAGTTCGCCCATCCCGAGCCGGAATAGCTCGATATCCTGTTTCGCAAGATGGGGGTCGTGCCGGTTGCGCATTACAAGAGCCGCAATGTCACGCTCTACCGACAGGGCGGCATCAACTATGTGCTGAATACCGAACCGGCCAGCCATGCGCACGCATTCATCAAGGCTCATGGTCCCTGCGCCCCGGCGATGGGGTGGCGCGTGGTCGATGCACAGCACGCGTTGAAGCGGGCGCCCGATCTGGGGGCGAAGGAATATAGCGGTCCCGGCAAGGTACTGGATTCCCGGCGGTTTACGGGATCGGCGGAAGCCTTCTGTATCTCATCGACAGATATGATGAAGCCGGCAGCGCCTGGGACGCGGAATATGAGTGGCTGATGGCCTAAAGCGTTTCGGTTTTCATTTGTGACATATCCGGCAGGTTTGAAGTAGTTCCAGCACTCTGTTGGATCGTAGAGACCGCAGATTGCGCCGATGGCCTCGAAGACTTCGGTGAAGGTTCTGGCCCCGATCCGCCTGAGGTGAGCTTTCAGTTTCGAGAAGGCTTGTTCGATGGGGTTCAGGTCCGGCGAGTATGGCGGCAGGTAGAGGAACCAGCAGCCGTGTTCGCGCAGGGCTTTTGCCGCCTCCTTGTTCCGGTGCGTGGCCAGGTTGTCGAGGATGACCACGGTTCCGGGCGCGATCTCGGGAACAAGCACCTCGCGGATGTAGGCGGCAAAGGCTTGGCCGTCCATGGCACCCTTAAAGCGTCCGAGCGAGAACCTGGATCGTTGGGATTCCCCTGAGGTCTGATCTGTGATTCATCCTGTTTGGGAGGATTGATCATGTCAGCACCTTTGCCGGTCGCGCTTCGGTCGCGGTTTCATGATTTGATTGAGGAAG
>JBKEBH010000209.1:0-1908 GCA_047973065.1 Paracoccus sp. (in: a-proteobacteria) | reverse complement strand
GTGATCGGTTCGATCGGGTGCTGGATGAAGATGCCGGTCGATCTGGTGTCCGCAGCAGACGTCACCCACGGGTGAATAGGAGTGCAGCAATCTGCATCTGGTCTGGCGCAACCAGCTGGTTGCTTGCTTATGCGTCGTTGGCTTTGCCGGTTGACTATGTTGCAGGATCGGAATTTTCAAATCTTGCCGGAATGGAATATCAGCCAAGCGCAAGCTATTGATTGAATGGCGATGTTCGGTTGAAGAGCATTTGGCCTCCTCTGCAGCCTGGCGTTGTGCGGATGGTCCAATTCGAAATTGTCTTTGACCCGATCATGCGGGAATGAGGCTGAACTGAAGATGAAAGCTGTGCAGGCCGATCAATGACAACAGTGGAGAGGTCTTTGCCCCCAGTACTACATACAATATTCCGATCGACATGCCGGTGAGCAGGTGTATACCCGGATGCGCGATAATCTTTTTCATTTTTTATCCGGGTCTGCAAGCATATAACCCGCTCATCGTTGTGACAGTGAATACTGCCCCAGAACGTCAATATCTTTCATCGATTTTACGTCTTCACTGTCATGAATAATCTGCAGCAGCCATTCCCGTAAAAATGCCAGACCTGTGCTCAGGAACAGGCCAAATATACAGCCGATCAGCATCAGTAATAATTTTTTCGGAGCAGCCGGTTCCACCGGGTAATTCGGTGTCGACATCAGGCTGATATTGGATACCTCGTTTGTATCCAGGGCATGATCAATTCTGATCCGTTCAAACCGTTTGGCATTGGCGATGAACTTTTCTTCCAGCACGGCCTGTTCTCTTTGCAGCATATTCAGCAGGTTGGTGCCTTTTCTTAGTCCGGACAATCTGCTTTCAAGTTTTGATATGGTGCGTTCGATCTCATCCAGACTTGCATCCAGACCTTCAAGTTCAACCTCGGTCTGGCTGATCTGCTGTTGAATCCGTTCGTATGCCGGATTCGGCTGATAGATGGTTCCGGAAGTGGTGTTCGTCCCTTCCTGTTTTAACAGTCCTTCAAGGTTCTGTATGCGGTTATTCAGTATTCTGACAACAGGCGAGTCTTCTTTATACAACTTTATTTGTTTTGCCCGTTGTATCTTTAGATCAGCCAGTTCTTCCTGGATCAGTCTGGTGCTTTCACTTTGAGTGATTTCTTCCGCCTGGATTCGTGTTGGAGGGGTCTGGTTAAACTGGGCCAGTAACAGGCCCTGCTGACTGAGCAGTTTTTGCTTTTCAACCAGATAGGTATCCCTGGTCATCCTGAATGTCTGGATGTTGCCGATCAACCCCTGTATCTGCATATCCGGTGCGGTTAATTTCCATGTGGTTTTGATTGATTCGATTTCTGCTTCTTTATCTTCCAGCTCGCGCTTGTAGTTCCGGGTTTGTTCATCAAACACATTTAACATGTAATAGCGTTGATTCAGTCGTATGTGTTGGCCCTGATAGGCTTCTATAATGGCTGTCAGTACATCCTGTGCCAGTTGCGGGTCAGCCAGCCGGATGGAGACAGTAATGACGTTTGAATCTTTTTCCCGGTTGACCGACAGGTTTCTCTTGAGTAATTTGAAAATCTTCTCTCTTTCTGTCAATCTGTTTTTGAGTCCAACCCTGATTAACAGGTCCTGTACATTTCTCCTGAGTACTCTGACTGTGGCCTTGACTTTCAGTTTGATTGCATGAACCAGACTGGTTGCCTGCTCGGGTTGATATTCAAAGCGTTGCAGTCCAATGGTATCAATGGTTTCATCAATAATTTCGTTAGACAATAACAGGCGCATATAGGAATGAATTTCTTCTTTTTGAACTCCGGTTGAATAAACATCGCCTTTTTCAACAGTAACGGGTACCTGGGTATTTTCCCTGCCCAGCTTTACCATCAGTTGCGCCTGGGATTCA
>JBKEBH010000179.1:0-3166 GCA_047973065.1 Paracoccus sp. (in: a-proteobacteria) | reverse complement strand
CTTCGGGCAGGTATTGGTGCAGTTCATGATGGTGTGGCAGCGATAAAGCTTGAACGGATCTTCCAGCTCATCCAGACGCTCCGGCGTGGCTTCGTCACGGCTGTCGATGATCCAGCGATAGGCCGCCAGCAGCGTCGCCGGGCCCAGATATTTGTCGCCGTTCCACCAGTAGCTCGGGCAGGAGGTCGAGCAGGACGCGCACATGACGCATTCATAGAGCCCGTCGAGCTCCTGACGATCCTCGATCGACTGGCGCCATTCCTTGGCCGGGGTCGGCGATTTGGTGATCAGGTACGGATTGATCGAGGCATGCTGCGCATAGAAATGGGTCAGATCCGGGATCAGGTCCTTGACCACCGCCATATGGGGCAGCGGATAGATGTTCACGTCGCCCTCGATCTCATCCATGCCGTAGATGCAGGCCAGATGGTTGCCGCCGTCGATATTCATCGCGCAGGAGCCGCAGATCCCTTCCCGGCAGGACCGGCGGAAGGACAGGGTCGGGTCGATGTCCGACTTGATCTTGATCAGCGCGTCCAGAACCATCGGGCCGCATTTGTCGAGATCGACGAAATAGGTGTCGACGCGGGGGTTTTCGCCGGTATCGGGGTCCCAGCGATAGATCTTGAACTTGCGCAGATTGGTCGCGCCCTCGGGCTTCGGCCAGGTCTTGCCGACCCGGATCTGGCTGTTCTTGGGAAGCGTGAGTTCGACCATCGTCAGTTTCCTTAATTCTGGGCCGTACCGGCCTGGAAGGCGTCGAATTGGAGACCGGCACAGCGCCGGCTGTCATCGGGCGCCTTGCACCCGCCATGCCGGGGCACATATGGGCGCCCGGGCGAAATCTCTGTCGCGGCAAGGTGGATCATCGTCTCTCCCTGCCCTATTTGCCAGACCAGCCAGGCTGGTCGTGCAGCGGACGCGATGGCAGCTGGCCCGAACGGCGCTGCACACATTTCGCGTAAACTTCGGCCGGGTTGCGCCCCATGATATAGTCGGACGAGACCGAAAGCTCAAACCTGCCGAAGGCATGCCCGTCATCACCGCTGCCCACGCCCACCCCGACAGAGCCATGCGGCCCGGTGGCGGCATGGGCATCGTCAAGACAGACACGTTCCGCATCTGCCAGGGGAATCGGCCCGCAGGCGGCAAGCGCCAGCGGAACGATCAGGGCAAGGGGCAGCACAAGGCGCATGATCAGGCGACCGCCGCGACCTTGGCAATGCACTGCGTCGTGTCGGGCCGCTGAACGATGACCGCCACCGAGGAGGCCGCCGAGGAGGCATCATTGACACCGCGCGCGGCGATATCGGACAGCTCGGCCATCGAGGCGTTGTTGACCACGCAATCGGTATAGGGCGCGACATTGCGACCGGGCAGACGCTTGGCCATTTCGCGGTTCACGACATCGCGGGCCACCGCCCGGGTCGAGCTGTCCAGCGTGGTTGCCGGCGGCGGCGTCACCGGCGCAACCGGGGTCGGCGGAACCGGCTGGCTCGGCGGCACACGGGCCACACAACCCGCGAGAACCAGCGATGCCGTCGCAAGAATCAGAAAAGAACGCATCAGTAAACCCTCTTCTTCGGTGCAATCTTCTTCAGATCAATACCACCTTCGGCCGCATTCGTCAGCGGTTCAAGATGCACCGGGCGATAGGCCAGCGTCACATTGCTGCCATCGACCCAGGCAAGGCTGTGCTTGCGCCACTCATCGTCATGGCGATCGGGATAATCCTCATGGGCATGAGCGCCGCGCGATTCCTTGCGCGCCTCGGCCGCGACGATGGTCGCCATGGCATTGGGCATGAGGTTGGTCAGCTCAAGCGTTTCCATCAGATCGGTGTTCCAGATCAGCCCGTGATCGGTGACATGCAGATCGTCCAGCTTGGCGGCGATTTCCTTCATCGCTTCAACGCCTTCCGCAAGCGTCTTGTCGGTGCGGAACACGGCCGCATCGCGCTGCATGGTGCGCTGCATCTCGCCGCGCAGCTCAGCGGTCGGGGTGCCGCCATCGGCGAAACGGATGGCGTCGAAACGGTCGAGGATCTTGTCCACCGCCGCCGCGTTGGTCGCCGGGATCGGGCTGGCGCGGTCCACGACCTCGCCCGCCTTGATCGCGGCGGCACGGCCGAAGACCACGAGATCGATCAGCGAATTCGAACCCAGACGGTTGGCGCCATGGACGGACGCGCACCCGGCTTCGCCCACCGCCATCAGGCCCGGGAAGACCGCATCGGGATGTTCGGGCGTCGGGTTCAGCACTTCGCCCCAGTAGTTGGTCGGAATGCCGCCCATATTGTAATGCACGGTCGGCAGAACCGGGATCGGCTCGCGCGTCACATCGACGCCGGCGAAGATCTTGGCCGATTCCGAAATCCCCGGCAGGCGCTCATGCAGGGTTGCCGGATCGAGATGCATCAGGTTCAGGAAGATGTGGTCCTTTTCGGGACCGACACCGCGCCCTTCGCGGATCTCGATGGTCATGCAGCGCGAGACCACATCGCGCGAGGCCAGATCCTTGTAGGTCGGGGCATAACGCTCCATGAAGCGCTCGCCTTCGGAATTGGTCAGATAACCACCCTCGCCGCGCGCGCCTTCGGTGATCAGACAGCCCGAGCCATAGATGCCGGTCGGGTGGAACTGCACGAATTCCATGTCCTGAAGCGGCAGGCCGGCGCGGGCGACCATCCCGCCGCCATCGCCGGTGCAGGTATGGGCCGAGGTCGCGCTGAAATAGGCACGGCCATAGCCGCCGGTCGCCAGCGCCACCATCTTGGCGTTGAAGACATGCATGGTGCCGTCATCGAGCTTCCAGCAGACGACGCCGGTGCATTTGCCATCGGTGATGATCAGATCGAGCGCGAAATACTCGATGAAGAATTCCGCGTTGTTCTTGAGCGACTGGCCGTAAAGCGTGTGCAGGATGGCATGGCCGGTGCGGTCGGCCGCCGCGCAGGTGCGCTGCACAGGCGGGCCTTCGCCGAATTCGGTGGTATGACCGCCGAAGGGGCGCTGATAGATCTTGCCCTCTTCGGTGCGCGAGAAGGGCACGCCGTAATGTTCCAGCTCATAGACCGCCTTCGGGGCCTCGCGCGCCAGATATTCCATCGCGTCGGTATCGCCGAGCCAGTCCGAGCCCTTGACCGTGTCATACATATGCCACTGCC
>JBKEBH010000177.1:0-1639 GCA_047973065.1 Paracoccus sp. (in: a-proteobacteria) | reverse complement strand
GATCACCCAGGGCGGGGGACATCAGGTTGATCTTCATCTCGACCGTCATCACCTCGGTATCTTCGGGCATCAGTGTCAGTGCCGAATAACCCGCCGCCGAATCGCCGATGCTGAAGGCCAGCCCGGCATGGCCCGCGCCCTGCTGCTGCAAGACCGTCGGCAGGATCGGCGCGGCAATGACGACCCGTCCCGGTTCGATACAGGTCAGTTCCGCGCCCAGCGTCCGCATCATGGTCTGACGCTCAAAACTGCCTCGGATACGGGATTCAAGTTCGCTCATTTCGTGTTATCCGTCTTGATCAGGCCAGAGAACCCGGCGACGGCCAGCAGCGTCAAGCCCCAGCCTGCAAAGATATGAAGCCACAGATAGAACCGCGCCCACCACCCGATGGGCTTGCGGTCGTCAGGAATCCAATAGGATTGCATTTCCAGCGAGACGATGGGCAGCAGCGTATCGGCGGAATAGATCAAGGGGTCAAAGCGGGGATAGGCGGCGGCCTCGGGCTGGCGCAGAAAGCAATCCATCTGGGTTTCACCCGCATTTGCGCGGGGCAGATAAAGCGGTCGCTGGCGTTCGGGAATTGCACCCAGATCGGAATTGACCCCGCAGGCCACCCATTCAGGGGTACGCTGGATTTGCGGCAGGTTCGGCTTGATCTGGCCCGACCATGCTGCTGCTCCAAAGATGAAGCTGCCGATCAGCCATAGAAACATCAGCGGCACGATTGCCTGCAACGGCCGGCGACCATAGGCGACAGTCAGCCAGATGATCCTGTCCCAGCAGCGCAGCAGCCAGCGTCGCAGAAAGATGTCCAGCCTGAGGCATTTGCCCTTGGCGGCGTCATATTCACGGCCCAAGCGGGCATGCCGGTCTTGGCGTTGCAAGCGCTCCTTTTCGATCAGCACCTCGCGGGCATCCGCGCCATGCCCCGCCTCGCGTAGCGCGCGGGCGCATTCCTCATAGGGTTGCGGCCAAAAGTCCTTGCCATATTTCTGGGGCTTCATGCGGGACAGCCAGTCGATGCGTTCACGCCCCGAAACGCCCGTGCCGGTGAACGCGCCATAGCGACAGCGATCCAGTAGTATTTCGGCTGGCCAGCATTGCGGGTCGTCAGTAATGGTATCGATCTCGGCTCCCGACAGGTCGATTGCGCCGACGCAATGCACCCCATCCCGCCAGAACCAGGTTCCGGTGATTTTTGCGCCGCTGCAGTATAGGGTAGTTCCACCCTTCTGGGTGAGTTTGGCCCCGGTGAAAGACAGATCGCCGCCTAGTTTTGCGCCGGACAATCGTATAGTGCCTTCCGCCCGGATTCTGTCCAAAAATGCACAACCTTTTGCGTCCAGCCCTTCCGCAATCAGGCAGTCGGTTGTCTTTGTTAGCTTTATCCCTGTGCAATCTAGATCGCCGCCCAACTTTGCATTGGACAACCATATCGTGCCGGCTGCTTCAGTATTGCACAGCTTGACGCTGCCCCTCGTGTCTAGCTGATCTGCGCGCAAGCTCACGTCGTCCTTTTTTAGAGTCCCCGATAGGGGATCAGTAAACCCCACGGCTTTAGCCGGCATGGGATTGCGCCGGTTGCGGTGTAAACTGCGGGTATGGAATCGTACAAACGCGGCGGCCACACGGTCTGGG
>JBKEBH010000159.1:0-1609 GCA_047973065.1 Paracoccus sp. (in: a-proteobacteria) | reverse complement strand
TAGATTGCTCTGGAATAACTGCCTTATTTGCTCGATCTTTTGGTACCATATGTACCCCATATCTTAAAGCCTTTGGAATAGAAGATATATCGGCTTCTTTACCATTGATTTTAATTGTTCCGCTATAGGGTTGTTCTAGCCCAAAAAGGATATGGGCTAATTGCGTTTTTCCAGTACCAATAAGCCCTCTTAGTCCGTGTATTTCATTAGGCCAAATCTTTATATTTAATTTGGGAGCATGTTCAAAAAGCTGTAAATCCTCAACTTCTAATATAGGAGTTACATTACGATTAGGTGGTATTTTAGTATGTTTATGGTCTTGGCTCATATCTCCAACCATAGATTGGACAATATCTTTTACTTTAAACGGGCGCTCTAATGTACCCGCATAGTTACCATCACGAATAACTCCAACTTTATCGGCAATGCGCTCAATTTCATGTAAACGGTGAGAAACATATAAAATACTTACACCACGTTCTTTTAGACGAAAGAGATGCTCAAGAAGATGCTCAGTTTCTTTTTCTGATATTGCAGCAGTTGGCTCATCTAAGATAAGCAGCTTTGGTTTATTGGCTAAGGCGCGTGCAATCGCAATAAGTTGTCTATCCGACTGTGTTAAGTCACTTACACGCATATCTAAATCTAAATGGTTTAGTTCCATTTCCTTGGCAACTTTTGTTGCATATTCTTTAATCTTTTTAGGCTTATACCAAAAGTTTTTATCTGGTGAGATCATATATGAAAGTGCCAAATTTTGTGCAACTGTCATATTTTGGATTACACCCTGGTTAATAAGTTGATGAACCGTTGTAATTCCCTTTTGCCAAGCATCTTGGGGTGAATGAAAATGTATATTCACCCCATTTACAAAAATATTACCTTCATAATCAGGATAATATCCGCATATTACTTTGATTAAAGTTGATTTTCCAGCACCATTTGCACCTACCATGGCAAAGATTTCACCTGGATAAAAATTAAAAGAAATATTATTTAAAACCCGTGTATTTCCAAAGACTTTGCCAATATTCTTTACCGTTATAATGGGTTGTTTTATCATAGAACTTACCATTGGTTTACACTTTTATTCTATCTTGGTGAGTAAGCTGAACAGCCAATGCATTGATTTCAGTGAAGCTTGTAATTTGATCCCGATGAACAACCATATATGCCCCGAGTTTTAAGGCGTGCTCTTCTATTTGTGTACGGGCTTTGCTATCAGGTATTTTTGTAATATCAGTCACTTTGGCAAGCCCTACAATACGGCGCATCATCTTACAACTTGCAAAGCCAATTGTATCGGAAAGGATACGAGCAATCCGTTGTTTGCGATAGAGGGCGAAACCAGCATCATTCCAGCCTCGAACATGAAATTCATTTTCTCCCTTACGGACTTCATTGATCCAATTTTGTTCAAATTTATAAGCAAATTTTTCCCAAATTGTAGTAATAAGTGTGAGCAACCATTTTTGATAGTCATCATTATCACCCCGTTTTTTTTGCCAATAGCTTTGGGCAAAATAATTTAAATATAAATTGCTTAATAATGCACCGATATCAAAACCTATTGGACCATAAAAAGAGAATTCGGGGTCAATTATATACG
>JBKEBH010000133.1:0-1839 GCA_047973065.1 Paracoccus sp. (in: a-proteobacteria) | reverse complement strand
TGAAGACTAACCGCATGGTCACGGTTGAAGAGGGCTGGCCGGTGGCCTCCATCGGCAACCATCTTTCGGCCTATGTCATGGAACACGCCTTCGATTATCTCGATGCCCCGGTGATCAACTGCACCGGCAAGGACGTGCCCATGCCCTATGCCGCCAATCTTGAAAAGCACGCTCTCATCACCTCGGCCGAAGTGGTCGAGGCGGTGAAGAAGGTCACCTATAAGTAAGGAGAACGCGAGATGCCGACAGAAATCCTGATGCCTGCGCTTTCTCCGACCATGGAGGAAGGCACCCTGGCCAAATGGCTGGTCAAGGAAGGCGATACGGTCAGCTCGGGCGATATCATCGCCGAGATCGAGACCGACAAGGCGACGATGGAATTCGAAGCCGTCGATGAAGGCGTGATGGGCAAGATCCTGATCCCGGAAGGGTCCGAAGGGGTCAAGGTCAACACCTCGATTGCCGTCCTGCTGGAAGAGGGCGAAAGCGCCGACGATATCGGTGCGGCTTCGGCCCCGAAAGCCGCCGCGGCTCCGGCCGCTGCCGCCGCGCCTGCGGCTGCGGCGCCTGCACCGGCCCCGGCCCCGGCAGCGGCCAAATCCGCCGATGGCAACCGCATCTTCGCCTCGCCGCTGGCGCGGCGGATCGCGGCGGAAAAGGGGCTGGATCTGGCCGCCGTCAAGGGCTCGGGTCCGCATGGCCGTATCGTCAAGGCCGATGTCGAATCGGCGACCCCGGGCGCAGCCAGGCCCGCCGCCGCTGCGGCGCCTGCTGCGGCTCTGGCAGCCGCTGCCGCCGCACCGGCGGGGCCTTCGGCGGAAATGGTCATGAAGATGTATGCCGACCGCGAGACCGTCGAGGTTCAGCTGGACGGCATGCGCCGCACCATCGCCGCGCGTCTGGGCGAGGCCAAGCAGACCATCCCGCATTTCTACCTGCGCCGCTCGGCCAAGCTGGATGAGCTGATGAAGTTCCGCGCGACATTGAACAAGCAGCTGGAAGATCGCAGCGTGAAGCTGTCGGTAAACGACTTCATCATCAAGGCCTGCGCTCTGGCCCTGCAGGAAGTGCCGGACGCCAATGCGGTCTGGGCCGGTGACCGGATCCTGAAGCTGAAGCCCTCGGATGTCGCGGTCGCGGTTGCGATCGATGGCGGGCTGTTCACCCCGGTGCTGAAGGATGCCCAGCAGAAGACGCTTTCGGCGCTTTCGGCCGAGATGAAGGATCTGGCGACCCGCGCCAAGACCAAGAAGCTGGCACCGCATGAATATCAGGGCGGCAGTTTCGCGATCTCGAACCTCGGCATGTTCGGGATCGAGAATTTCGATGCGGTCATCAATCCGCCGCATGGCGCCATTCTGGCGGTCGGTGCCGGCATCCAGACCCCGGTTGTCGAAAATGGCGAAGTGGTGATCCGCAACGTCATGTCGATGACGCTCTCGGTCGATCACCGGGTGATCGACGGCGCGCTTGGGGCTCAATTGCTGGAACGCATCGTTGCGCATCTGGAAAACCCGATGGGCATGCTGGCCTGATAAAGACCGGATGAAATGCAAAAACGGGCGGGGAAATCCCCGCCCGTTTCATTTCCGGTCATCGGTAACGATATCGTTTCAGTCCGCTGCGAGCCATTTGCCGAAGCTCCAGCCGACGCGGGCCGTCCACCATGCTATTCTGATACCCTAAAGCATTTCGGCCTGAACCTGAGTTTCTTGGGATTCCCATGAGGGTTCAGATGTGATTCATCCTTATAGGGAGGATGGATGATGTCAGCACCTTTGCCGGTCGCGCTTCGGGCACGGTTTCGGATGTATATTGAAGAAGGATCAAGCGGGCGTG
>JBKEBH010000118.1:0-1786 GCA_047973065.1 Paracoccus sp. (in: a-proteobacteria) | reverse complement strand
AGGGTTCCGAAAGGGCCAAATTTTGGTTCCGAAAGGGCCAAATTTTGGTTCCGAAAGGGCCAAATGACTTGCCCGCCCTTGTCGGTTCCTGATAGGCCAAGCAGAAAGGTTCCTGATAGGCCAAAGATTCACACATGAGTTTGCTTCCCGTCCGCCATCCAAATCTCGATTTCTTCGTCCTGGACATCGCGGATGCTGTGCCGAAAGACGACATGGCGACAATGGAACATCCGTTGTTTTCGCTGGCAACAAAGCCAGACATGCGCCATC
The DNA here is from genome assembly GCA_047973065.1 of Paracoccus sp. (in: a-proteobacteria). GTDB lineage: Bacteria > Pseudomonadota > Alphaproteobacteria > Rhodobacterales > Rhodobacteraceae > Paracoccus. Next base: position 1,516 of record JBKEBH010000118.1, on the reverse strand, counting down.
TCGAATATCGAAGCGGTGATAATGTCCTGAAGATTCGCCCCTCTGGCCTTGGCCTCCCGACGATCTTCGACAAAGACATCCTGATCTTCGTCATCAGCCAGCTCATGCACCATAAGAACCGGGGCGAGGCCATCGGGGATACCGTGCGCTTTTCGGCACGCGAGCTGTGCGTGGCGACCAACCGTCAAGTTGGCGGAGACCACTATAAGCGCCTTGAGAACGCCTTTGCCCGCCTTCAGGGCACACAGTTCGTCACCAATGTTCGGACAGGCGGAAAGATCGAGACACGGATTTTCTCGCTGATCGACGAGGGCGGGTTTGTCCGCACAGACGATGAACGGTTCCGACTGGACTACTGCGAGGTAAAGCTATCGCGCTGGCTGATGCGGGCCATCGAGTCCGATCAGGTTGTCACTATCTCGAACGACTATTTCCGCCTGCGGCGTCCCCTGGAGCGCCGCCTCTACGAGATTGCGCGGAAGCACTGCGGCAGCAAACCGAAGTGGCAGATCAGCCTGACGACGCTCCAGAACAAGACGGGCAGCAACGCACCGATCAAACGGTTCCGGCATAATCTGCGCGAGATCATCAAGGCCGATGTGACGCCGTTCTATCACTTCGAACTGGATGACAGCGATCTGGTGACGGTCAGGCCGCGCCAAGCGAGTGCACAAATCACCCCGTCTATTTCTCTACCTGAATGGGCTGAAGAAAAGGCTCGGACGATAGCGAGGGATAAGGGCCGGGACTACTACGCCCTCCGTGCTGACTGGCTGGCCTTCGCCCAGACGGAAGCAGCCAAAGGCAACCCGCCAAGGAATCCTGGCGCGGCTTTTGTGGCCTATTGCAAGAAGCAGGAATCGCTGCGTACCTAGCCATGAGTAACAGCATGCTAGAAGTAAACAGGTGAACAGTTCATTATCTGCGCAAAGTGAACGATAGGAAACTCCATGGCATACACTCTCGGAGAGGCCGCAAAAGCGACAGGAAAATCAAAGGCAACCATCTCAAAGGCCATAAAATCAGGTCGCATTTCCGCGCGGAAGGATGAGACAGGAACTTTCTGTATCGATCCTTCAGAGCTTCACAGGGTTTACCTGCCACAGGCAGCAAGCAAACACAATGAAACACCCTCGGTTAACACCGAAAACGAAAGCCTGATCAGGGAACTACAGGCACGCCTTGAAGCAGCGAATGAACGCCTGGCGGATAAGGAAACTGTAATCTCTGACCTGCGGGAAGACCGTGATAAATGGCGCCAGCAAGCCAGCACTCTGTTGACGGATCGGCGCCCACAGCAGGGCTTCTGGGCACGCCTGCGCGGCAAAACATGATCCCGTGGCATAGGCACCATAAGGGGCAGCCAGCTAGGGGATCATATTCTGGTCAGCGCACGCGGATTGGCAGGTCGGGTATGGTTTCTTCACGGTGTGATGGTGAACTCATAGACACCCATGGGGAATTGACATTCCTCGTTGCCATTTATTCTAACCGTTCCAATAGGTTTTTCCCGCCA
>JBKEBH010000060.1:0-6511 GCA_047973065.1 Paracoccus sp. (in: a-proteobacteria) | reverse complement strand
CGACCAGCAGGGTGGGCGTAGCCGCCGGAAACTCGATCTTCCACAGGATGGTGCCAGGTTTTGCGCCGATAGCCTCGCCCAGTTCCTTCAGATCCTTGGGCACGCCGCGAAAGGCCAGCGTTGTCAGCCGCAGCATCGGCGGGATACCGTAGACGATGGTGGCGATGATCGCCGGAACCTTGCCCAAGCTGAAGATCATGACCGCCGGGATCAGATAGACCCACGGCGGCACTGTCTGCATCACGTCGAGAATCGGGCGCAGGGCGGCCTCGACCCGTGGGCGCCGCGCTGCGACAATGCCTATCCGCTCCCAGATCATCTGGGCCAAGGACCGGCTGGTCCTCAGCCGCGGCGACTACCACTGGCAGCACGAGCCCTGCTGGTACGCGGTGAAGAAGCGCGGCAAGGGACATTGGGCCGGGGATCGCAAGCAGACGACGCTGTGGCAGATCGCGAACCGGGATCAGGATGCGGAAACGGTGCATGGCACGCAGAAGCCGGTCGAATGCATGCGCCGCCCGATCCTGAACAATTCCAGCCTCGGACAGGCGATCTACGAGCCTTTCATGGGTTCCGGCACCACACTGATCGCGGCCGAGACCACAGGCCGGGTCTGCTACGGCATCGAGTTGAACCCCGCCTATGTCGATGTCGCCATCGCCCGCTGGCAGAACCTGACCGGGCAATCCGCCATTCTTGATGGCACCGACAAAACCTTCGCCGACCTGACAACCTCCCGACGCTGAGACCATGAATGACCTGGCTTTACCTGCCCCCGGACGCGATTCCGGGGACGATGACAGCTGCCTCTTCGGCCTCTCCCTCTGCTCCGGCGCGGGCGGGATCGATCTCGGCCTCACCCTCGCCTTGCCCGGATATCGAACTGTGGGCCATGTCGAGCGGGAAACCTACGCTGCGGCCACTCTCGTGGCCCGGATGGCGGAAAAGGCCCTGGATCAGGCTGTTATCTGGGACGACATTGCCAGTTTCGACGGCAAAGCAGCTTCGTTCAACCCACCTTGGCCGAAGCCACCCAACCACAGGACCACACTGCCCCATGGACCTCGCCTTTACGCCGCGCCAGATTGAGTTCTGGCCGATCAAGCGGCTGCACCCCTGTGCGCGGAAAGCCAAGATGCACGGCCCCGATCAGGTCGCCCGTATCGCCGCCAGCATGGCGCCCTTCGGCTGGACCGTGCCCGGCATGGTCGGCGACGATGGCGCCTGTCAGAGGCTGGTTTTGAGCACCAGCAGAACAGCCTGAATACGAGTGGTCAGACAGGATGCAGAATTCTGGCCAGATCGAACCTGCCCCGCACTTGCTAGACAAGTGGCAGTTAAGGACGGGGGGGAACATGTCCGTTATTCAAATGAGATTTGAGACGATATTGCGCCATAAGGCCGAGGAGGAACCTGTACCGGTCCTAACGCCGGCTTTGGCGCACAAGCTGATTCGACGGCTTGATGGAATTCGTCTCTTTGCGCATGGCTATGCGCTGCTGACAAATCTGACCAATCTTCGGACTAAGCCTGCGGACCTTCTGGACTTCACGTGGTGTCATGAATTGCAGGGACTGTGTCTGCATGTTCTGGATGGCGAAGAAAACAGCCTGTCTCGCATGTCGCCATCCGAACTTGATGCTTTCGGCACGAAGGCGCGCGCGCTCGGCCTGGACCTGCATATCGAAATCAGCACGACAGAGCGTGAAAGCGTCGATCAGGCAGTGGCGATCGCCCGTGCCGTTGGTGCCCGCAATATCCGGGTCTATTCCCGCTATGAGGGTTATCTGTCCGAGGTTGCGCTGCAGATTGAAGAGGATCTACGCTATCTGGCCGTGCTGGCGGATCGCTTCGATCTGAACTTCGACTTCGAGCAGCACGAGGAGTTGAAAAGCCACGAGATCGCGGCCCTGCTGAACAAGGTCGGGCATCCTCGGCTGAATGCGTTGTTCGATTTCGGAAATATGGTCAACGCCAATGAACAGCCGCTTCCGGCGCTGCGGGCCATGGCCCCCCATATCCGTCAGGTGCATCTGAAAGGGGTGCGGATCGTAGCGCAGGGCAATGGCACCGGTCATTATGGTGTGCTTCAGGGTAGCCCCGAGGATGACATGCCAAGCCCCCGGATGCTGTTCGAACTGCTGATGCTGGGTGACGCCTTCCCACAGGTCATCGCCTTCGCGCTGGAACAGGAAAACCACTATGCCGCCCCGGCCTTCCGTCAATCCGATGAGGAGGCGGATCCGTTCATTCCTTATCGCGACATGAGCGATACCGACCTGCCGGCGGGTCACACGCTGGATAGCATGATGGCCGGCGAATATCGCTGGCTGGAAAATCAGCTCGCCTATATCCGCGGCCTGATCCGCGATCTGCGCCTTCTGGCAGAGCTTGCCCTGGCAGAAGGCCGGGAATCCGCCGCCCCTTCAATCCTCCATGTGGGAGAACCCCAATGAAAGTCGCCGCTCGCGCCAGATGGCTGCGTTTTATCGTCCTTATCCTAGGTGGTGGGACGATCTACAAACTCGCTAATATCAAGGACGCCTTTTACGTGCCGATGCAGCAGGACATGGGGCTGACGCACACCCAGATCGGGACCATGCTCAGCATCAACGCCATCGTTGCCACGGTGCTTTTCGTCGTGGGCGGCATGTTGGCTGACCGCTTCGAAACCCGCAAGCTGATCCCGTTGGGACTGATCAGCGCTGGGCTTCTGGGCCTCTACATGGCGACCTTCCCCGGATATAGCGAAATGCTGGTGATCTATGCGCTGCTGGCGGTCTGCGCCGATTGTATTTATTGGCCTGCATTGCTGAAGGCGATCCGCAATCTTGGCAATGATGACGAGCAGGGCCGGATGTTCGGCTTCCTGGAGGGCGGGCGCGGCATCGTCGATACCATCGTCGCCTTCTCCGCCCTCGGCGTCTTCGTGGCCATGGGCTCGGGCGCGCAGGGGCTGAAAGCGGCGATCATGTTCTACGCGATCATCAATATCGTGGCCGGTGTTGTGACCTGGTTCCTGCTCAGCGGCAGCAACCCGACGAAACCGGCAGAAGTTGCGCAGACTGGCTCGCTCGGCATCGTTGCGGCGATGCGGGTGCCCGCGATCTGGCTGGTCAGCCTGAATGTCTTTATGGTTTATATCGTCTATTGCGGCCTGACCTATTTCATCCCTTACCTGAAGGATATCTACGGGCTGCCGGTCGCCCTTGTCGGTGCTTACGGCATCATCAACCAGTATTTTCTGAAGGTTCTGGGCGGCCCGACAGGCGGTTTCCTCGCCGACAAGAAATTCCACAGTTCCAGCCGCTATATCCGCATGGCCTTTCTTGCCCTGCTGCCGATCATGGCCATCATCCTCATGCTGCCCCCGGGCCAAGCCTATATCTTCCCGGCTATGGCCGCGACGCTTTCCTTCGCCTTCATTGTCTTCAGCATGCGCGGGGTGTTCTGGGCACCGATGAGCGAGATCGGCATCCCTTCGAACATCACCGGCTCTGCCTTCGGGCTGGGATGCCTGATCGGCTATGCGCCCGGCATGTTCGCCTATACCGTTTACGGCGCGATCCTCGACAGGTTTCCGGGCCAGCAGGGATATACCTATGTGTTTGGGCTGATGAGCATCCTTGCCGTGATCGGCTTTCTGGTGGCGAACGCCCTAAGCCGCCTGATCCGCAAGCAGGATATCACGGACGCGGTGACGATCTGAACCAAGGCGGGGCCGTCATCATCAGATGGCCCCGCGCTCAGCCCGAGCCGGCGACGATCCGCGCCAGCGCCTCCATCCCGGTGGCGAACTGATGTTTCGCGACCCCGGCAAAACCCAGAAGCAATCCCGGCGCCGGGGACGGCGCCATATGGTAGTCGCCGAGCGCATAGCCATGCACGCCCGCGGCAACCGCCTGTGCGGCAATTTCGCGGTCATCCGTTCCTTCGCGCAACCAGACTACGGCATTCATGCCACTTTCGGGTCTTTCGGCGCGGAACAGCCCCGGACCCGCGCGATCTGCGGCCGCCACGAACTGGTCTCGACGCTCGGCGTAGAGCTGGCGCATCTGCCGCAGATGCGTGGCGAAATGGCCCTCGCCGATGAATTCGGCCAAGGCCATCTGAGATGCCAAAGGCGCGCAGCGCAGCATCAGCGCGACGGCATTACGAAACAGACCGACCAGTTCCGGCGGCAGGACGAGATAACCAATGCGCAGCGCAGGAAACATTGCCTTGCTGAACGTGCCGACATAGATCACGCGACCGGCCCGGTCGATGCTGTGCATGGATGGCAGCGGTCGCCCCGTGTATCGGAACTCGCTGTCATAATCGTCCTCGACGATCCAGCCACCATGTCCCTCGGCCCAATCAAGCAATTTCTGACGGCGCACCCGCGATAGCGTTCTTCCCAGCGGATGAGAGCGCGAGGGCATGACGAAGGCCATGCGGATGTGGGGGTCCGCCGCCAGCGCAGCCTCGAAATCCATGCCGTCATCGTCAACCGGCACGGTCCGCAACTGCCGCCCCAGTGACAGAAACAGGTTACGGGCAATGAAGGGACCGGGATCCTCGAACAGGATCGGATCGCCGGGATCGGTCAAAACCTGCGCCGCAAGCATGAAGGCGGCATGCGCACCGGGCGTGATGACGATCTGTTCGGGGCCGCAGATGTCGCCCCGATGCAGTGCGAGATATTCGGCAATAGCTTGCCGCAGCGGCAAATGGCCCTGCGGCTCGGAATAACCCATCTGTCCACGATAGGTTTGCCGCGTCTGCCGCTTCAGGCATTGCTGCCAGACCGCGAAGGGAAAGTGATCATAGGCAGGGCTATTGGGTAGAAACGGGCGCGCCTCGTGCATGTCGATATCGGCGACCAGCCTGTCCAGACGACGGCCAAGGCCCGAGACCTTCATGTTCGCGGGCCTTCCGCCTGCGGTCACTACGGCGCGCGATGTCCCTTGCGGCAGATGCTGCGGCAAGCTGCATGCGACAAAGGTGCCCGAACCGGCGCGCATTTCCAGAAAGCCCTCGGCAGCCAGCCGTTCCAGCGCTTCGACGACGGTCGGGCGCGAAACCTCGATTTCGACAGCCAGTGTCCGGCTGGACGGCAGCTTGCTTCCGGCGGACAAGGCCCCCGACAAAATGGTGGCGCGTAGCTGTTCTTCAAGCTGACGCGCCAGAGTCGTGTCGCCCTTCCGGTCGAGGCTGATCCCGGACAGGATTGCACCAGATTGCCTTCGCGCCATGCTGCACCTCCGCCGCCGTAAAGGCAGCATATGCGTCCCAACTTAGCATCAAAGGAAACGTGACAAAGCCGATTTTCCGGTCGCGACGACTGCGCGATCAGGACGTGTGGAGTCATATCAAGCTCGGCGATCCGCACCGGAAGGTCGTAACCAGCAAGGGTCGCAGACAGGCGCTGGAAGTTTTCCAGCGTGTTCATGACGGTCATACGACGCCGACGGGTCTTGCCCGGAATGCTGATCAGGACTTCGTGGCGATGCTTGGAAATGTCGATGGCAACCAGCACGGTCGCGACGGTAGAATGCTTGACGGTCATAGCCAGTCTCCTCAGCGGTGTGGTTCATGCAAAACCACTGTTGAGACCTGAGACCCGGTTATGGCCACCCGCTGCGCTATTTGAGGGCTGCGCGCGTGGCCATAACCTCACAACAGCCCTTCTTCCGGACGTGCTATGGTCCTGCGTTTGCGCAGGCCTTCGAGCAGGCGCTGCTGCTGGCGTCCGAGGCGGACCTCCTGAAGGTTGGCACGGTGTCGGTCGATGGGACCAAGGTCGACGCGAATGCCGCGAAGGTGAAATCCATCCGCTGCGCCGGACAAGCAGACAAACCTGACCGATCCCGACAGTTCCGTGATGCGCAGGCCGTGGTGGATGCCGAGAGCTCAATGCTGGTCCTGGCCACGGATGTTCTATCCACCACCAATGACCGCGCAGCTCTGTCCACGCTGCTGGACCAGATGGCCCATGGCGGCGGTCTGCCCCGGACCCTGCTCGCCGACGCGGCTATGCGGGCGAGGCTGTAGTCGGCGATCTCGAAGCGCTCGAATCAAACCTTTGATTGCAATTACGCGTGAACAGACGCCAAGACCATACGACTTCAAACCCTCGCCAGAGCCGGGCAAGCGGCCCAAAGCCATCACAGCGCCATGGCGGTTAAACATGATTGAGACGCTGAAAGCCGAACCGAACAAGGAACTCTACAAGCGCCGAAAACAGACCGTGGAGCCCGTCTTCGGCATCCTCAAATCCGTCCTCGGCTTCACCCGGTTCTCTCTTCGGGGCATCGAAAAGGTCAAAGCCGAATGGTAACTCCTGACGCTTGCTTACAACTGCATACGCCTGGCGACGATGCTAGTCTGCTGACGTTCATAATTCCCAATCAGTGTAATTTCTGATTCATACTCCCCATCTGAGGGAGGTTTTGCAGGCGCGCATGGCGATGCGTTTGAATTCCTTGAGCTTCTGGAAGAAGTTTTCAACCAGATGGCGCCATTTGTATTT
>JBKEBH010000024.1:0-27393 GCA_047973065.1 Paracoccus sp. (in: a-proteobacteria) | reverse complement strand
ACGGCTTCTACAATCCCAGACGGCGGCATTCAGCCCTTGCCGGGAAAAGCCCCGTGGCCTTCGAGAAAAAGGCCGCATGAAAGAGCAAAGAAACCGGCACTTTTCCGAGACAAGTCCAGGCCGGATTGCGGATTGCTTCGTGATCGGTACGACGCGAACCTCGGAACAGGACCCGGAATTCGGGATCATGAACCTGTCTGAGACCGCATCTCGTGCACTCTCGCCGGGCATCAACGATCCGGGAACCGCAATCGAGGCGATCGAACGGCTGAGCAATCTTCTTTGGGGATACGCCAATTCCAAAGATCAGGCACAAAAGCCAGCCATCACCCGGGTCTTCGTGCGGGTTCCGGGTGCCGATCAGCTGATCCGCGCAGCCTTCGCGGCTACGGCACGCGATGGAGCCGGCACGATTGAGGTCGCAATCGATCTGCGCCGGGCTCTGCTGGCGTTGAGCCAATCGCGCGACGAGGCCATCAATGCCGCTGCGGAGGCCATGGCAAGCGAGGCTCTGGACTATTCCAGCGCCGCCCTGATCCTCGATGCCGAAAAAGAACGGCTGAAATCGGTAAAGCCGATGTCCCTCGAAACGGACTGAACCCAGAAAAGCCGGACTGGCCGCCATATCAGGGCGACGGGCCATTTCGGACAGGTTCGATTGGCTCCGCGCCTGCCCTGCCCCAGTTGTCCACAGCTTTTGTGTGTCTGTCGCTTTTCATCACCAGATGTAGCGGCTAAGGTCCGCGCTGTTCAGCGTGGAGGCCGGCAAAGTGGCACATATCATCGTTGTCGGAAACGAAAAGGGCGGGTCGGGCAAGTCCACAACCTCGATGCATGTCGCGACCGCCCTGGCGCGGATGGGGCATCGTGTCGCCGCGCTCGATCTCGATATCCGCCAGCGCAGCTTCGGCCGGTATCTGGAAAACCGCGCCCATTTCTGTGCCAGCAATGGGCTGGTTCTGCCCTGCCCGACGCTCGGCACGTTGTCCTCGCAATCGGCCAGCGATACCGATCCGCTGTCAGAGGCGATGTCGGCGCTCGATCCCGATCACGATTTCATCCTGATCGACTGCCCAGGCTCGCATACCAGGCTGTCGCAAATGGCGCATATGCTGGCCAATACGCTGATCACGCCGCTGAATGACAGCTTCATCGATTTCGACCTGCTGGCCCGGATGTCGCCCGAGGGCAAGGTGCTGGGTCCGTCGATCTATGCCGAAATGGTCTGGAATGCGCGGCAGGGCCGTCAGACCGCGGGCGCGGGGCCGATAGACTGGATCGTGCTGAGAAACCGGCTCGGCACCCAGGCGATGCGCAACAAGCGCAAGGTCGGCAGCGCGCTGACCCAGCTGTCAAAGCGCATCGGCTTCCGCGTGGCGCCGGGCTTTTCCGAGCGGGTGATCTTTCGCGAGCTGTTTCCGCGCGGGCTCACGCTGCTTGACCTGAAGGATGTCGGAACCGAGCAGCTGAGCATGTCGAATATCGCCGCGCGTCATGAGCTGCGCGAGCTGATCGCAACGCTGAACCTGCCCGGAGTGAGTGTGGATTTCTAAGGGGGCCGGTGGGGTAAAACCCCACCTTCGCTTAACCGCCTGTAGGGTGGGGGTTTACCCCGCCTTCGCTCAGCCGTTCACAGCGCGCGCCAGCCGATATCGCGCCGGCAGAAGCCTTCCGGCCAATCGATCCCATCCACCAGCGCATAGGCGTGCGCATGGGCTTCGGCCAGCGTCGCGCCCCGTCCGGTTGCGGCCAGAACCCTGCCGCCGGCGGCGATGATCGCCCCGTCCCGCGCGTCGGTGCCGGCATGGAAAACCATGTGGAAACTGTCCCCCGGCAGCGCGTCCAATCCGCGGATTGCCGTGCCCTTCTCATAGCTGCCCGGATAACCCCTGGCGGCCAGCACCACGGTCAGGGCATGATCATCGGCCCAGGTGACGGTGATCTGGTCCAGACGGCCCTCGGCACAGGCATGGATGAGATCCAGCGCCTGCGCGCCAAGCCGCATCATCAGCGCCTGACATTCGGGATCGCCGAAGCGGACATTATATTCGACCAGCCGCGCGCGCCCATCCTCGATCATCAGCCCGGCAAAGAGCACGCCCTGGAAAGGCATGCCGCGCGCCGCCATCTCGGCCATGCTCGGGCGGATGATCTTTTCCATGACCTGCGTCTGAATGGCATCCGACAGAACCGGCGCCGGGGAATAGGCGCCCATGCCGCCGGTATTGGGGCCCTGATCGCCCTCGCCGACGCGCTTGTGGTCCTGAGCAGTGCCGATGGCCAGACAGGTTTCCCCGTCGCAGAGCACGAAGAAGCTGGCTTCTTCGCCGGTCATGAATTCTTCGATCACCACCTCGGCGCCGGCCGCGCCAAAGGCGCCGCCGAAGATCATGTCGATGGCGTCATTGGCCTGATCCGCCGTTTCGGCCACCACCACGCCCTTGCCAGCCGCCAGCCCGTCGGCCTTGACCACGATCGGAGCGCCCTTTTCGGCAATATAGGCGCGGGCGGCATCGGCATCCGAGAATCGTGCCCAGACAGCGGTCGGCGCGCCGCAAGCATCGCAGATTTCCTTGGTGAAGGCCTTGGAGGCCTCAAGCTGGGCAGCACCCTGGCTTGGCCCGAAGACCAGAAAACCGGCCGCGCGCAGCGCATCGGCCACGCCCGCAGCCAGCGGGGCTTCGGGGCCGACCACCACCAGATCAATGGCGGTTTCCTGAGCGAATTCGCAAACGGCCGAGCGCGACAGGATATCGAGATCGGCGCATTCGGCCACCGCCGCAATCCCGGCATTGCCGGGCGCCACAATCAGCCGGTCGCATTTCGGGTTCTGGCGGATCGCCCAGGCAAGCGCATGTTCCCGCCCGCCGCTGCCAAGGATGAGGATGTTCATGGCCCGCCCTTTCGTCTGCCGCTCAACTGCGATAGTTCCGAAACCGGAACTAGAGACAGGGTCACCAGTGCGCAATCCCGAACTTTGGCAAAGCCTGCAATCAACCCCGATCACCTTGTCGGATGGCAGCTATCTCGCGGCGGAACTGGTCAGCCAATACCAGATCAGCCCCGAACAGGTGGCCGAGCTGATGACCGAATACCGGCGCTTCCTTTATTCGGTCGCGGTTGCGGGTGAGGTTCTTGCGCCCTCAACTACGGTCGATCAGCTCTGGCACCTGCATCTGGCTGATCGAGAGGCCTGGACCCGCTATTGCGACAGGTTCTTCGGGCGCGAATTGCGTCATCTGCCTGGCCGCCCGGCCCCGGAAAAGGATCCGGCCTATCAGCGCACTCTGGCCCTGATCCGACAGGAATTTGGGATAACCCCGTCATGGGTGTTCTGGCCAGACCACAAAAGCCAAAAGCAACGCGGCACCGGTTCGCTGAATCTGGCCTTCATCGGTATGGCCATTTCACTTGGTATCGGCCTGTTTTTCGGCATTGGCTGGGGACTGATCGCCATGGTCATCACCTTGATCCTGGCAATCGAACGTCATCATAACCTGTCGAAAAGTCCGCGACTGCGGCGGCGCAATACTGACAGCAATAGCGGCGCCGGCAGCACGGATGTTGCATACGACCCGACCGCACGGATTGGCCTCTTCAGCTGGTTTGGCGATGGCGGAGAAGGGGACTGAGGATGGACATGTTCGAAGATGACGGCCCCGACAGCCCCGCCGGCGGCAATGCCCCGCCGCTTTCCGTGTCCGAAATCTCGGGTGCGGTCAAACGGGTGATCGAGGGCGAGTTCGGCCGGGTCCGGGTGCGCGGCGAGATCGGGCGGGTCTCGCGCCCGTCATCGGGTCACATCTATTTCGACCTGAAGGACGACCGGGCGGTGATCGCGGCGGTCAGCTGGAAGGGGCAGGCCGCGCGCCTGTCGCAAAAGCCCGAGGAAGGGATGGAGGTCATCGCCACCGGCAGGCTGACCACCTTCCCCGGCCAGTCGAAATATCAGATGATCGTCGAGGAGCTGGAACCGGCCGGTGCCGGCGCGCTGATGGCGATGCTGGAAAAGCGCCGCAAGGCGCTGGCGGCGGAAGGGCTGTTCGATGAGGCCCGCAAACAGCCTCTGCCCTTCCTGCCCCGCGTCATCGGGGTGGTGACCTCGCCCTCGGGTGCGGTCATTCGCGACATCCTGCACCGGCTGCGCGACCGCTTTCCGACCCATGTGGTAATCTGGCCGGTCGCCGTGCAGGGCGCGGCTTCCGCCGGGGAGGTCGCCAATGCCATCCGCGGTTTCAACGCCCTGCCCGAAGACGGGCCGATCCCCCGTCCCGATCTGCTGATCGTGGCGCGCGGCGGTGGTTCGCTGGAAGATCTGTGGGGCTTCAACGAGGAAATCGTGGTCCGCGCGGCGGCGGATAGTGCGATCCCGCTGATTTCGGCAGTCGGCCATGAAACCGACACCACGCTGATCGACTTTGCCGCCGACCGGCGTGCGCCGACCCCGACCGCTGCCGCCGAAATGGCGGTGCCGGTCCGGCGCGATCTTGGCCTGCAGCTTCAGCAGGCCCGGCTGCGCATGACGCAGGCGATGGCGCAGCGGCAAGAGAGGATGGCGCAGCGGCTGGTCGATCTGGGCCGGGCGCTTGGCCGGCCGCAGGCCCTGACCGAAGGGCCGCGCCAGCGGCTCGATCTGCGCGGCGCGGCGCTGGAGCCGGCTTTGCGCAACAGCGTCAACCGCCGCCGCGACCGGCTGAGCGGGCTGCGCCTGACGCCGGCAATGCTGACCCGCCAGACCGAGCGCGCGCAGACCGCGCTGGATAACCTGTCGCGGCATCTGGGGGCCACGGCGATCAATGCCACCAACCGCCGCCGCGACCGGCTGAACGGGCTCAGCGCGCGTATGGACAATGGCCGCGACCGGGTGTTGAGCGAGACCCGCCGCAAGGCTGCCGAGGGGCAGGAAAAGCTGGCGGCGCTGAACGAGCGACTGGACTCCGCCTTCGCGCGCGGGATCGCCCGGCGCGGCGAAGCGCTGGAACGGCTCGACCGGATGCGGATTTCGCTGGGATATACTCAGACGCTGGCGCGCGGCTTTGCCGTGGTGCGCGACGACAGGGGCCATGTGCTGACCTCGACCGAGGCGGCCGCCAAGGCCCGCCGGCTCGCCATCGAATTCGGCGATGGCACCCTGCCCGCCCGGCCCGATATCGACCCTCAGGGTTCCCTGTTCTGAGCCGGCGGCGGCTTGGGGCGTTCATCCCATTCGCCTGACAGGATCCGTTCGGCATCGCCCTTCGGATCGTCATATTGCCGGGTCTTCAGCGACCACAGGAAGGCAGCCAGCCCGCCCGCGCCCAGCAGGATCGAAACCGGGATCAGGATAAACAGGATTTCCATCAGCGCAGCCTCAACGCGTTCAGGGTGACCGAGATCGAGCTGATCGACATTGCCAGCGCCGCCATCAGGGGCGTGGCCATCCCGGCCATGGCGAAAGGCACGGCGACAATATTATAGCCGATCGAGATCGCGAAGTTTTCCTTGATCCGCCGCCGGGCCTTGCCGGCCAGAACCAGCGCATCGGCCACCGGGTCCAGATCCTTGCCCATCATCACGATATCCGAGGCCACCCGCGCCGCATCCAGCGCGGTAGCCGGCGAGATCGACACATGGGCCCGCGTCAGCGCGGCGGTGTCGTTAAGCCCGTCGCCAACCATCAGCACCCGGGCTCCGGCATCGGCAAGGGCCGCAACCTCGGCCGCCTTGTCCTGGGGCGTGACCCCGGCGCGGAATTCGGTAATGCCGAGCGTTTCGGCCGCGCGGGCAACGGCGGCTTCGGTGTCGCCCGAAAGCATGATCACCCGCCGCCCCTGCTGGCGCAGGGCGCTCACGCATTCGACAGCCCCCGGGCGCAGCGCATCGGCGAAATGCAGAATGACCGGCGTGCGCCCGTCCAGCGACAGCGCGCTGACCGGACCGTCGGCGGATCCCGCAACCTCGGTCCCGGTCCAGTCGGCACGGCCAAGGCGAACCCGGCGGCCTTGCCAGATTCCCTCAACCCCGTAACCCGGCACTTCGCTGACCTCGTCGAGCAGGGCCGGTTCCACCCCATCCGCCTTCAGCGCGCCTGCAAGCGCCCGTGACAGCGGATGGCCCGAGCCGTCGGCAATCGCCAGCGCCAGCGGGCACAGATCGGCGGGCAGATCGCCCGGATTGATCAGCTCGGGCTGGCCCATGGTCAGGGTGCCGGTCTTGTCGAAGACCACGGTATCGACCTCGGCCAGACGTTCCAGCGCGGTGCCATCCTTGATCAGGAGGCCGCGCTTGAACAGCTTGCCCGAAGCCGCCGTCACCACCGCCGGCACGGCAAGGCCAAGTGCGCAGGGACAGGTGATGATCAGCACTGCCGCCGCGACATTCAGCGCCACGCGCCAGTCACCGCCCGTTGCATAGAACCAGCCGATGAAGCTGCACAGCGCCATCAGATGCACCGCCGGCGAATAGGCCCGCGAGGCGCGCTCGGCCAGCGAGGCATAGCGCCCGCGCGATGCCTCGGCATGGGCGACCAGATCGGTCAGCCGCGACAGCGAGCTGTCACGCCCCGCAGCGCTGACCCGCATATCCAGCGGGCCGGTCAGATTGACCTCGCCGGCCAGAAGCCGGGCACCGGGGCCGGCCTGAACCGGCAGGCTTTCCCCGGTCAGCAACGAGCGGTCGATTTCGGACATGCCCCCGATCACCTCACCATCGGCGGCGACCCGGGCACCGGGGCGGATGCGGATGAGATCGCCGGGGCTCAGATCGGCGACATTGACCACCTGTTCGGCCCCGTCGAGCAGCCGGATCGCGCGCGGCACTTCCAGCGCGGTCAGCTCTTCTGCGGCGGAACGCGCCACGGCCCGGCTGCGGTAATCGAGGTAGCGCCCGATCAGCAGGAAGAAGCACAGCATGACGGCGGCATCGAAATAGGCGTGGCGGCCGGAATGGAGCGTTTCAAACAGCGATATCGCGGTGGCCAGGATCAGCGCCAGCGAAATCGGCACATCCATCCCCAGCCGTCCGGCCTTCAGCGAGGCCCAGGCACTGGAAAAGAACGGCTGGCCGGCGAAGATCACGGTCGGCAGCGCGATCATCGCCGAAATCCAGTGGAACATGTCCCGGGTCGGCCCGTCAGCACCCGACCAGACCGCGACCGAAAGGATCATGATATTCATCATGGCAAAGCCCGACACCCCGATGCGCATCAGAATATCGCGCCCCTGCCGGTCTGCCGCGCTTGAGCTCAGCGCGGATGTGTCCAGCTCATGCGCCTCATAGCCGATATCGGCCAGAACCGGGATGAAATCTTCGGCCTCGCGCCCGGGGGCGTCGATCATGACCCGGCGCAGGGTCAGATTGACCCGGGCCGCGCGCACCCCGTCCTGCGCCATCAGCGCACGTTCGACATCGGTGATGCAGGCCGCGCAATGGGCAGTCGGCAGCGACAAGACCAGATCGCCGTGTCGCTGGCGGGCCGCCGCCGCGCCGGCGATCTGCCCGGCCAGAGGCGCCGCATCGCAGGCCGGGCAAGCGCTCAGCCGGGCCGCATAATCCTTGTCCGCACTCAGATCCGCCATGATGTTTCAGCCTCAGCCCTTCACCGTGCTGCCCGGGTAATGCGACAGCCGCTGACGGAACACGGTTCCATCCGGGGCCTCGGCTTCCATATGGACCACCCAGGCGCCCGGCGCCAGCGCGACATCGGCCACCCAGAGACCGCCGGAATAGCGCATCTCGGGCATGACATCATCGCGCTTCTGGGTCGGGCGGCTGACCGTCACCCGCAGATCCTGCACCGGCGCCGGCAGGCCCTGCTTATCGGTGATCATCAGGGTCAGCACGCCGTTTTCATAGCTGGGCGCAACCTGCCAGCCGAGATTTTCCTGCGCATCGCGCTCGCGGTCGAAATTCTGCGAGGCGACATAGGAATTATCGACCTCCAGCCCCGGGAAGGTGCTGACCGCATGAACCGCCATATAGACATTCACCGCGATGATGATGCCGAACAACCCGACAAAGACCAGCAGCATCCGCCGCCCCCGCAGGGGCTTGTTGCCGGTGAACAGCAGGAAGGGCAGGAAAAACACCACCGCGATGACAAGAAGCGACACAAGCCATATCGTCGCGGTATCGGCCGTTCCGAAGATATCCATCATCCGTTCCTTCCGTGGAAGACCGTATCAATAGTGGACACCTGCCCCGCCGGATCGGTTACTTCCAACATCATGTCGGTGGTTTCCTCCTGCGTCAGCGACGATCCGGCCTCTGCCGTCAGATAGATCCGCAATGTCGCAGTCTGATCGGCCGCCACATTGAGCGAGGCCCCCTCGTCCCCTTCAATGCTCAGACTGACCTGAGGCAGCGGCGCGCCGTCTTCGGTCACGGCGGCGACGGTGAAGACCTGTTCCTCATGCTGCTTGTTGCGCAGGCGCAGTTCATAAGTGTTGCGGATCGAGCCGTCCGAAAGTGTCACGAACAGCGGATTGCGCACCGGGGTCACGTTCAGATCGAAAGGCGAGCGCATGAACAGCGCCACCACCAGCCCGACCCCGATCAGCGACCACATGGAAAAATAAAGCAGCGTGCGCGGGCGCAGCACATGGCGCAGCAGCGACTTGCCTTCATGGCCGATGCGCTCGGCCGATTCGTCCTTCAGCGCCATATAGTCGATCAGGCCATGCGGCTTGCCGATCTTGTCCATGATCTCGTTGCAGGCGTCGATGCAAAGCGCGCAGGTGATGCACTCCAGCTGCTGGCCATCGCGGATGTCGATGCCCATCGGGCAGACGTTCACACAGGCAAAACAGTCGATGCAATCGCCCTTGGTGCCACCATCGGATTTGGTCAGCTCGCCCTTGTGGATCTTGCCGCGCTCCTCGCCGCGCCATTCGCGGTAGGCGACGGTCAAGGTGTCCTCGTCCATCATCGCGCCCTGGATGCGCGGCCAGGGGCAGGCATAGATGCAGATCTGTTCACGGGCGAAACCGCCGAAAAGGAAGGTGGTCGCGGTCAGCACGGCAATGGTCGAATAGGCCACCGCATGTGCATTTCCGGTAACCAGATCGCGGGCCAGCGTCGGTGCATCGGTGAAATAGAAGACCCAGGCCCCGCCGGTCGCCAGCGCGATCAGCAGCCAGATCACCCATTTGGTCAGGCGCAGCCGGATTTTGCGGGCATCCCATTTCGAACGCCAGAGCCGGATCTGGGCATTGCGGTCGCCCTCGATCCAGCGTTCGACATGGACATAAAGGTCGGTCCAGACCGTCTGCGGGCAGGTATAGCCGCACCAGACCCGGCCCAAAGCCGAGGTGAACAGGAACAGGCCGAGCCCGGCCATGACCAGAAGGCCGGCCACGAAATAGAACTCATGCGGCCAGATTTCGAGCCAGAAGAAGAAGAAGCGCCGGTTTGCCAGATCCAGCAGCACCGCCTGATCGGGCATATTTTCGCCCCGATCCCAGCGGATCCACGGAATGATGTAGTAGATTCCAAGACAAACCACCAGGATGAACCACTTGAGCCGGCGGAAAGTGCCATGCACTGCCTTGGGAAAGATCGGCTCACGCGAGGCGTAAAGCTTCGGGGGTTCCATCTCGGAACTGGGCATGAACTGGCTCCTCAGCTCGTTCAGAGTATATACTGCTTGGCGATCAGGGCTTGACCTGCCGCGATCAACAGTGAATTTATATATGCGCTGTACAGGTATTTTTGCTCTGGCAAATTGTCGCAGTCAATGCGGCCCTGTTCAACGGGAAAAGGGGTGGCATGACCACCCCTTGATTTGGCGGCCGGCCCCCTAGGAAACGCGCGAACAGGACGGGGGACCGGCACCATCCCGGTGGCTGTGACAGCCACCGGAATTCTCTCTTACTCGCCGCCACCAAGGCCGTGGACATAGTAGGTCACGGCCCGGATGTCGTCTTCCGTCAGGCGCGGTGCCCAGTTCGGCATGACGCCGAAGCGGGATTCGGCCACCGACTGGCGAATGGCATTGAGATCGCCGCCATAGAGCCAGATGGCATCGGTCAGGTTCGGCGCACCCTGGGCGCGGTCACCCGTGCCGTCTTCGCCATGGCAGGAGGTGCAGTTGTCGGCAAAGACCGTCGCACCTTCCCCAGCCAGCGCCGCATCATGTTCCTGACCGGAGATCTGTCGGACATAATTGGCAACCTGATCGATCTGCGCCGGCTCCAGCAGCTCATCCAGACCGAAACGCGGCATTTCCGAATAACGCGCATCCGGGTCGGTGGTGTTGCGGATCCCGTGGGTGACGGTGGTGTGGATATCGTCCAGCGTACCGCCCCAGAGCCAATCGTCATCCACCAGGTTCGGGAAGCCCTTGCCGCCGCCTGCACCCGAGCCATGGCACTGGGCACACCAGGTGCCAAAGATGGCGCGGCCGGCATTCTGGGCATAGCTCGCCAGTTCCGGATCGGCCGCAATCGCGGTCAACTCGGTATCTGCGAGCTTTTGCTGAACAGCGGCATTGGCATCGTCATAGCGCTGGATCTCTTCCGCCAGCGCCTTGCGGTTATTGGTGTGCAGGATGCCCTGGGTTGCACCATTCACCAAAGGCCATGCCGGATAGAAGACCGTATAGGCCACGGCCCAGGCAATACAGGCGTAGAAAGTCCAGAGCCACCAGCGCGGCATCGGGTTGTCATATTCGGTGATGCCATCCCAGCTATGCCCGGTCGAAGGTACTTCGGTCGCATTCTTCGAGGCACGCTGCTTGCCGGTACGCGGACCCGCGCGGCGGGTCTCGGCATGAGGCTGGGCAGCCGCTTGCGCGGCTTCATTCGAAGCGGTGGCATCTTGCTGGATGTCGTGATCGTCCTGGCCTGCCATCACAGCGACTCCTTCTCGGACTTCAGCGGCGCCGGCCGCTCTTCATTATGGAAAATGCTTTCGGCGGCAGCTTGCTGTTGCTTGCTTCCCCCCGGGCGGAAGGCCCAGAGGATCACCATCACGAAGATCACGAACAGGGCCAGCAGCGCCCAGCTGTCGGCAAATTCGCGCATCAACCCATAGGTATGTTGTTGCTCCATTTGCCCCTCCTCAGCGGTTCGGATCCGGCTCGAAGGTCGAAAAATCGACCATCGTACCAAGAACCTGCAGATAGGCGATCAGCGCATCCATTTCAGAAATGCCGGGCTGGCGGTCGAAATTGCGCTGCTGCGAACCGGGATAGCGTTCCTCCATCCTCGAAGCATCCGCATCGGGATCGGCCTGAGCCAGAAAGTCTTCCTTCGCGGCGGCGATCATGTCGTCGCTGTAAGGCACCCCAACCATCCGGTCAGTCTCCAGTCGATCCACGATGTGATCGGCGGAGATCATCCGGTTTTCCAGGAAGGCATAGGCCGGCATGATCGATTCGGGCACAACAGAGCGCGGATCGCGCAGGTGCTCAAGATGCCATTCATCCGAATAGCGATCCCCGACCCGGGCCAGATCCGGCCCGGTCCGCTTCGACCCCCACTGAAACGGATGGTCGTACATCGATTCCGCGGCAAGGCTGTAATGGCCATAGCGCTCGACCTCATCACGCATCGGACGGATCATCTGGCTGTGGCAGACATAGCAGCCTTCACGAACATAGACGTCGCGCCCGGTCAGCTCCAGCGGCGTATAGGGCCGCATGCCTTCCACATCTTCGATCGTGTTGTCGATATAGAAGAGCGGCGCGATCTCGACGATACCGCCGATGCTCACCACCAGGAAAGAGCAGACCAGCAACAGCGTCGCGTTTTTTTCAAGGATCTTGTGCTTCTCAAGAATACTCATTGCGTTTCGATCCTCTTATTCGGCCGGAACCGTGGATGTGGCGACATGAACCCGGTCCTGCTTAGCGACCGTGGCCCAGAGGTTATAGGCCATGATGATCCCGCCGGTCAGGTACATCGCACCTCCTAGGAAACGCACCACGTTCATCGGGTATTTGGCGGCCACGATATCGGCGAACTGGTTGACCAGATAGCCCTGCGCGTCAACTTCGCGCCACATCAGACCTTCCATGATCCCCGACACCCACATCGAGGCGGCGTAAAGTACGATGCCGATGGTGGCGAGCCAGAAGTGCCAGCTGACCAGCGTGGTCGAATAGAGTCGGTCACGGCCCCAAAGGCGCGGGGTCAGGTAGTAAAGCGCACCAAAAGTGATCATGCCGTTCCAGCCAAGGGCGCCGGAATGGACGTGACCGATGGTCCAGTCGGTATAGTGGCTCAGCGAGTTGACCGAGCGGATCGACATCATCGGGCCCTCAAAGGTGGACATGCCGTAGAAGCCGACGGCGACGACCATCATGCGGATGATCGGGTCGGTGCGCAGCTTGTCCCAGGCACCCGAAAGCGTCATCAGACCGTTGATCATACCGCCCCAGCTCGGCATCCACAGGATGATCGAGAAGACCCTGCCGAGGGTCGAAGCCCACCTCGGCAGCGCGGTATAATGCAGGTGGTGCGGACCGGCCCAGATATACAGGAAGATCAGCGCCCAGAAGTGGATGATCGACAGCTTGTAGCTGTAGACCGGACGTTCAGCCTGCTTCGGAATGAAGTAA
This sequence comes from Paracoccus sp. (in: a-proteobacteria), assembly GCA_047973065.1. Classification (GTDB taxonomy): domain Bacteria; phylum Pseudomonadota; class Alphaproteobacteria; order Rhodobacterales; family Rhodobacteraceae; genus Paracoccus. The sequence continues at coordinate 14,855 of JBKEBH010000024.1, read as the reverse complement.
TACATCATCCCCAGGAAGCCGGCAGTCAGGAAGAAGCCCACGGCGTTGTGGCCGTACCACCATTGCGTCATCGCATCCTGCACACCCGAGAAGAGCTGCACGGATTTCGAGCCGAGGAAGCTGACCGGGATCGCCAGGTTGTTGACGACATGCAGCAGGGCAACGGTCACGATGAAGCCGAGGTAGAACCAGTTGGCCACATAGATATGCGGCTCGCGGCGCTTCATGATCGTGCCGAGATACACCAGCAGATAGACCACCCAGACCAGGGTCAGCCACCAATCGACATACCATTCGGGCTCGGCATATTCCTTGGACTGCGTGGCGCCGAGGATATAGCCGGAAGCGGCCAGCACGATGAAGAGGTTATAGCCCCAGAACACGAACCAGGCGGCGTTGCCGCCCCAGAGTCGTGCCGCCGAGGTCCGCTGGACAACATAGAAAGAGGTCGCGATCAGTGCGTTGCCACCAAATGCGAAAATCACCGCCGAAGTGTGTAGCGGCCGGATCTTCCCGAAGTTGGTGTAGCCCTGCAGCGCTTCCGAGAAGTTCAGATGCGGCCAGGTCAACTGTGCGGCAGCGGTCAGACCGGCGGCGAAGCCGACGACAGCCCAGAAGGTGGTTGCGATGACCCCCGCGCGGATGACGCCGTCCATATACTCTCCCTCATCGGGAGCGCGGCGCGGCTCATCTGCATGGCGCAGGGTATTGATGAAGAAGCTGGCGGCAAACAGCATCACGATCAGCATATTGACCGTAAAGGCCAGGTCGCGACCGTAATTGGCTGCAATTGCGGCTAATACCGCGATCACCCCAAGCACAATCAGCTTGATGTAGTCCGACATTGGTTTCTGTTCCTCTTTCCGTGCATACACGGCACCCGATTCGCACCGCTTCCGGCGCGTCGGACGCTCTTTGCGCACATCTCCACTATATCCATGACCGAGGTGCAACATTGATCTGCATCAAAAAGCGCGATCCCGGCGCATGCTTGATCTGCATCAAGTATTATTAGCACTGGATTGCATAATTTGGCGATACTGTAGGGGAACAGAACCGACAGGCGTGCCATTTTGGCAGCCATGTCCCTTGATAAAGCGGCGCAGGAAAGGATGGTACATGGCCTATAAGACAATACTGACAGTTGTTTGCGGTGAGGATCAGGGACGACAGCTTGACGCCGCGATCGAGGTAACCCGGCGCGAGGATGCACATCTGGAGGTTTTCTGTCTGGGCATCGATCACAGCCAGGCCGGATATTATTATGCCGGAGCCTCCGCCTATGTCTTTCAGGAAAGCATCGACAAGGCGCTCGCCCATGCCGAAGCGCTGGAAAAATCGGTGCGCGAGCGGCTGGAGACCGAAGATATCCGCTGGTCGGTCGAAAGCGCGGTGGCGCAGGTCGGCGGGCTGACCGCGCTGATCGGGATGCGTGCGCGCTTTGCCGATCTGGTCGTGCTGATGCAACCTTATGGCGACAGCGCGCCCCCCGATGCCGAAGCCATCACCGAAGCCGCGTTGTTCGAGGGCTCGGCCCCGGTACTGATCCTGCCCGAAGACGGCTTGAGCGGCGAATTCGGCCGCAAGATCATCATCGCCTGGAACCAGTCCGAGGAAGCGATGACTGCGGTGCGCCGCTCGCGCCCGCTGCTGAAGGCGGCGCAAAGCGTCGAGATCACGGTGATCGACCCCTCGCCGAACGGCCCGGAACGTTCGGACCCGGGCGGCGCGCTCAGCCAGATGCTGGTGCGCCATGGCATCAATGTCGAAATCGCGGTTCTGGCCCGGACCCTGCCCCAGGTCAGCGACATCCTGGCCCGGCGCGCGCTGGAAATCGACGCCGATCTGATCGTGATGGGCGCCTATAGCCATTCGCGCTTCCGGCAGGCGATTCTGGGCGGCACCACCCGCTCCATGCTGACCAAAGCCAGGATCCCGGTTCTGATGGCGCGCTGAGCCACAGGCGCGGAAGCCGGGCGGGTTTTCCCCCCTGCCCGGCTCAAGGCCTCAGACGAACTGTTCCTGGGTCAGGCGTTCTTCCAGCCCATGGCCGGGATCGAACAGCAGCCGGTGCCGGATCGAGGGTTCGGAACGGATCTCGACTGCCAGCACCGAATCGATGCCGCGCGAATCGGCATCGGCCATGACCGGGCGCTTTTCGGGTTCCAGCACATCGAAGCGCACCACCGCCGATTGCGGCAAGATCGCCCCGCGCCAGCGCCGGGGCCGGAAGGCTGCAATCGCGGTCAGCGCCAGCACATCCGAGCCGATCGGCAGGATCGGCCCATTGGCGCTGTAATTATAGGCGGTAGAGCCCGCCGGCGTGGACAGGATCGCGCCGTCGCAGATCAGCTCGTCCATGCGCACCCTGCCATTGACCGAAATCCGCAGCTTGGCCGCCTGCGGGCCGGCGCGCAGCAGGCTGACCTCGTTGATCGCCAGCGCGACATATTCATGACCGTCCGCGGTGGTCGCGGTCATGGTCAGCGGATTGATCGCGGTTTCCTCGGCCGCAGCAATCCGCGCCGGCAGATCCTCGATCATGAAATCATTCATCATGAAACCGACCGTGCCCCGGTTCATCCCGTAGACCGGCAGGCCGCGATTTTGATGCATGACATTCAGCATCAGCCCGTCGCCGCCAAGCGCAACCACGACATCGGCCTCGCCCCAAGGGGTCTGGCCATAGCTCGCGGTCAGCTCGGACAGGGCCTGCTGGGCGGTTTTGGTTTCGCTGGCAATGAAACGCATCGTCATGGGGCCATCATGGCGCGCGCCGCCGGCTTGTCCAGCCGCAAACGTTGCCGCCCTTATCGCGGCTTGGGGCTTTGCCACCCGGACAAAACCGGCTAAACCGCTGCTATTCTCGCGCCATCTTGCCCAGGAGCTGCCCATGAACCGCGATCAATTCTTCACCGAAACCCTCGCCGCCGCAGACCCCGAAATCAGCACCGCCATCGGCAAGGAGCTGGGCCGCCAACGCGATGAGATCGAACTGATCGCCTCGGAAAACATCGTCAGCCGCGCCGTGCTGGAAGCGCAGGGTTCGGTCCTGACCAATAAATATGCCGAAGGCTATCCGGGCAAGCGCTATTACGGTGGCTGCCAATATGTCGATATCGTCGAAAACCTGGCGATCGAGCGCGCCAAGGAACTGTTCGGCGCCGAATTCGTGAACGTTCAGCCCAATTCCGGCAGCCAGATGAACCAGGCCGTGTTTCTGGCGCTGCTCCAGCCGGGCGATACGTTCATGGGGCTCGATCTGAATTCGGGCGGGCACCTGACCCATGGCTCGCCGGTCAATATGTCGGGCAAGTGGTTCAATGTCGTCAGCTATGGCGTACGCGCTCAGGACCAGCTGCTGGATATGGAAGATATTCGCGCCAAAGCACTGGAACATAAGCCGAAACTGATCGTGGCCGGCGGCACCGCCTATAGCCGGATCTGGGATTGGGCCGCCTTCCGCAAGATCGCCGATGAGGTCGGCGCCTATCTGATGGTGGATATGGCCCATATCGCCGGTCTGGTCGCGGGCGGCCAGCACCCCTCGCCGCTGCCCCATGCCGATGTGGTGACCACCACCACCCATAAATCCCTGCGCGGCCCGCGCGGCGGCATCGTGCTGACCAACAATGCCGATATCGCCAAGAAGATCAATTCGGCGGTTTTCCCTGGACTGCAGGGCGGCCCCCTGATGCATGTCATCGCCGCCAAGGCCGTGGCCTTCAAGGAAGCGCTCGATCCGTCGTTCAAGGAATACGCCGCGCAGATCGTGACGAACGCACGCGCCATGGCCGATGAGCTGATGAAGGGCGGCATCGACGTGGTTTCGGGCGGGACCGACAACCATCTGATGCTGGCCGATCTGCGTCCCAAGGGCGTAACCGGCAAGGCGACCGAGGCCGCGCTTGGCCGCGCCAATATCACCTGCAACAAGAACGGCATCCCGTTCGACCCGGAAAAGCCCTTCGTCACCTCGGGCATCCGCCTTGGCACGCCCGCCGGCACCACCCGCGGCTTCAAGGAAGAGGAATTCCGCCAGATCGCCCGCTGGATCGTTCAGGTCGTCGATGGCCTCGCCGCCGATGGCGAGGACGGCAATGGCGCGACCGAGGCCCGCGTTGCCGATGAGGTCCAGGCTCTCTGCGCCCGCTTCCCGCTTTACGAGGGCATGTGAGCCAGACCAACCCACGGGTCAATCAGACCCGCCGGCTCGAACATCGTCTCGGCGACTGGGCCCGCGCCCGGTTGCCGGGGCCGATCACCGATCTGGTGATGTTCACGCTGAAGATGGGCTGGTCGGCCCTCTTCGGCATTTTGCTTCTGATCGCCATCATCGCCAGCAAGGCGATCTGGCAGCCGGGCTGGCCGATCCAGCGCTATGACGCATTGTTCCTGTTCGCCGTCACCGTGCAGATCCTGTTTCTGGCGCTGAAGCTGGAAAGCTGGACCGAGGCGAGGGTGATCCTGCTTTTCCATATCACCGGCACGGCGATGGAGCTGTTCAAGACCCATGCCGGATCCTGGGCCTATCCCGAGCCCGCCATTTTCCGCATCATGGGTGTGCCGCTGTTTTCGGGCTTCATGTATGCCTCGGTCGGCTCGTTCATGGCCCGCGCCATCCGCAATTTCGACATGCGCTTCCTGCTCTACCCGCCCTATTGGCTGACCGTGGCGCTGGCGGCGGCGATCTATGCGAATTTCTTCGCCCATCACTACCTGCCCGACATGCGCTGGCTGCTGATCCTTGGCACCGTGCTGGTCTATGGCCGGACCTGGGTCTGGTATCGGCCGCGCGGCTGGTACCGCATGCCGATGGTGCTGTCGGCCTTCCTTTCAAGCCTGTTCCTGTGGATCGCCGAAAATATCGGCACCCGCAGCGGAACCTGGCTCTATGCCGGCCAGAACGAGGCACAGCTGGTCAGTTTTGCCAAGATCGGATCGTGGTATCTGCTGCTTTATGTCAGCTTTGTCACGGTAACCCTGGCCGCGCCGCGTGCGGTGATCGGGGCCTCTCGCCCAGGAGCCGCGCCGCAGAGCGCGCAGCCCATTGCCGAGAATCGCGCGTAAGGCTAGCGTGCTGGAAACTTGGACAGGAGAAGACCATGGCCCAACCGCAAAGCTGGGAAAAACGCGCTGACGAGTATTCCTTTTACGGCTTCACCGACCTGCCGAGCGTGCATGAACGCGGTACGGTTGTCGTGACCCATGGCGAGGGGCCCTATGTCTTCGACACCAATGGGCGGCGCTATCTCGACGCCAATTCCGGGTTGTGGAACATGGTTGCCGGCTTTGATCACAAGGGCCTGGCCGAGGCCGCCAAGGCGCAATATGACCGCTTCCCCGGCTATCACGCCTTTTTCGGACGCATGTCCGATCAGACCGTGATGCTGTCGGAAAAGCTGATCGAGGTTTCCCCCTTCGCGCGCGGCAAGGTCTTTTACACGAACTCTGGATCGGAAGCCAATGATACCATGGTAAAAATGCTGTGGTTCCTGAACCGTTCGGAAGGCAATCCGCAAAAGCGCAAGATCCTGACCCGCAAGAATGCCTATCATGGGGTGACCGCCGTGTCGGCCTCGATGACCGGCAAACCCTATAACGAGGTCTTCGGCCTGCCGATGGATGGTTTCATCCATCTGACCTGCCCGCATTACTGGCGCGAGGGCAAGCCCGGCGAGAGCGAGGAACAGTTCACCGCCCGTCTGGCACAGGAGCTGGAAGACGTGATCGCCCGCGAAGGCGCCGATACCGTTGCCGGCTTCTTCGCCGAGCCGGTCATGGGCGCCGGCGGGGTCATTCCGCCTTCCAGGGGCTATTTCCAAGCCATCCAGAAAGTGCTGAAAAAACATGGCATTCCGCTGGTCTCGGACGAGGTGATCTGCGGCTTCGGGCGCACCGGCAACACCTGGGGCTGCCAGACCTACGATTTCATGCCCGATGCGATCATTTCCTCGAAAAACATCACTGCCGGCCTGTTCCCGATGGGCGCGGTGATCCTCGGGCCGGAGCTGTCGGACCGGCTGGACGCCGCCGCCGAGGCCATCGAGGAATTCCCGCATGGCTTCACCGCCTCGGGCCATCCGGTTGGCTGTGCGGTTGCGCTGAAAGCCATCGACGTGGTGATGAACGAGGGGCTGGCCGAGAATGTCAACCGGCTGTCGCCGCGCATGGAAGCCGGGCTGCGCGGGATCATGGAGCGCTCGAACAACATCGGCGAGCTGCGCGGCGTGGGTTACATGTGGGCGCTGGAAGCCTGCCTCGATCCGGCAACCAAGACGCCGTTTGACGGCAAGCTGTCGGTCAGCGAACGCATCGCAAATACCTGCACCGATATGGGGCTGATCTGCCGCCCGCTTGGCCAGTCGATCGTGCTTTGCCCGCCCTTCATCCTGACCGAAGCCCAGATGGATGAGATGTTCGAAAAGCTGGAAACCGCGTTGAACAAGGTATTCGCCGAGGTCGCGTAAAGCCGGTGTTTTTCGCCCCCGACCGCGTGGTCGGGGGCGTTTCATTCGTGCCTGGCATGACCCCGCTCAATAGGACCATGGTCGCGCGCCGGTTATTTCGGCGGTGCTGGTGATCCGCAGTCCCTGCCCGTCCTGCCAGATTGCCACCGCCCCGGTTTCGCTGAGCTGACTGGCGTCCAGCAGCCTGCACCCGCCCGCCAGCGCCCCGATTTTCTGATCCGAAACGATGATCTGCCCGGCCCGGCACAGACGGGTCGCCGCATCGGCCGCGCCCTTGCCGGTCAGGTGCCGGATCTCAACCTCGCCCAGCCGGGCCAGGCGTTCCTTCACCGGACCCGACCAGCCCTGCCGGGCCGCGGCTTCGGTCTGACTGGCAATATCGCCATCCTTTTCCAGCCATTCGCCGACGCTGAAACTGCCACCCTTCTCCTTGGACAGCGCCCTGCCCTGCGCGCTCATCAGCCCGGCCGCGTTACCCTCGCGCGCGATCAGCAGGTCAGGACGCGCTGAGATCAGCCATAAACCCGTCGCCAGCCCGATCAGGCCAAGGCCCAGCATCGGGCGCGGATCGCGCCAAGCGGGCCGCCCGGCCGGCCACAGCAGCACCACCAGCACAGCACCAAGCCCCATCAGCGGCAGGACCAGCGGCCCGGGCTGCTTGATATAGCTGACCGCCCCGTCAAGCCCGGCGATCCAACTGCCGACCGCCAGCATCCAGCGCGTCCCCAGCCCCATCAGCCAGAGCGGCAGCCCGGCCAGTCCGACTGGCGCCAGCAAAAGCGCAATCGGTCCCATCGGCATGATCAGAATGCCGGTCATCGGCACCACCAGCAGATTGGCCAGCACCCCGTAATGCGCCATGCGGCTGAAATGGGCCGCGGCAATCGGCGAGGTCGCCAGCCCGGCAACCACCGAAGACAGCACCAGCATCAGCACCGGGCGCAGATACCAGGGCAGATGACGCCCCAGGCGTTGCCAGGGCGGATAAAAAACGATCAACGCTACGGTCGCGGCAAAGCTCATCTGAAAGCCCGGGGTCAGCAGCGCTTCGGGGGCAAGCGCCAAGATCAGCGCCGCCGCCAGCGCCACGGTGCGCAGCGAGAGCGCCCGCCGGCCCGCGAGGATCGCGCCCAGCATGACCGTGACCATCAGAAAGGCACGCTCGGTCGCCACGCCCCCGCCCGACAGCCACAGATAGCCCGCCGCCGCCGCAATCGCGACCACAGCCGCCGCCTTATGGGCCGGCAGCATCTGTCCGCGCCCGCTGATCCCCTGCGCCGCCACGACCAGAAGCCGCGCTGCCGCATAGACGAAGCCGGCCAGCATCCCCATATGCAGCCCGGAAATCGAGATGATGTGGTAGAGGTTCGAATCGCGCATAAGCTGATTTGTCGCCTCGGTAATGCCGCTGCGATCCCCGGTCATCAGCGCCGCCGAGACCGCCCCGGCCTGCCCGCCGATCCGTTCCTGCATCGCGCCTGACAGCTGCATGCGCAACCTGTGCAGCCGCAGCATTCCGCCGGGCTCCGGCGGCGCGGCGATCATGACCGGATCGCGGGTATAGCCAATCGCGCCGAGACGGTCGAACCAGGCCGCGCGCCGAAAATCGAAACCGCCGGGCTCGGCCGGTCCGGGCGGCGGGCCGAGATGGCCGGTCAGCATGACCCTTGTGCCGGGCGGCGGCGGCGCGGGGGCACCATCGGGCAGTGACAGGCGGATCTTATGCGGGATGCGCACAGGCGCCATCCGGGTCAGGCGGACCTGATCGAGGGTCAGGCGGATGCGGTCGCGAGCCGAGCGGTCGATCTCGATCAGGCGGCCCTCAATCGGGCCGTAATAGCGAAAACCCAGCACCGGCGCTTCGACCCGGGCAGCGCGCAGGCCGGTCAGCCCGAAACCGAGCACGGCAAAGATCAGGGCAAAGCCAGTCAGCCGCAAAGGCCCGGCCCGGGCCAGATCCGGCCGGAGCCGCCACAACCCGATCCCGGCAAGCAGGACCAGCAGAGCCAACCCATTGGCGATCAGTCCGGGCTGAGCCGGCAAGGACAGCCACAGCCCGATCCCGGCAGCCATCAGCACCGGCACCCAAGACATCAGCCCGGCGCGCTCGCTCAAGGCCACCGGCTGACGCTCACCATGGCGGCGGCGTTCCGAAAGCCGGTCCCGAGCCTGCGTCTCCCGCCCGATAACCGCCGCATCCGACGCCATTCTTGTCCTTTCCCGGCCCCTTCGCTATCCCTCACGCCAACCGTAGATGAAAACTCGTTGAGGAAGGGTTAACGCCGCCATGGCCTGCCCTGTCCCTGCTTGAAAGGCCCCGCCATGACCGATCCCGTCGTCACTCGTTTTGCACCCTCGCCCACCGGCTATCTGCATATCGGCGGGGCCCGGACCGCGCTGTTCAACTGGCTCTATGCCCGGGGGCGGGGCGGGAAATTCCTGCTGCGGATCGAAGATACCGACCGCGCCCGCTCGACCCCCGAGGCGAGCGAGGCGATTCTGGACGGTCTGAAATGGCTGGGCCTCGACTGGGACGGCGAGCCGGTCAGCCAGTTCGCCCGCGCGGATCGCCATGCCGAGGTCGCGCGCGAGATGCTGGCGGGCGGCCATGCCTATCGCTGCTATTCGACCCAGGAAGAAATCGCCGCCTGGCGCGAGACCAATCCGAACCGGCCCTTCCAGTCGCCCTGGCGCGAGCGCACCGATCATCCAGATGCGCCCCATGTCATCCGCCTCAAGGCCCCGCGCGAGGGCGAGACCGTCATCAAAGACGCCGTGCAGGGCGATGTGACCTTCCAGAACGCCGCGCTCGACGACATGATCCTGCTGCGCTCGGACGGCACGCCGACCTATATGCATGCGGTGGTGGTCGATGATCACGATATGGGCGTCACCCATATCATCCGCGGCGACGATCACCTGACCAATGCCGCCCGTCAGGCCCAGATCTATGATGCGATGGGCTGGGCGCGGCCGGTCTTCGCCCATATCCCGCTGATCCATGGCACCGATGGCAAGAAACTGTCCAAACGTCACGGCGCGGTCGGGCTGCATGAATATGCCGCGCTCGGTTACCCGCCCGAGGCGATGCGCAACTACCTGGCCCGGCTCGGCTGGGCACATGGCGACGATGAGCTGTTCACCGATGCGCAGGCGCTGGAATGGTTCGATCTGCCGGGCATCGGCAAGGCCCCGGCCCGGCTGGATTTCAAGAAGCTGGAGCATGTTTCCGGCTGGCATATCAGCCGGATGGAGGACGAACATCTTCTGGCCGAGCTGCAGGATTTTCTGGCGGCCAGCGGTCAGCCGGCGCTCAATGACGCCCAGATCGCCCGGTTGCGCCCGATTCTGCCGGTGCTGAAAGAGAAGGCGAAAACCCTGCCGGCACTGCTGGATCAGGCCCGGTTTGCCCTGATCGAACGCCCTGTCGAAATGGACGAAAAAGCCGGGGCAATACTGGATTCGGTATCCCGTGGTATGCTGAAAGAATTGACTGCCGCGCTGCAGCATGATAGCTGGACGCGAGACGAACTGGAGCAGGCCGCAAAGGCCGTAGCGGAGACGCACGGGCTCGGTCTCGGCAAGATTGCGGCGCCGCTTCGGGCCGCTTTGGCCGGCAGGACCTCAACCCCCAGCGTGTTCGACATGATGCTGGCCCTGGGCCGCGATGAAGCTCTGGCACGACTGCAAGATCAAGCGGGCTGAGGCCCGCGCCAATATCCGGCATACGCGCCGGATCAAGCGAAGGGAAACTCGAATGACCGATAAGAAACCCGCTCTCCTCAACCTTGAGGGCAAGGAATACGAACTTCCCGTGCTGACGCCGACCGCCGGGCCAGACTGCTTGGATATCCGCAAGCTCTATGGGCAGGCGGATGTCTTCACCTATGATCCGGGCTTCACCTCGACCGCATCCTGCGAATCGGCGATCACCTTCATCGACGGCGACAAGGGCGAGCTGTGGTATCGCGGCTATCCGATCGAGCAGCTGGCCGATAAATCGCATTTCCTGGAAGTCTGCTATCTGCTGCTGCACGGCCAGCTGCCGAACCGCAGCGAGATGGAAGATTTCGAAAACCGCATCACCCGCCACACCATGGTGCACGAACAGATGCACTATTTCTTCCGGGGCTTCCGCCGCGACAGCCACCCGATGGCGACCATGGTCGGCGTTGTCGGCGCCATGTCGGCCTTCTATCACGACAGCGTTGACATCAACGATCCCGATCAGCGCGAAATCGCCTCGATGCGGCTGATCGCCAAGGTCCCGACGATTGCGGCCATGGCCTATAAATATTCGATCGGTCAGCCCTTCGTCTATCCGCGCAACGATCTCGATTATGCGTCGAACTTCCTGCATATGTGCTTCTCGGTCCCGGCCGAGCAATACAATGTCGATCCGGCCCTGGCGAAAGCCATGGACCGCATCTTCACCCTGCATGCCGATCACGAACAGAACGCCTCGACCTCGACCGTGCGTCTGGCCGGTTCTTCGGGGGCGAACCCCTTCGCCTGTATCGCCGCCGGCATCGCCTGCCTCTGGGGTCCGGCCCATGGCGGCGCCAACCAGGCCTGCCTTGAAATGCTGCGCGAAATCGGTTCGGTGGACCACATCCCGGAATATATCGCCCGCGCCAAGGACAAGAACGATCCCTTCCGCCTGATGGGCTTCGGGCATCGGGTCTACAAGAACTTCGACCCGCGCGCGAAGGTCATGAAGGAATCGGCCGACGAGGTTCTGGACCTGCTTGGCGTGCACAACAACCCGACCCTGCAGGTCGCCAAGGAGCTGGAACGGATTGCGCTGGAAGACGAATATTTCGTTTCCAAGCAGCTCTATCCGAATGTCGATTTCTATTCCGGCATCATCCTAGAGGCGATGGGCTTCCCGACCTCGATGTTCACCCCGATCTTCGCGCTTTCGCGCACCGTCGGCTGGATCTCGCAGTGGAAGGAAATGATCGGCGATCCGCAGAACAAGATCGGCCGTCCGCGTCAGCTTTATATCGGCGCAACCAAGCGCGACTATGTCGACGTCGCCGAGCGCTGATCGTCAGAGTATCAACAGAACGGCCCCGGAAGATTCCGGGGCCATTTTGCTGCGCCCGCATCATGTGCTTTGCGCAATTGGCTGGGGCGGCCATGGCTATTCGCCGGCCTTTACCGAGAACATGAATGCGATCGTGCTGGGACGCCTGCGCGCCGATCCGGCAACACAGGTGATCTTCACCGATACTGCCGACGCCATCTGCGCGCCCTGCCCGCATCGGGACGGTCCGGGTTGCCAATCCGGCGAAAAGATCGCAGCGCTCGATCAGGTCCATGCCGAGGCGCTTGGCATCCGGCCAGGCCAGCAGATGAGCTGGGCCGAGGCGCAGGCGCTTGCCGCAGAGCTGGAGCCAGAAGATCTCGACCGGATCTGCGCGCGCTGCCAGTGGCTGAGCTATGGCCTTTGCAAGGAAGCGCTGAGCCGTCTGCCAAAATAAAAGGCGCCGCCCCGAGGGGCGCGCGCCGGTTCTTTCGCGAAAGCTGTGTCAGCGGCGATCGAGCAGCGACCAGCCACCCATGATGGCCATGGCAGCGATCACGGCCTTGACCAGAGCGCCCAAAAGGAAAGGAGTCACGGCCAGAGCCATCGCTTCGCCAGCGGTCTTGCCGAGGACCAGCGCCAGAACGCCCGCGCCGGGGATGAACAGCAGCAGTGCCGGGGCCAGAGCCGCGACGAACAGCCGGCCAAAGCCGCGATCAAAGCCATGCTCGACCATCCAGCCGGTCAGCCAGGCCATGGCGACAAAGCCCCACAGGAAGCCGGCGGTCGGGCCGGCCAGATAAGCCGCACCGGCAGCACCGCCCGCAAAGACCGGCAAACCCATCGCGCCCTCGGCCAGATAGGCCAGTACGGTGGCCGCACCAAGGCGCGAGCCGTAAGCCAGACCGATCAGCGATACAGCCAGGGTCTGGAGCGTCATCGGCACCGGAAACATCGGCACGGTGGCCTGCGCGGAGAGCGCCAGAATGGCCGTCCCGGCCAGAACCAGCATCGAATTGATCAGGATAGAGCGGCCCGGAAATGCGGCCTGGGTGAGTGTCATGTGACTGCCCCTCTTAGGAATTTTCATCACGCGCGATCTTGCCGCATCCAGATCGAAAGTCAATGCGATCTGCCCGCTTGCGCTTGAAACGCCGCTATGCCACAGCATCGGCCATGGATCAGAACAGCCAGAAAATCGCCCTTGTGACCGGAGCCTCGCGCGGGCTCGGATCTGCCTTGGCCGAAGCGCTCGGCGCGCGCGGCTATCACGTCATTGCCAATGCCCGGACCACTGGCGGGCTGGAAGAGCTCGACGACCGGATCCGCGCCGCAGGCGGCAGCCCGGCAACGCTGGTTCCGATGGACGTGACCGAGCCCGGTGCCATGATGCAGCTGGCCGGCGCGATTGCCGAACGCTGGGGCGGGCTCGATCTTTGGGTGCATTGCGCCATCCATGCCGCACCGCTGAGCCCGGCCGGTCATGTCGATGGCAAGGATCTGGTGAAATCCTTTGCGGTCAATGCCACGGCGACCCAGAACCTGATCGGCCTGCTCGGGCCCTTGCTGCAGCAGCGTCAGGGCACGGCCATCATCCCGGGCGATCCGCGCGGCGGGCAGAAATTCTTCGCCGCTTACGGCGCCAGCAAGGCCGCCCAGATGGCAATTGTCGAAAGCTGGCAGGCGGAATCGGAAAAGCTGGGACCGCGCGTGCTGACGCCCGAACCGGCCCCGATGCCGACCGCGACCCGGGCCCGCTTTTTCCCCGGCGAGGACCGCGATCCGCTTTCCGCCTGCACGCGCGAAGCCAAAAAAATCCTCAGCGACGCCGGGCTTTAGGCGTCAGACGTCCCAATTGTCTTCGTAATGCGCCGCGCCAATGGCCAGCCATTCGGCGCGCACCCGTGCCACCCGGGTCGCGCCCCAGGTGCGGAAGACGATGGTAAATCCTTCATTGGTGATCGCATCGGTGCTGATATCGGCGCGCTGATTGTCGCCATTGTCGATATCCCACATCGACAGCCCGATATGGACAACCGGCGCCTCGGCAAAGGCCTGCTCGAACCGGACCTCATGCCGACTTTCCCGGGGGCCATGCCCGGTCCACATGTCGCCGCCATCGTCGAAGGCTTTGAACAGAACCATACCGCCGCGCTGAACGCCCACGGCAAAATGGTTGAACCTCTTCATCATTTCCCTCGAAGATGCAGGATATTTTTCCATCTAACCCCAAAGAAAGGCCCCGGGCAATGCCGGGGCCGATACTTTACAGGAACCATTTTGACGCAGCATCAATCCGGTGCGGTCGAGGAGTTCGGATCGAGACCGATATGGGTGCCAAGCGCTTCCATGTCGGCCAGAAGCTTGACCGTGGCTTCCACCACGCCTTCAGCCCCGTGAGCCGCCTTCGCTTCGGCCGCCTTCTTCTTGCGATGCACCGAGCGCATCATCTCGTCGAAGACATCCTGGGTCATCTCCTCGCGCCGCCGGCCGATTTCGGCCAGAAGCGAGATGGATTCGTTGTTGATCTCGGCAAAGCCGCCGGAGACCGCGAATTGGGTCTCGGCCCCCTGCCCGTCGATCACCGTCACCAGACCGGGGCGCAGATTGACGATGGCGGGCGCGTGGCCCGGCATCGCCGTCAGATCGCCATCTTCGCCCGGCAGGCGCACCTCGCGCACGGAGACGGACATCAGATTCCGTTCCGGTGCAACGAGGTCGAACTGCATGGTATCCGCCATGACCCCTCCTTATGCCGCTTCTGCGGCGAGTTTCGCGGCCTTGGCTTTCACATCCTCGATGCCGCCAACCATGTAGAAGGCCGCTTCCGGCAGATGGTCGTATTCGCCGTCAACCACCGCCTTGAACGAACGGATGGTGTCTTCCAGCGGAACCTGAACCCCGTCAGAGCCGGTGAAGACCTTCGCAACGTCGAAGGGCTGGGACAGGAAGCGCTGGATTTTCCGGGCGCGGGCCACGGTCAGCTTGTCCTCTTCCGACAGCTCGTCCATGCCGAGAATCGCGATAATGTCCTGCAGCGACTTGTACTTCTGCAAGATACCCTGGACTTCGCGGGCGGTGTTGTAATGCTCTTCGCCGACAACCGCCGGATCGAGGATACGGCTGGAGCTGTCCAGCGGGTCCACGGCCGGGTAGATGCCCAGTTCCGAAATCGCACGCGACAGAACCGTCGTAGCGTCGAGGTGGGCAAAGGTCGTTGCCGGTGCCGGGTCGGTAAGGTCGTCGGCCGGAACGTAAACGGCCTGGATCGAGGTGATCGAGCCGTTCTTGGTCGAGGTGATGCGTTCCTGCATCGCGCCCATATCGGTGGCCAGCGTCGGCTGATAACCCACGGC
>JBKEBH010000337.1:0-1734 GCA_047973065.1 Paracoccus sp. (in: a-proteobacteria) | reverse complement strand
TTCACGATCCAAAGTAATACTTTCCATGGCACGGTGGGCTTTTAGTAGAATCGTTCCGCCCGGTGTTTCATAACAACCACGGCTCTTCATACCAACATAGCGATTTTCCACCAAATCATCCCGCCCAATCCCGTTATCCCCACCTAATTTATTAAGGGTTTCATCTATTGTCGCTGCAGTCATCGCTTCTCCATGAACGGCACCAGCATCGCCACCTTTAAAATCAATGGTGATTTTAGTTTCTACATCAGGTGCATTTTGGGGGGACACCGTACGTTGCCACATTTCTTCATTCGGCGCACTTGCCGGATTTTCCAACTCAAGTCCTTCATAAGAAATATGCAATAAATTGGCATCCATTGAATACGGTGATTTACCAGGTTTTTTATCAATTTTAATGTTGTGCGTCTCAGCGTATGCCAATAATTTTTCTCGTGTCATCAAGTCCCATTCACGCCACGGCGCAATAATTTTGACATCCGGCATTAGCGCATACGCACCAATCTCAAAACGCACCTGATCATTGCCTTTGCCTGTTGCACCATGGGAAATGGCATCTGCTCCTGTTTCTTTGGCAATTTCAACCAAGCGTTTAGCAATTAACGGACGGGCAATCGATGTTCCCAACAAGTATTCACCTTCATAAACCGTGTTGGCTCGTAACATCGGGAAAATAAAATCACGAGCAAACTCCTCGCGCATGTCTTCGATGTAAATTTCCTTGATACCCATGGCTTGGGCTTTTGCTCTTGCCGGCTCAATTTCTTCGCCTTGCCCAAGGTCTGCAGTAAAAGTAACCACTTCACATTGATATTCATCTTGCAACCATTTGGCAATGATTGACGTATCCAATCCACCTGAATAGGCAAGTACAACTTTCTTAATACTCATTTTTCGACCCCCGCCTTTTGCAACTTTTGGCTATTTAATAATTCGACAATAAGCGTATAATTCTACACCTTATCGAATCAACTAAAAAGAAGTTTTATGTCCATGCCATCGCGTTTTGTCACCGGTTCTCCTTTACGTCACGTCATTATAATGACATTGACCAATTCAGCCGGCATCATGGCATTATTTGTCGTTGATTTGATTGATTTATTATTCCTCAATATGTTGGGTGAGCAAGAACTTGCTGCCTCCATCGGTTTTTCTGCACAAATCCTCTTTTTCTTAACCTCAATTTCAATTGGAATTCTAGTATCCATCGGTGTATTGGTTTCCCAACGTATTGGTGCAGGTGAAACCGATAAAGCCAAGCGCATGGCGATGAGTATCTACCTGTTTTCAGTGATTGTTTCAATCATTAGTAGCGCGCTTGTTTTTTATTACTTAGCCGATATTTTGCAACTATTAAAAGCCAAAGGACGTACCTTTGAGCTTGCCATGACTTATACTCAAATTATTTTACCATCGACGGTGATATTAACACTTAGCATGGTTTTTAGCGGAGCGTTACGTGCTTTAGGTGATGCAAAACGTTCAATGTATGCAACCCTCATCGGTGCAGTGGTCAATCTAATCCTTGACCCCATCTTAATTTTTGGTTTAGACATGGGAATTGCCGGAGCAGCAACCGCCTCAGTGGCTGCCCGTTTTGCAATGATGTTTTATGCAGCCCATGGCGCACTCAAAATACACGGACTGATTCTCATCTCAACTGTTAAAGCCCATTTTGAAGATTTTTTAAAAATCCTTAAATTTGCCATCCCAGCAATGCTAACCAATTTATCA
>JBKEBH010000324.1:0-7229 GCA_047973065.1 Paracoccus sp. (in: a-proteobacteria) | reverse complement strand
TCCGTGTCGCTCTCATGAACCGCTTCAATGCGCTCGGCACCGCCCAGATCGAACGCGTGGCATAAGACTACCGGGGAAAGGGGCCGGTACGCTCAGACGCTGACTTTTGCAACAACGCCGCGCCAACCCCAAATGGATACAGAACCCGCCTGACCCGAAATCAATATCAAAAAGGCCACCTCATGAAAGAGGCAGCCTTCATATCGGAAACTCGGCCAAGCGCCGGATATGAATGATGGTGGGTGATAACGGATTTGAACCGCTGACATCTTCGATGTGAACGAAGCGCTCTACCGCTGAGCTAATCACCCGTGGGGGGCTAAATAGCCCCCGGAAACCCGGCTTGCAAGTGGAAACCGAATGCCTGAGCGTTCAATCCCGACCGGCCTGACGGCGCAGACGGAGGGTCATGATCGTCCCGCCCTTGTCGGCGCGCTGCTTGACAGGCTTGAGCCGGCCAATCGGCGGAATCACCAACGTTTCGCCCTTGTCGAGCGCATCTGCAATCACCGCAAGCACGACATCGACCGCAGCACGAGCCTGATCCTTGTCCAGCCCACCTGCGCTCGCCACACGTTCCAGAAACTGCTTAGGGGTCACAAGCTCGCCGTTGATCTCTACAGCTTCGGTCCTTGCAGGCTTGTCCTGGTTGGCCTTGTTCCTGCCACCCTGTCCCTTGCCCTGGCCTTTGCCCTTGTCACGGTTCTTGCCGCCACCCTTCCCGGCTGCCGGCACATCGTCATCATCATCGTCAAACACGTCCATCATCAAATCGAACCCTTCGTGCAATACTGGTCAACATCGTCTAGCAGCTAACGCAATCGGCGGGGTAATGAAAAGAGGCGCGGATTGCTCCGCGCCTCTCATATTGTCGAAAATTCCCGAATCTCAATGCGCGGTCGGCACGGTTCCGCCGTGATCGTCCCGGGCGGCTGCCAAACGTGCGGCCTCGGCGGCCTCTTCGGCAGCCTCGTCCCATTCGACAGGCTCAGGCATCCGCACCAGCGCGTGTTTCAGCACTTCGCGCACGTTCGAGACCGGGATGATGGTCATCCCTTCCTTCACATTGTCCGGGATCTCGGCCAGATCCTTGGCATTGTCCTCGGGGATCAGCACGGTCTTGATACCGCCCCGCAGCGCCGCCAGAAGCTTTTCCTTGAGCCCGCCAATCGCCAGCGCATTGCCGCGCAGCGTGACCTCACCAGTCATGGCGACATCCTTGCGGACCGGAATGCCGGTCATCACCGACACCACCGAAGTCACCATGGCCAGACCCGCCGAAGGGCCGTCCTTGGGCGTTGCGCCTTCGGGAACGTGAACGTGGATGTCACGCTTCTCGAATTCCGGCGGCTTGATGCCCAGCTCCGGCGAGATCGAGCGCACGAAGCTCGACGCCGCGTCGATGGATTCCTTCATCACATCGCCCAGCTTCCCGGTGGTCTTCATCCGGCCCTTGCCCGGCAGTTTCAGCGCTTCGATCTGCAACAGATCGCCGCCGACCTGGGTCCAGGCAAGCCCGGTGACCACGCCGACCTGATCTTCTTGTTCGGCCAGACCATAGCGGTGACGCCGCACGCCAAGATAGTCCTCGAGCTTTTCCGGGCCGACTTCGACCGATTTGGTCTTGCCCTTCAGGATCTCGGTCACCGCCTTGCGCGACAGTTTCGCGATCTCGCGTTCCAGCGAGCGGACCCCGGCTTCACGGGTGTAATAGCGGATGACGTGGTTCAGCGCGTCGTCATCGACGCTGAACTCGCCCTTCCTCAGCCCGTTCGCCTTGATCTGCTTGGGCAGCAGGTGACGGCGCGCGATCTCGCGCTTTTCATCCTCGGTATAGCCGGCCAGCGGGATGATCTCCATCCGATCCAGAAGCGGACCCGGCATGTTGTAGCTGTTGGCAGTGGTCACGAACATGACGTTCGACAGGTCATATTCCACTTCCAGATAGTGGTCCACGAAGGTCGAGTTCTGTTCGGGATCGAGCACCTCAAGCATCGCCGAAGCCGGATCGCCGCGGAAATCCTGCCCCATCTTGTCGATTTCATCGAGCAGGATGAGCGGATTGGTGGTCTTGGCCTTTTTCAGCGCCTGAATGATCTTGCCGGGCATGGAGCCGATATAGGTCCGACGGTGACCGCGGATCTCGGATTCGTCGCGCACGCCGCCAAGCGAAATGCGGATGAATTCACGCCCCGTCGCCTTGGCGACGCTGCGGCCGAGCGAGGTCTTGCCGACACCGGGCGGGCCAACGAGGCAGAGGATCGGACCCTTCAGCTTGGCCGAACGGTTCTGCACCGCCAGATATTCGACAATACGTTCCTTGACCTTTTCCAGCCCGTAGTGATCGGCATCGAGCACTTCCTCAGCCTTGCCCAGATCCTTGCGGGTACGCGACTTCACGCCCCATGGCAGCGACAGCAGCCAGTCGAGATAGTTGCGGCTGACCGTGGCTTCGGCCGACATCGGCGACATGGATTTCAGCTTCTTCAGCTCGGAAGCGGCCTTTTCGCGGGCCTCCTTGCTGAACTTGGTCTCGGCGATCTTCTGTTCCAGCTCGGCCAGCTCGTCGCCGCCGTCCTCGTTGTCGCCCAGCTCCTTCTGAATGGCCTTCATCTGCTCATTCAGATAGTATTCGCGCTGCGTCTTTTCCATCTGGGTCTTGACGCGGGACTTGATCTTCTTCTCGACCTGCAGGACGGACATTTCGCCCTGCATCAGGCCATAGATCTTTTCCAGACGCTCGGCGGTGACCAGCGTTTCCAGCAGTTCCTGCTTCTTGGCAATCTCAATGCCCAGATGGCCGGCAACCAGATCGGCCAGCCGGTCGGCATCCGAGGTCTCGGCAACGCTCGACACCACCTCATCGGGGATGTTCTTGCGGATCTTGACGTATTTCTCGAATTCCTCGGCCACCGCATGGGTAAGCGCGGTCACCGTGTCGGCATCGCCCGGCTCCTCGATCAGCGGCGTGGCTTCGGCTTCAAAATAATCTTCATTGTCGAGAAATTTGGTAATCTCGACCCGGCGCTGACCTTCGACCAGCACCTTGACGGTGCCATCAGGCAGCTTGAGCAGTTGCAGCACATTGGCCAACACGCCAATGCGATAAATGCCGTCAGCCGTCGGCTCATCGACGGCGGCATCCTTCTGGGTCGCCAGCAGGATCGGACGATCCTCGGCCATGACCGCTTCGAGCGCCCGCACGGATTTGTCGCGGCCCACAAAAAGCGGCACGACCATATGCGGGAACGCTACGATATCGCGCAGCGGCAGCACGGGATGCGAATGAATAAGTTCGGTCATGTTGTTCCTTTCATGCCCGAGGGCGCATGTCCCATAAAGGCGACACAAGCCCCCTGCGAGCCCCAGATCTAGGGATCGCCGCGCCCCGTTTCAATGCCGCAATCGGCATAGGCGCATGATCGCGCCAGATCAGGTCATCATGGCGGGGCGACATGTCACCACAGATGGAACCCCTGATACCCGATCCAGATCTTGAATGCATCAATCAGTTCGACCATCGGAACAAAGCTCAGGAAAACCAGCGCATCCGCCAGATTGCGCCGCAAGGGTGCGGTGCGCACGGTCAGCTCGGGCCGGGCCGAGAAAAGCCGCAGATCAGGAACGAAGAAGGGAACGCGTGCCGCATAGTCATCATAGGCCGGGCCGAATTCCTGCCGCAGGAAGGCAGATTCGCGTTTCGCAGTGATCCACAGGATCAGCCCGACCACCCCGCCCAGCAACAGGGCAAAGCTGACCGCCCCCAGCATCAGGCCAATCCCGGTCGCAGCAATACTCGAGAAGAAATAGAGCGGATTGCGGGTCATCGAGAACGGACCATCCGTCATCAGTTCAGCATTCTTGACACCCCCGACATAGAGGATCGACCAGAAGCGCCCCAGAACCCCGGCGAACAGCATGAGCGCGCCAATGGTCTCGATCATCTCATGCCCGGACCCGGCATTGCCCATCCCCGGCGGGACCAGCAGAATGATCGGGATCAGAAGAAGAAAGGACCCGCGCAGGATGTTGATCCGCATCCGTTGATTGACTGCCTTTTGCATATGCTGCTCCTTGACGCCCGCGCCGAAGCCTTGATCCCGGGCCCCTCAGCAGTCAAGGCCGGATCGCGCCTCGCAGCCGGCCGAAGCTTCACGTTCCGTTCAATATCATTACCAGAACATTACGGCGCGCCATTTGCCCCTGATCGGCGTGAAACCGGCGGCCATGGAAAAGGCCGGGCATCCCTGCCCGGCCTTTTCCCTTGATCTGCGCGAGAGCAACCTTATTCGGCGCTCGGCGCCTCATCGAACACCGTATCGACAGTCTCGGCCACATCGGCCGGAGCTTCCAGAGCCACAGCGACGGCCTCGGCTTCGGCCCGGCGGGCTTCGATCACCTCGGCATCGCGGTCGCCCGCGATCTTCTTCAGACGCATGGTCGCCCCGCCGGTGCCGGCCGGGATCAGACGGCCGACGATGACGTTTTCCTTCAGGCCGACCAGCTTGTCGCGCTTGCCCTGTACCGACGCTTCGGTCAGCACGCGGGTGGTTTCCTGGAAGGATGCCGCCGAGATGAAGCTGCGAGTCTGCAAGCTTGCCTTGGTGATGCCCAAGAGAACCGGCTCGCCCGCAGCAGGCTTGCCGCCCTTGGCGATTGTCTTGGCGTTTTCTTCCTCGAACTCGTCGCGCTCGACATGCTCGCCCTTCAGCAGCGTGGTATCGCCGCTGTCGAGGATCTCGATCTTCTGCAGCATCTGGCGAACGATCACCTCGATATGCTTGTCGTTGATCTTCACGCCCTGCAGTCGATAGACGTCCTGCACCTCGTCGATGAGGTAGTCGGCCAGAGCCTCGATCCCCATGATGCGCAGAATGTCATGCGGCGCCGGGTTGTCGTCCATGATGTACTCACCCTTCTGCACGAAGTCGCCTTCCTGCACCGGGATGTGCTTGCCCTTCGGCACCATGTACTCGACCGGATCCATACCTTCCTGCGAGGGCTCGATGCTGATGCGGCGCTTGTTCTTGTAGTCCTTGCCAAAGCGCACATAGCCGTCGATTTCGGCGATGATCGCGTGATCCTTGGGGCGACGGGCTTCGAACAGTTCCGCCACGCGGGGAAGACCCCCGGTAATGTCCTTGGTCTTGGCACCTTCGCGCGGGATACGCGCCATCACGTCACCGGCCTTGATCTCCTGCCCGTCTTCGATGGACAGAATGGCGTCCACCGACATTGGATAGGTGACCGGGTTGCCGGCATCGTTACGAACCGGTTCGCCATCCTGATCGACGACGATGATTTCCGGCTTGAGATCGCCGCCCTTCGGGGTCGAACGCCAGTCGGTCACGATCTTCTGGGTCATGCCGGTCGCATCGTCGGTATCGTCACGGACCGAAAGGCCCGAGACCAGATCGACGAACTTTGCCACACCCGGCTTTTCGGCGATGATCGGCAGGGTATAGGGATCCCATTCGAACAGCTTCTGGCCGCGCCCGACCTCATCGCCTTCCCTCACCATCAGCTTCGAGCCGTAGAACAGCTTGTGCGTCGCCACCGGCTCGCCCTGCTTGTTCACCAGGTTCAGAACCATGTTGCGGGACATGACGATCTGCTCGCCCGCATCATTGGTGATGATCGCCGGGTTCTCGAAGGACACGGTGCCTTCCTGGTTCGCAGCCGTGAACGACTGCTGACCACCCTGGGCAACGCCGCCGATGTGGAAGGTCCGCATCGTCAGCTGGGTGCCGGGTTCACCGATGGACTGAGCGGCGATAATGCCGACCGCTTCACCGATATTGACCAGCGTGCCGCGCGCCAGATCGCGGCCATAGCACATCGCGCAGACACCGTCTTCGCTTTCGCAGGTCAGCGCCGAACGGATCCGCACATTCTGCACGCCCGCCGATTCAACGGCATCGGCCTTGCGCTCGTCGATCAGCTCTCCCTGACGGACCAGGACTTCATCGGTGCCCGGAACCAGCACATCATCAGCCGCAGTCCGGCCCAGAATGCGCTCGCTCAGCGGCGAGATGATCTCGCCGTCATTGACCGCCGCCGAAGCAGTGATCGCGCGCTCGGTGCCGCAGTCGTATTCGCGCACGATGCAGTCCTGCGCCACATCGACCAGACGGCGGGTCAGGTAACCCGAGTTCGCGGTCTTCAGGGCGGTATCGGACAGACCCTTCCGGGCGCCGTGGGTCGAATTGAAGTATTCAAGAACGGTCAGACCTTCCTTGAAGTTCGAGATGATCGGCGTTTCGATGATCTCGCCCGACGGCTTGGCCATCAGTCCGCGCATCCCGCCAAGCTGCTTCATCTGCGTGACCGAGCCCCGGGCGCCGGAATGGGCCATCATATAGACCGAGTTCGGTTCCTTCTCGGCGCCGTTCTCGTCGGTATGCACCTTCGAGATGGTGGCCATCATGGCGTCGGTGACGCGGTCGTTACATTTCGACCAGGCATCGACAACCTTGTTGTACTTTTCGCCCTGGGTGATGAGACCGTCCAGATATTGCTGTTCGAACTCCTTCACCTGGTCCTGGACCTCACCGACAATGCTCCACTTGTTGTCGGGGATGACCATGTCGTTCTTGCCGAAGGAAATCCCGGCGCGGAACGCCTCGCGGAAGCCCAGACCCATGATCTTGTCCGAGAAGATCACGGCCTCTTTCTGACCGCAGTAGCGATAGACGGTGTCGATGACGTGCTGAACGTCCTTCTTGCGCAGCAGGCGGTTGACCAGCTCGAAAGGCGCTTTCGCGTTCAGCGGCAGCAGCGCGCCAAGCCGCAGACGGCCGGGCGTGGTGTCGAAACGCTGCATGACCTCATTGCCATCCTCGTCGATCTGCTTGAGGCGGGCCTTGATCTTGGCATGCAGATGCACCTCGCCGGCGGCAAGGGCGTGTTCGACCTCATCGACGCTGGTGAAGAGCATGCCTTCGCCCTTCATGCCCTCGCGCTGCATGGTCGTATAGTAAAGACCAAGGATCATGTCCTGCGACGGAACGATGATCGGCGCGCCGTTTGCGGGCGAGAGCACGTTGTTCGTAGACATCATCAGCACACGCGCTTCCAGCTGCGCTTCCAGCGACAGCGGGACGTGCACGGCCATCTGGTCGCCGTCGAAATCGGCGTTGAAGGCCGAGCAGACCAGCGGGTGCAGCTGGATGGCCTTGCCCTCGATCAGGATCGGTTCAAACGCCTGAATACCCAGACGGTGCAGCGTC
>JBKEBH010000315.1:0-2915 GCA_047973065.1 Paracoccus sp. (in: a-proteobacteria) | reverse complement strand
CATGCCGCGCACCCACGGCTATGCGCCGCGCGGCCAGCGCTGCACAGGCCCCCATGACTGGCACCCATGACTGGCACGCGAAGGGGCGGATCAACGTCATCGGCGCGCTCCTGGCGGGGATGCTGCTGAGCATCGGGCTGTCCGAGGCCATTGTCGATGCGGATATAGCTGACGGACACAAATTTGATCATCGAATTTGCGCGGCCTCAGTGGCAACGGCGGCGCAAAATCCGGCCACGGGGCGGAGTAAAAGTCTGCCAGTCTGGGTGTGACCGGCGCCTTGGCAACCGCGCTCCCCATATAGCTGGCGGTTGCCAAGGCGCCTTGGTCCGCAAGGACCAGAACCGGTCTTGGTTCAGGAGTTCTGGCGTGCCTTACTCTGGGCGAGGCGATAGCTGTCGCCATTCATCTCCAGAATGCTGACATGGTGTGTCAACCGGTCGAGCAAGGCTCCTGTCAGGCGCTCTGTTCCGAAGGTTTCGGTCCATTCGTCGACCGGCAGGTTTGAGGTTATCAGGATGGAGCCGCTCTCGTATCGCTGGGAGATCAGTTCGAACAGCAATTCGGCCCCGGTCTTGCTGAGGGGCCCGAAGCCGAGTTCGTCGATGATCAGCAGTTTCTGTTTCACCAGTTGCTTCTGAAGCCGCAGGAGCTGGCGCTCGTCTCGCGCTTCCATCAGCTCGTGAACGATGGCGGCGGCGGATGTAAACCGAACGGCCATCCCCTTCTGGCAAGCGGCCAGGCCGAGGCCGAGGGCCATATGGGTCTTGCCGGTGCCGCTGGGCCCCAGGGCGATGACATTCTCGCAGCGGTCGATCCATTCGCAGCGGGCGAGTTCCAGGACCTGCATCTTGTTGAGGCTCGGGATCGCGGTGAAGTCGAAGCTGTCCAGGCTCTTGGTCGCTGGGAATTTCGCCGCCCTGATCCGGCGTTCGATCATCCGCCGTTCCCGGTCGATGAGTTCCAGTTCGACAAGGCGGGCAAGGAACTGGACGTGATCGCGCCCTTCGGCGGCGCAGATGCGGGCCTGCTTGTCGTATTCCCGCAGGAGGGTCGGCAGCTTCAGCTTCTTGAGCTGGTGGTTCAGCAGGACCTGCGGCGCGTTCGTCATGTCGCGCCACCGGTTGTCAGGCACATGTAGCTGGCCGCAGACGTCGTCTGCACCGTGGCCCGTGGCAGATACGGATAGACATCCAGATCGAGCCTCGGTGGCCGCCGTTCGATCTGACACAGCACCAGGTGCTTCACCGCATCAAAACTGATTGTCCCCATCTGGAGGGCTGTCCGGACTGCGGCATGGACCTCCTCCATCTCGAAGCTTTCGAGCAATCGCAGAACCTGAACGTACTCGCGCCGTCCAGCTTTGAGCATGCGTGCCTCCATCAGATTCTGGAGGGTGGCGAACGCCTTGGGAAGCTTCCATCCGGCCAGCGGTGCCGCCTGCTCGAAGGCACCGATCTTCTTCTCCAATAATGGGAGGTAATGGATCGGATCGAAGATCATGTCTTCGCGGTCGTAGCTGCGAACATGCCGCGCAATGACCTCGCCGCCACATCCGATCACCAGCCGGTCGACATAGGCGCGGATCCAGACATCCCGGTGCCCGAAGTCAACCGGCACCGAATAGTCGTTGGTCTTGTAACGCACCAGCGCGAGCGAACTGACCCGACCCGATGTCTGGTCACAGGCCTCGAAGGGCGTAGCGGGCAGAGGTGCCATCGCCTCCAGATCGCGCTGGAGACGTTCGCCAATCGCCTCGCTGTGCCCGCGCAGCCTGTCATTCTGGCGTTTCCGGCACTGCTCTTCGAGCCAGTCGTTGAAAGCATCCCACGTCGGGAAGTTCGGGATCGGCACCATGAAGTTGCGCCGGGAGTATCCGACCAGGCCCTCGACCGATCCTTTGTCATTGCCCTTGCCGGGGCGCCCGTAGCGATCCCGGATCACGTAATGGGACAGCATCTGGCTGAATAGCTTCGCGCGTCTGCGTGTCCCGTCCGGTTCGATCTTCGCCACCAGACAGCGGTCATTGTCATAGAGGATCGACAGCGGCACGGCACCGAAGAACGCGAAGGCGTGGACGTGACCATCCATCCAGGCTTCCGCCGTCGCCGCCGGATAGGCCCGGACGTAGCAGGCATCGCTCTGCGGCAGACCCAGCGCGAAGAAGTGGGCCTTCTGCTCGACGCCACCGATCACCACGATAGCTTCGCCGAAGTCAGCCTGGGCATGGCCCGGTGCATGATCGAGCGGTACGAACATCTCGCGATGCCGCCGACCATGCTCCCTCACGTAGTCCTTGATGATGGTGTAGCCGCCCTCAAACCCATGCTCGTCGCGCAGCCGTTCGAAGATCCGCTTGGCCGTATGCCGCTGCTTACGCGGTCGCTCCCGATCCTCCGACAGCCATTGGGCGATGATCCTGGTGAACCCATCCAGTTTGGGCCGCCGGATCGGTGCTGACCGCCGATAGCCGGGTGGGATCGAAAACGCCAAAATCTTCCGAACGCTGTCACGAGATATCCCGAAATGCCGGGCCGCTTCACGCTGGCTCATGCCCTCGGCACAGGCCAGACGAACCTTGCGATACAAATCCACGGTGAAGATCCTCCCGCCCTCCCTCCGTCAAATAAAGAAGGGCAAAGGTGGACGACTTTTACGCCGCCCGCAGCAGGCTTATCCCGCCGCTACCGTGGACGACTTTCTCACCGCCGCTCTCAATCGAGGTCGACTTCTCGCTGCCTGCCGAGCGGGTTGTCCGATCCCTGAACCGGATCCTCGAATGGCGCGGCAAGCCCTTGGCGATCAGGGTCGACAACGGCCCCGAATATGTCAGCTCCACGCTGATGAACTGGGCCGAGAGGCAGGGTATCGCCCTGACCTACATCCAGCTCGGCAAGCCCCAGCAGAACGCCTAT
>JBKEBH010000288.1:0-50784 GCA_047973065.1 Paracoccus sp. (in: a-proteobacteria) | reverse complement strand
TCAGGGCGATCTTGGCTGCCTTGGCTGCAGTCCTCGGTTGGCTGATCGCGCACCTGACCTTGTCGAAAACCCGAAATCAAGGTGCTCAGCCGGCCTGAAGGCGTTGTTCAAAGCCGACTATCTACGCGAATTCAGCTTCGACATGATCAAGATCGACGGCCAGTTCATCCGCAAGATCGCCGATGAACCCGACAATCAGGTACTGACTGGCGCGCTTCAGGCGATTGCCCACCATTTCGACATGTTCACCGTCGCCGAATCGGTCGAGACCGCAGATGACGCGGCCTATCTCATCGACATGGGGATCGACTGCCTGCAGGGCTATTACTTCGGCGCACCGACGATCACGCCGCCGTGGAAAACCCCCAGAGCTTCGGCACGCTGAGCCTGGATCACAGAGTCATGATTCGGGGCCGGTCCCCTGTCAATCATTGGGCCGGCCCCGCTTACCAACACCTTCGGACGGGCCTCACAACCTGCTGAGACAGATGAAGTATCTGCCCCTGCCGTTGCGGCATCTGCTTGACGACGCGTCGGAGTTTGGCATGGTTGTCAGAACCACCACTTTCTCAAACGCCCGTTTATCCCGAAAAGGACCATGCTATGACCAAAGCTGTAATCGTCTCCGCTGCGCGCACACCCGTCGGCAGCTTCCTCGGCGCTTTCGCCAATATCCCGGCTCACGAGCTGGGCGCCGCAGTTCTTGCCGAAACCGTCCGCCGCGCGGGAATCGATCCGGCTGAAGTCAGCGAAACCATTCTCGGCCAGGTGCTGACCGCCGCCCAGGGCCAGAACCCCGGCCGTCAGGCGCATATCCTGGCCGGTCTGCCCAAGGAAGCACCGGCCTGGCTGCTCAATCAGGTCTGCGGCTCGGGGCTGCGGGCGGTGGCGCTGGCGGCCCAGCAGGTCATTCTGGGCGATGCGCAGGTGGTGCTGGCCGGCGGTCAGGAATCGATGTCGCTGTCGAACCACGCCGCCTATCTGCGCAGCGGCCAGAAGATGGGCGACATGAAGATGATGGACACCATGATCAAGGACGGTCTTTGGGACGCGTTCAACAATTACCACATGGGCCAGACCGCCGAAAACGTCGCCGAGCAATGGGGCATCAGCCGCGATGTTCAGGACGAATTCGCCGTGGCCAGCCAGAACAAGGCGGAAGCCGCGCAGAAGGCCGGCAAGTTCAACGACGAAATCGTCGCCTTCACCGTCAAGACCCGCAAGGGCGATATCGTGGTCGATTCGGATGAGTATATCCGCCACGGCGCCAGTATCGAGGCGATGCAGAAGCTGCACCCGGCCTTCACCAAGGACGGCACCGTGACCGCCGGCAACGCCTCGGGTCTCAACGATGGCGCCGCCGCCGTCATGGTGATGACCGAAGATGAGGCCGCGCGCCGCGGCCTGACCCCGCTGGCCCGGATCGCATCTTATGCCACTGCCGGTCTCGACCCGGCGATCATGGGCACCGGCCCGATCCCGGCCAGCCGCAAGGCGCTGGAAAAGGCCGGCTGGAAGGTCGGCGATCTCGATCTGGTCGAGGCAAACGAAGCCTTTGCCGCGCAGGCCTGCGCGGTCAACAAGGATATGGGCTGGGATCCATCCATCGTGAACGTCAATGGCGGCGCGATTGCCATCGGCCACCCGATCGGCGCTTCGGGCGCGCGGATCCTGAACACGCTGCTGTTCGAAATGGCGCGCCGCGATGCGAAAAAGGGCCTGGCCACGCTGTGCATCGGCGGCGGCATGGGCGTCGCGCTCTGCGTCGAACGCTGAGGAACGGCGGCGCGCAATCGCTTTGCGCGCCGCATTACGCCTTGCTACAAAACAGTTTTTTCAACGAGACATTCGAGGAGGGGAGACATGTCTAAAGTTGCCATCGTTACCGGAGGATCGCGCGGGATCGGCGCCGCCATTTCCATCGCGCTGAAAGACGCAGGCTATACGGTTGCCGCCAACTATGCCGGCAATGACGAGGCCGCCAAGGCCTTCACCGAACAGACCGGCATCAAGACCTATAAATGGTCGGTCGCCGATTACGATGCCTGCGCCGCCGGCATCAAGCAGGTCGAGGAAGATCTCGGCCCGGTCGCGATCCTGGTCAACAATGCCGGCATCACCCGCGACGCCATGTTCCACAAGATGACCCCGCAGCAATGGAAAGAGGTCATCGACACCAACCTGACGGGTCTGTTTAACATGACCCACGGTGTCTGGACCGGGATGCGCGACCGCAAATTCGGGCGGATCGTCAATATCAGCTCGATCAACGGTCAGAAGGGTCAGGCCGGTCAGGCCAACTATTCGGCGGCGAAGGCTGGCGATATCGGCTTTACCCGTGCACTGGCACAGGAAGGCGCCCGGGCCGGGATCACCGTCAACGCCATCGCGCCGGGCTATATCGGCACCGAAATGGTTCGTGCCATCGACGAAAAGGTCCTGGCCGAGCGGATCATTCCGCAGATCCCGGTCGGCCGGCTTGGCGAGCCGGAGGAAATTGCCCGCTGCGTGGTCTTCCTGGCTTCGGACGATGCCGGGTTCATCTCGGGCTCAACCATCTCGGCCAACGGGGCGCAGTATTTCTCCTGATATCTTTACAGGACGGAAACTCCGGCCGGTCCCCTTGCGGGGGCCGGCCATTTTCATGAGCCCGGTGAACAACCGGCTATAGGCAGCGCGGCGCAGGCGGTGCGCCTCATCCAAGGCTTCCTGCTGGCGCACATTGGTAGGGATCTGGATCATCTGAGCACTGCAATCTTAAGAATTTCTTGCATATTCAGGATATGCCCTGCCATATTACCCAAACAAACGAATTATCTTGCCACCCTATTCAAGAAATTCTTGATCTCATGAGCCAACCGCCCCTGACCGCCCTTCGCGCTTTCGAAGCCGCCGCCCGGCACCTTTCCTTCAGCCGCGCTGCGGATGAATTGCTTGTGACCCCCGCCGCACTGTCCTTTCAGATCAAGCAGCTCGAGGATCATCTTGGCCAGCCGGTCTTTCTGCGCGTGCCCCGCAGCCTGTCGCTGACCCCGCTTGGGCAGGCGTTGCTGCCCGGCACGCAATCGGGGTTCGAACAGATCCGCACCGCCTGGCGCGAGGCACAGCGCAGCCTGAACGCGACCGGCCTGACCGTCACCGCCGGGCCGGCCTTTACTTCGAAATGGTTCTCGCCCCGGCTCTTCGGCTTTGCCCGGGCCCATCCCGAGATCGAGCTGCGGCTGGTCGCCAGCCTGCGCCTGATGGATCTGGAACGCGACGGCATCGACATCGCCATCCGCTACGGCATGCCCGGTCGGGCGGCGGGCCGGTTTTGCCATCAGCTGATGCCGCAGGACTGGTATGCGCCGATGATGTCGCCAGAGCTCGCAGAGCGCTTTGCAGCCCCGGAAAGCCTGCGCGCGGCCCCGCTACTGCATATGAGCGATCTCGATTTCATGAAGCCGCCGCCGAACTGGACGGGCTGGTTCCGGGCAGCCGGGCTGGGCACACCGCCCACCGGTGGGCCGGTCTTTTCGCAGACCGACCACGCGCTCGATGCGGCGCTGAGCGGTGCCGGGATCATTCTGGGCCGCTGGTCGATTGCCCATGACAGCCTCGCCGCAGGCCGGCTGATCGCCCCCTTCCCCCTGTCGCTCAGCACGCCGGCCGCCTTCCGGGTCCTGTGCCTGAGCGGCACCGAAACCCGCCCGCATATCCGCAGCTTTCTGGACTGGCTGGACAGCGAGGTCGCGCAGATGGACCCGATGACCGAAGGGCGCGATCTTTGTTCCGACTGGTAAAATGACATGGGCCCGCGCGGATGCACGAGCCCTTGCTTCATGGATATGTCGATCAGTGGTCGAGGCGCGCGATCTCTTCTTTGAGGCGCATTTTTTCCCGTTTCATTTCGGTGATTTCAAAATCGGAACTGCCGGGCGCACGCTGCGCCTGCTCAACAGCCTTGGAAAGATGTTCATGTTTCTCGCGGAGTTTTTCGAGGTGGGAATCGACCGACATCATCGTCCTCCTGTATTCATGTCGAATAAGTCGATTGCAGCACAGAAATTCGCGCCTGTCACGACTAATCGCCGGCCCCAAGCTCAAGTGCTTCACAAAAGCGCAGCACAGACTGGGCGGCTTCGGTAAAATCCTCGCGATCTTTTTCATGCCGGGGGGCATTGTGCATGATGAAGGGCGCCAGTAGCCGCAAGGGGGCACGCGAACCCTTGCGCGCCGACAGGATCACCCGCCCCGCATCGCGCCCGGCCCGGGCGCTGATCGGCAGGATGGCAATATCGCCGGCCCGGCCCGCAAGCCCGGCCAGCAGCCCGTCGAGCCGCGCGGCCAGATGGATCACCGTCAGCTGCCCGCCCGGCTTGAGCCGGCGCAGCCCGGTATCGAGCCAGAAGGCAAGCGGGGTCTCCTCATGGCGCGCATCGGCGCGGCTGCCGGCCGGGGCGCGCGTGCCGGCGGCAAAGAAGGGCGGGTTCATCATGACATGATCGAAACTGAGCCCGCGCAATGCGGCAGGCAGCACCGCCAGATCGGCCTCGATCACATCCATGGCGATCTGGTTGCGCGCAGCATTGGCGCGCGCCAGCGCCGCATAGCCGGGATCGCGCTCGACCCCGCTCAGCGCCAGATCGGGCACCCGCGCCGCAAGGCAGAGCGAGGCAACCCCGACCCCGCAGCCCAGTTCCAGCACCTTGTGCCCGGGACGCGCCGGGCAGGCCGCCGCCAGCATCACCGCATCCGCCCCGGCGCGATAGCCCGGCACGGGCTGCCTGATCTTCAGCCGCCCGCCCAGAAAGTCATCAATCCGCGTTTCAGTCATGCAGCTCGTTGTCGCGCAGAATGGCGCTTGCCATGAAATGATCGCGATCCGCCACCATCAGGCGGCGCGGCAATATGCCCAGTGAACCTTCCAGAACGCTCATGTATTGGTCAAAGGCATAGGTTTCGATCCCCTCCGAGCGCAGAACATCCTGAGCCCGTGTCAAAAGCAGCGCATTCGTGGTTCGCAGAAGTTCTTTCATGCATCGAAGGCTAGCTGGCGGTTGCGCCCCTGTCCATCGCATGGCAATGGCAAGGGCACGAAAGGGAAACTCCATGGACGCAGCAGGCACACAAAACCCGATGGACTGGCTGATGGGCGATCTCGCCCTAGAGATGGGTGCCGTCAATCTTCTGATCCGCGATCGGATGGCCTCGCGCCATGCCCCGCGCATTCCCGAAATTACCGCCCATCTGGTCGAGGCCGGCGGCAAGCGGCTGCGCCCGCTGCTGACTTTGGCCGCGGCAAAGCTGTGCGGCTATGAGGGTCCCTATCACATCCATCTGGCGGCGACGGTCGAATTCATTCACACCGCGACGCTGCTGCATGACGATGTCGTCGATGAAAGCCAGCAGCGCCGGGGCCGGCCGACGGCCAATCTTTTGTGGGACAACAAGTCCTCGGTGCTGGTCGGCGATTACCTGCTGGCCCGCGCCTTCCAGCTTATGACCGATACCGGCGTCATGCGGGTGCTGGAAATTCTGTCGAATGCCTCGGCGACGATTTCAGAAGGCGAGGTATTGCAGCTGACTGCGGCTCAGGATCTGGCCACCGATGAGGATATTTATCTTCAGGTCATCCGCGGCAAGACCGCTGCGCTGTTTTCTGCCGCAACCGAGGTCGGCGGCGTCATTGCCTCGGCACCCGAAGATCAGGTCCGCGCGCTTTTCGATTACGGCGACGCGCTTGGCATCGCCTTCCAGATCACCGACGATCTTCTCGATTACGGCGGCACCAGCGCGGTGATCGGCAAGAATACCGGCGACGATTTCCGCGAGCGCAAACTGACCCTGCCGGTGATCAAGGCCGTGGCCGCAGCCGACGAACAGGAGCGCGCCTTCTGGACCCGTACCATCGAAAAGGGCGATCAGCGCGAGGGCGATCTGGAAACGGCATTGGCGATCCTGACCCGCCGCAGCGGGCTGGAAGCGGCCCGGGACGATGCGCTTGGCTGGGCAGCGAAGGCGCGCGCGGCGCTGGCGCCCCTGCCCGATCATCCGATCCGCGATACGCTGAGCGAGCTGGCCGATTTCGTCGTGGCCCGCATCGCCTGATCTCTTCCCCGTCCCGGCATGATAAAGGCCCGGCTTTCGCCGGGCCTTTGCTTTGGTGAGCGGACCTGTGCGGCCTCAGTTATAGGCGTTCTCGCCATGGGTCGTGACATCGAGGCCCTGACGTTCGTCGCTCTGATCGACCCGAAGGCCGATTACCGCCTTGACCAGGTAGATCGCCGCGAAGGAAACGACGGCCGACCAGGCGATGCAGATCACCACGCCGAGGGTCTGGGCATAGACCTGGCTGCCCATCGAGAAGGCGCCGACCTCGCCGGTGGCATAGTCGAAGACGCCCGAGCCCCCCAGCGACGGTGCCGCGAAGATCCCGGTCAGGATCGCGCCGACGATCCCGCCGATGCCATGGATGCCGAAGACATCGAGGCTGTCGTCAATGTTCAGGCGCGCCTTCAGCCAGATCACCGCCCAGAGGCAGACGATGCCCGAGACAAAGCCGATGACGATCGCCCCCATCGGCCCGACAAAGCCTGCCGCCGGGGTGATGCCGACCAGACCGGCAACCACGCCCGAGACAGCACCCAGAAGCGAGGGATGGCCGCGCAGGATCCATTCACCCAGCGTCCAGCCGAGCGCGGCAGCCGCCGGGGCAACAACCGTGTTCAGCAGCGCCATGGCGGTGACCCCGTTCGATTCGAGGTTGGAGCCGGCGTTGAAGCCGAACCAGCCGATCCAGAGCAGGCAGCCCCCGATCAGGGTGAAGGTCAGATTGTGCGGAGCCAGCAGCTCGCGCTTGTAGCCGAGGCGGGGACCGGCGACATAGGCAGCGACCAGACCGGCAATGCCCGCATTGATGTGAATGACCGTGCCGCCGGCGAAATCGAGCGCGCCATGGCCGAACAGAAGACCCGAGGGCGCGTCATAGGCGCTCGGACCGCCCCACCACCAGACCATATGGGCCATCGGCAGATAGGACAGGAAGAACCAGATCACCACGAAGGCGAGGATGGCGGGGAATTTCATCCGCTCGGCGGTGGCGCCGACGATCAGCGCCGGCGCGATGCAGGCGAAGGCAAGCTGGAAGATCACGAAGCTCAGCTCGGGGATATAGACCCCCGCCGAAAAGGTCTCGGCGATGGAATTGGCGTCCACCCCGGCCAGGAAGGCCTTGGAAAGCCCGCCGATATAGGGGGTCAGCAGCCCGGCCGATGCCGCATCGCCCGCCCCGGTGAAGGCCAGCGAATAGCCGAACATCACCCAAAGCAGCGCCATCACGCAAAAGGTGCTCAGCACCTGCATCAGCACCGAGAGCACATTCTTCGAGCGCACCAGCCCGCCATAAAACAGCGCCAGCCCCGGCAGGGTCATCATCATCACCAGAATGCCAGACAGAAGCATCCAGGTCGTATCGCCCTTGTCGGGAACCGGCGCAGCCGCGACAGCTTCCTGCGCCTGCACGGCGCCGGCCGCCAGGGCAAGAATGATTGCGGGGGGGAAGATCTGTCTCATGCGGCATCACCTTTTCGTTCAGTTCCGCCGAACGGCACGGTTCGGCAATTGCCCTCAGAAGGCGCGTCGCAGCTATTGTGCTCAAGCCTTCGGCAGCTCCGAAGACAGGCAGAAACATGAAGCGATCATATGTTGGGCGGATTTGAGGGGATTTGCCTGAATTTTGAGCAAGTCACATACAGGTCATTTGACTTCGCTTCCCCCTTTTCCTGGTATATGTTCGATCCCAAATAACCGAACTGGCCGGAAAACCGGCTGCGCAGGAACAGGCAGACGACGTATGGCAGAAACTCCCCGCAAGCGCCGCCCCGTGGTGGCCGAACGGCGATATGCAAATCCGACCAAGCCATCGGGCAAGACGCCGCGCGGCAAATCCGGGCGCCGTGCGCCGGTGCGCCGGGGCAATGCGATCACCCGAGGGGTCAGCGGTTTCTTTTCGCTGATCTGGACGGCACTCTTTCGCACGGTCTGGTTCTCGATCCTGGCCGTGGTCCTGATCCTCGGCCTCTCGACCTTCTATTTCTATTCGCAGCTGCCCGAACCTTCCGCCCTTTTCGACGGGCGGGCACGCGGCGGCGTGACCATGCTCGACCGCGAGGGCAAGGTCTTTGCCTGGCGCGGCGAGACCTTCGGCTCGGTCAGTCCCGAACAGGTCGCGCCGGCGCTGCGCGATGCGGTGGTCGCGACCGAAGACAAACGCTTCTATCGCCACGTCGGCATCGACCCGCGCGGGATCGCCAGCGCCATCAAGATCAATATGGCCGAAGGGCGCGGCCCGCTGGAAGGCAATGGCGGCTCGACCATCACTCAGCAGGTCTCCAAGCTGCTCTGCCTTGGCGAAAGCTTCGATCCGACCCGCTGGAAGGACGAAGCCGCCTATGAGGCCGAGTGCCGTCAGTCAAGCCTGTGGCGCAAGATCAAGGAAGTGCCCTTCTCCTTCGCAATGGAGCTGAAATATACCAAGGATGAGATCCTCAATATCTACATGAACCGTTCCTATCTGGGCGGCGGCGCCCGCGGCTTCGAGGCTGCGTCCGAGCGCTATTTCGGCAAACATGCCAGCGAAGTGTCGGTTTCCGAGGCCGCGATGCTGGCCGGGCTGCTGAAAGCGCCGAGCTATTTCGCCCCGACCTCGGATATCGAACGCGCCCAGAACCGCGCCGCCGTCGTGCTGCAACTGATGCACGAACAGGACCGGATCACGGATGCTGAATATGAACAGGCCAAGGCCAATCCCGCCAAGCTATCGCAGGCCGCACAGGCGCGGGCCGGCGGCTATTTCGCCGATTGGCTGATGGAATCGGGGCCGGGCTTTCTGACAACCGAAACCACAGAAGACGTCACCATCCTGACCACGTTCGACCAGGAGATCCAGAAGGTCGCCGAAAAGGCGCTGAAAAAGGTCTTTGACGAAAAAGTCAACGAGGGCTCGAAAGCCGAAGCGGCGGTGGTGGTGCTATCGGCAGACGGCGCGGTTCGCGCCATGATCGGCGGACGTGCCGGACAGGTGACCGGCGTGTTCAACCGCGCCACCCAGGCCAAGCGCCAGACCGGATCGAGCTTCAAGCCCTTCGTTTTTGCAGCTGCGCTCGATCAGGGCATGACGCCCGACAGTATCGTCCATGACGGACCGCTGACCATCCGCAACTGGTCGCCGCAGAACTATACCCGCAGCTATGCCGGCGATGTTACTCTGACCCGGGCTTTGTCGAAATCGCTGAACACCGCAACCATCCGGCTTCAGGAAAAGGCCGGGCGCGATTCGGTGATCCGCATCGCCGAGGAATTCGGCGTCGGCACCGACCTGCCCAGCGTGCCGTCGCTGGGGCTGGGCGTCTTCGATTCGACCCTGCTGGAAATGACCGGCGCCTATGCCGGGATCCGCAATGGCGGGCGGGCCGTGCGCCCCTACGGCGTGGTCGAGCTGCGCATTCGCGGCGAAGACGGCCCGATGATCGCCAATACCGGCGGGATGGGCCAGCGGGTGATTTCCCAGCAGGCCGCCGCCGGGCTGATCACCATGATGCGCCAGGTCATTCAGAACGGAACCGGCGGGCGCGCCAAGCTGGGCGAGCGGGATGCCGCCGGCAAGACCGGCACCACCTCGTCCTATCGCGACGCTTGGTTCATCGGCTTCACCGATCAATATGTGACCGGGGTCTGGATGGGCTATGACGACAACACGCCGCTGAAGGGCGTCACCGGCGGCGGCCTGCCGGCCGAAATCTGGCAGGCGGTGATGAGCGATATCCATGAGGGTCTGCCCAATGAGCCGCTTGGCCGCTTCGTCGGCGATGAAGGCGCACGGATCGGCGATGGCGTGGCACCATCCGTGCGCGGCGACGATGCACTTGCCGATGCCCTGAGCGCGGCATTGTCCGATATGGAAACGCAGGCTCCGACCGGAGCCCCGCCCGGCCAGCCGCTGGTACAGGGGGCTGGCGAGCCGCTGGCCGATGCGCTTTCACAGGCGCTCGGTCAGGTGCCCCCGGCGGCGCAACCGGCAACGCTCCAGCCCGCAGCGCAGGATGGCGGGCCTCCACGCAGCCCCGAGCAGAACTTCAGCTCGACTGAAGCCAGCGGCGGCTCACGCGGGGTAACCAATGCACCCGAAAGCGCCGACAGCGATCCGCTCGGCGATGCATTGCGAGGAATTGATGGTCTCAACTGATCGAAACCAATCAGGAAGATTGTCAAACCCGGAATAATTGAATCCGATACTCGAAAGGGGCGCGCTGATTGCAGCACGCCCCTTTTTTAATCCTATCGAAAAATAGCGCGTGATCTAAAGTCTTCATTAAGAAGCGGCATTTAGGCTCATTCCATGCAACGAGAAATCCGGCAAGCATCGCAATCGGTTGCAAGCGGCTCGGCAAAGCGGCAATAACAACGCCATTCTGGCCCTGCCGGGCCGGTGAAATAAGTGATTGGATTCAGATGGCACGCAATCCTGCCGAAGATAAAGGTTTTGCCGAACTGCGCGCTGCGCGTACGGGAAGCTTTGGATTGATCGCAGCGGTGGCGATTTTCTCCGTTGCCGTCAACCTCTTGATGCTGACCGGGCCGCTGTTCATGCTTCAGGTTTATGACCGCGTGCTTGGCTCGCGCTCGGTCGAGACGCTGACCGCACTGTTCATACTGGTCGTCTTTCTTTTCATTATCATGGCCTGCGTCGATCTGGCCCGCGGGCGAATCATGCAGCGGATCGCCCTGCGCTTTCAACAGAAGCTGGAACGCCGGGTCTTTTCCGCCGCACTTGAGGACGGGATTGCCACCGGCTCTGACGCCGTGGCGCGCGGCGGCATGCGCGATCTCGAAGCGATCCGCAACCTGATTGCCTCGCCGGTCAGTCTGGCGGTGTTCGATTTGCCCTTCGCCCCCTTCTACCTGATTCTGGTTTATGTCTTTCACCCGCTGCTCGGCGTGGTGGCGACGATTGGCGGTCTGATCCTGGTGATGATGGCGGTACTGAACCAGATGTCGGGCAAGAATGCCCGCCGGGAAAGCGCCGTGCTCAGCCAGACGGCGGAGCGGATGTCGGACATGTTCCACGACGAGGGGGAGCTGATCGGCTCGCTCGGCATGCGCGAGGCGACCTTTGATCGCTGGAATGTTGCGCGCAACAGCGCCGCGCGCAGCGGTCTGGCCGGCACCGATTCCAGCCAGTTCTACACGACGTTTTCCAAGACCTTCCGCCTGTTCCTGCAAAGCGCCATGCTGGCCGCCGGCGCCTGGCTGGTGCTTCAGCAGCAGCTCAGCGCCGGTGCCATGATCGCGGCCTCCATTCTGATGGGCCGCGCACTCCAGCCGATCGAGGTGATCGTCGGGCAATGGGCGCTGATCCAGCGCGCACAGGACGCCTGGCGCCGACTTGGTGCCCTGCTGACCCGCCGCCCGCCGGCACCGGGCCGCACCGCCCTGCCCCGGCCCGAATCGCGGCTGAACATCAGCCAGCTTTCGGTGGTTCCGCCAGGACAGCGCGCGCCGACCCTGCGCGGGGTGACCTTCGCGCTTGCCCCCGGCCAGGCACTCGGCGTGATCGGCGCGTCGGGCGCGGGCAAATCGACACTGGCCCGTGCCCTGATCGGGGCCTGGCCGGTAGCCGGCGGCTCGATCCGTATCGGGGGTGCGACGCTCGATCAGTATCCCCCGGACGAGTTGGGACGGCTGATAGGTTATCTGCCTCAGCAGGTGACGCTGTTTGACGGCACGGTCGCCGAAAACATCGCCCGGCTCGACCGCGATCCCGATTCGGCGGCCATCGTCAAGGCGGCGACCGCGGCCGATGCCCACAAGATGATCCTCAATCTGCCTCAGGGCTATGATACCCCGCTTGCGCAGGCCGGCGGGCATCTGTCCGGCGGGCAGATCCAGCGCATCGGTCTGGCCCGTGCCCTGTATACGGAGCCGGTCCTGCTGGTTCTCGATGAGCCGAACTCGAACCTCGACAATGAGGGCTCGCAGGCGCTCAACATGGCGATCCGCCGCACCAAGGCCCAGGGCGGTGCGGTGATCATCATGGCGCACCGCCCGGCGGCGATTGCCGAATGCGACCTGCTGCTGATGATGGATCAGGGCATGGTTCGCAGCTTCGGGCCGCGCGACGAGGTTCTGAAAAACGTTGTCCAGAACGCCCAGGCGATCAAGAAATCCACCAGTGCCGGAGGAATGACATGAGCGGCCCCAGCCCCCTGCCCGCCACCCTGCCGCCGCCGCCGGCCCCGCCCAGGGCACCGCCGCCACGTCCGCCAGCGGTCTGGTCGGCCCGCAAGCCGCTGATACTTGGCGGTCTGGCCATGTTCGTGCTGGTTGCCGGTTTCGGCATCTGGGCGATTGGTGCCAGCATTGCCGGCGCAGTCGTCGCCCCCGGCCAGGTCGAGGTCGAACAGCACCGGCAGGTCGTTCAGCATCCCGATGGCGGCGTCGTCGAGAAAATCCTGATCCGCGAAGGCCAGCAGGTTGAGGCAGGCGATACGCTGATCCAGCTCGATGGTACCATGCAGCGCAGTGAGCTCGCCATTGTCGAGGGTCAGTATTACGAAATCCTCGCCCGCCGCGGCCGGCTGGAAGCCGAACGGGATGAGCGCGAAACCATCGTATTTCCCAAGGTTCTGGTCAATCTGTCCGCCGAGCATGATGAGCTGAACGCGCTGATGGAGGGGCAGACCAGCCTATTCCACACCCGGCGCAATACCTTGCAGCAATCGGTCGATCAGCTGGCCAAGCAGTCCGAACAGGTCGGCAATCAGATCGACGGCATTACCGCTCAGATCACCGCATTGGAAGCGCAGCGCGATCTGATCGCGCAAGAGCTGACCGATCAGCGCTCCTTGTTGAAAAAGGGTTTGGCCCAATCCTCGCGCGTGCTGGCGCTGGAGCGCGAAGCGGCCTCGATTGACGGTCGGATTGGCGAAATGCAGGCCGCCAAGGCCCAGGCCGCAACCAAACAGACCGAGCTCAGCATCACCCTTCTGCAGACCCGCGCCAAGCGGCGCGAGGAAGCGGAAACCGAGCTGCGCGATCTGAGCTACCGCGAGCTGGAACTGGCCGAGCGGCGCAGCTCGCTGATCGAGCAGCTGTCGCGGCTCGATATCCGCGCCCCGGTCGCCGGCATCGTCCATCAGCTTCAGGTGACAACGCCGCGCTCGGTGATCCGCGCGGCCGAGCCGATCCTCTATCTGGTGCCGCAGGACCGTCCGCTGGTGATCAGTGCCCGTGTCGCCCCGATCAATATCGACGAGCTCCGGCCGGGCCAGGAAGTCAAGCTGCGCTTTGCCGCCTTCAGCTCGCGCACAACGCCGGAAATCGACGGGATCCTGGATCAGGTTTCAGCCGATGCCGTCACCGACGAGGCAACCCAGTCCTCCTATTACCGCGCCGAGGTCAGCATTCCTGCCGAAGAACGCGACAAGCTGGGCGATCTGGTGCTGGTGCCGGGCATGCCTGTCGAGGTCTATATTCAGACCGGCGAGCGCAGCCCGGCGGCCTATCTGCTCAAGCCGTTCACCGATTATTTCGTGCGCTCCTTCCGCGAGACCTGATGATCGGACGCAGGGGCTGTACAGAAACGCGACAAGGCCCGGATGCGAATACTTCCGGGCCTTGATCATTATATCTTGTGGGCACCCGGGCTTCACGGACCGGGATTAACCTCTCCCAGAAAGACCAGAAAATCCGACCAGCTCTGCCGGTCGGCATCTTCGCGGTAGCGGTCCGAGCCGAAGACGGTGAAGGCATGGGGCGCGCCGGCATAGACCTCGGCCTTGTAGGGCACGCCTGCGGCTTCGATTTCGGCGATGAAGGCACCGAAGGTGGCCATGTCGGGACTGGTATCGGCCCCGCCCTGATAGATCCGCATCGGCGCCTTGGCCGCGCTGTAATCCTGACCGTCCGGCGTCGCCAGCCCGCCGTGGAAGCTCGCATATCCGCTCACGCCTTCCGGCTGAAGCCGGGCCAGTTCCAGCGCCGCCGCACCGCCGAAGCAATAGCCGGCCACCACCGGATCCGCGACGCCCTGCCCCGCTGCGGCCTCAAGCCCGGCCAGCATCAGCGCCCGCATGGTCTCACGGTCACTATAGAGCTTTTCGGTCTCGGCCCGGTTGCCCTCGACCGTATCGGGGCGCACGCCCTTGCCGTAAAGGTCGATGGCGAAGGCGTCATAGCCCTGCTCGGCCAGCATATCGGCGCGCTGACGCTCATACTCGGTCAGCCCGTCCCAGTCATGGATCAGCAGAACCGACCCGCGCGGCACTTCTGCCTTGGCAACATAGCCTTCGAAACTGCGCTCTCCGGCCTGATATTCGACCGTCTCGCCGGCCAGAGCGGAACCGCCCAGGGCGATAAGCGCCAGTGTCAGAAATTCCCGTGTCATCATATGTCCCCCTGTTGCCTGCGAAGGGTAACAGAAAAGCGCCGATTCGGCTGCCCTGGCCTTGTGTCCCGGTCCCGGCCTCAGCCCTCGCCGCCGATCTTCGGCTCGGTCCCGTCCATGAGCCGCACGATATTGGCGCTGTGGCGCCAGAAGATCAGCGCCGCCATGAAGGTCGCTGCCAGCGCAACCCCGGGCTGGCCCAGAACCAGCGCCACCAGCGGCGAGAGCGCCGCCGCCACCAGCGCCGAAAGCGAGCTGATCCGGCTGACCTTCGCGGTGACCAGCCAGGTGGCGCAGGCGATCAGCCCGACCGGCCAGGACATGGCGATCAGCGTGCCCAGAAAGGTCGCAACCCCCTTACCGCCCCGAAAGCCCAGCCAGACCGGAAAGCAATGCCCCAGAAAGGCTGCGGCACCGGCGACGATCCCGGCAGTCTCGCCCCCGAAATAGCGCGCCAGAAGCACGGCGATCGCGCCCTTGCCGCTGTCGAGCAGCAGCGTCGCCAGTGCCGCGCCCTTATGGCCGGTGCGCAACACATTGGTGGCGCCGATATTGCCCGAACCGATCTGGCGCAGATCGCCAAGCCCGAGCGCCCGGGTAATCACCAGCCCGAAGGGCACCGAGCCCAGCAAATAGCCCAGCAGGGTCCAGATCAATATGCTCATCCGTAAACTCTTTCTCCGCCAACCCAGGTGCCGATCACCCGGCCTTGCATGCGTGCCCCGTCAAAGGGCGTGTTTTTCGATTTCGATTCCAGCGCGAAACGGTCGAGGATGAAGGGCGCACCTTCATCGAACAGTACCAGATCGGCGGGCGCGCCGCTGGCCAGCCGGCCGGCGTCCAGCCCCAGCCGCCGCGCCGGGTTAAGCGAGATCGCTCGCCAGAGCTGCGGCAGGCTGAGCCCGCCCTGATGGTAAAGCCGCAGCCCCGCCGGCAGCAGCGTCTGCAGCCCGACCGCGCCCGGCGCGGCCTCGGCAAAGGGCAGGCGCTTGCTTTCCTCGTCCTGCGGGGTGTGGAAAGAAGCGATCACGTCGATCTCGCCATCGGCCACCGCCTGCACCATGGCCAGCCGGTCATCCTCGGCCCGGAGCGGCGGGGTGAAGCGGAAGAAGGTCCGGTAATTACCGACATCAAATTCGTTCAGCGTCAGATGGTGGATCGAAACCCCCGCCGTGACATCCAGCCCGGCCTTGCGGGCCCGGCGCAGCGCCGGCAGCGCGCCCGCCGTGGTGATCTGATCGGCGTGATAGCGGGCCCCGCTCATCTGCAGCAAGGCCAGATCGCGCTCCAGCCCCATCAGCTCGGCCAGCGGTGAGACATCGGGGATGCCGTAAAGCGAGGCAAACTTGCCCTTGCTCGCCGCCGCCCCCTTTGACAGGGCCGGATCCTGCGGGTGGCCGATGATCAGCGCACCCAGCCCGCGCGCATAGCTCATGCAGCGCCCCATCAGCTTGTTATCGGCGAGTACCCGGACCCCGTCGGTAAAGGCCACGGCACCGGCATCTTGCAAGAAGGCCATCTCGACCATCTCGCGCCCCTGCCGGCCCTTGGTCAGCGCCGCCATCTGCCGGACCCGTACCCGCGAATCGCCAGCCCGTTTGGCAACGAAATCGAAGCCTTCGGGACTATCCACCGGAGGCAGCGTATCGGGGCGCACCACCATGGTGGTCACGCCCCCCGCCGCCGCAGCCCGCCCGGCGCTGGCATAGGATTCCTTGTGCCTCTCGCCCGGCTCGCCGACCTTGACCCCCCAATCGACGATCCCCGGCGCAAGGCAGCGCCCGCCGCAGTCGATCACCTCGGCCCCTTCGGGCGGCGCCTCGTCCCGTGCGGTGATAATGCCATCGGTAACGGTCAGCGTCCCCGGGGCAACGGTCTGCTTTTCCGGGTCGATCAGACGGGCATTGGTGAAATGCAGGATCATGAGGCGTCCCCCTGGAGGCTTTGCAGCAGTTTATAGACTTCATCGGCATCTTCGATCGATTCGAAGGCCGCATGGTGACGAGGCAGCCGGCCGCTTTTCAACCGCCCCTCATAGAAACGGATCGAGGGCGGATCGCCCTTGATCAGACGAAAACCCGATGCCGGGGTGATCGGCCATGACACCAGCCGACGCTTGCCGAGCAAGGGTGAAAGGCCAATGAAGGCACGGCGGTTGCTGAGGCTATAAAACACCCGGCGCTGCTCGACATGTTCCCAGATGGTCAGCCACAGGATCAGCCAGAGCCCGAGGCTCACCAACAGCCCGCCGATGATCCAGGCCAGCCAGGAATCGAAGCCGGCACCCGCCAGACAGAACCCGGCCCCGACCAGCACGGGGATCCCGCCGAACAGACAGCTGACCATCCAATCCTTGGACGGGCGCAGTTTCGGCCGCGACCAGCCCTGCCAGCGGACATCCTCCCCCTCTTCCAGCAGCCCCGTCCAGCCGGGCGAGTTGCGCCCCACCAAATGCCGAACCGTTCCATCCCGTGCGGCATGGCGGTCATTTGCGCTTACCTGGGCCTCAACCTGCATGGGCAGACCCCGTCCGGCGGGCTGTATCGAAGGGCCCTCGACAGGTCACGGCGGAAAGGCTCATCTCGCCTCCTCCTGAATTTGCAGCATCAGCGCGAAAACCAACCCGGCTTTCTCGACCAGCTCGAAGCCGGTCAGTCTGTCCCAGGATATATAGCTGCTGCGTCTTCCGGGCTTGCGGAAGAACGTGATGGTTCCCAGACCGTTCCTGTGCTGGATCAGCTCCAGCTCGGATTGCGGGGTGATTTTCCACGACCGCAGATCGCGCCCGACGGCGGGCTGATCGGTGGCGATATAGGCGCGCTGACTGGTCAGCGTATAGAATGAATGGCACCGGATCAGCGTGGCGATGAAGATCGGATACAAGGCACGATAGAGCCCGACGCCGAGAATGATCGGCCCGAACATCCAGAAAATCCTACTGGCTTGACGTGCGGCAGCGATCCAGAGCAGCGCAAAAGCTACGATAAACAGACCGAGCACCGTCTCGAAGATGCGGGCAGTATTCGCGAACAGCCGGCCCGAGGGCCGCCCCTGCCAAAAGATCGCCTCGCCCTCGCCCAGAAGACCCTTCCAGGCGTCTTCCGTTTCAGCCATCGGCGCCGTCCCACAGCCCCGGCCCGGCCAGCTTGCGCCCGCGCTCGGCCCGCAGGTTGCGCGCCAGCAGGTCCATCGCCGCCATGCGCACGGCAACGCCCATTTCGACCTGATCCTGAATGACGCTGCGATTGATGTCATCGGCAATGGTGCCGTCGATCTCGACCCCGCGGTTCATCGGGCCGGGATGCATGACGATCGCATCGGGCCTGGCATGGGAAAGCTTTTCGCCATCCAGTCCCCAGCGGTGGTAATATTCGCGCTCGGACGGAATGAAACCGCCATCCATACGCTCCTTCTGAAGGCGCAGCATCATGACGACATCGGCATCCGCGAGCCCCTTGCGCATATCCTCATAGACCTCGACGCCCAGATCGGCCGCGCCGGCCGGCATCAGGGTCGAAGGCCCGACCAGCCGCACCCGGTTTTCCATCTTGCCCAGCAGGATCAGGTTCGAACGCGCGACCCGGCTATGGGCGATATCGCCGCAGATCGCCACGGTCAGCCGGTGCAGCCGCCCCTTGGCGCGGCGAATGGTCAGCGCATCCAGCAGCGCCTGGGTCGGGTGTTCATGCCGCCCGTCGCCGGCGTTCAGCACCGCACAATTGACTTTCTCCGCCAGCAGATTGACCGCGCCCGACTGGGGGTGG
This sequence comes from Paracoccus sp. (in: a-proteobacteria), assembly GCA_047973065.1. Taxonomy (GTDB): domain Bacteria; phylum Pseudomonadota; class Alphaproteobacteria; order Rhodobacterales; family Rhodobacteraceae; genus Paracoccus. The sequence continues at coordinate 32,595 of JBKEBH010000288.1, read as the reverse complement.
CGCACCACCAGCAGGTCGGGATGCATGGCGTTCAGGGTCAGGGCGGTGTCGATCAGGGTCTCGCCCTTCTTCACGCTGGAATGGGCGACCGACATGTTCATCACATCCGCGCCGAGCCGCTTTCCGGCCAGCTCGAAGCTCGACTGGGTGCGGGTCGAGTTCTCGAAGAACATATTGATCTGGGTCATGCCCTCCAGCGCATCGGAATGCTTGATGGTGCGCCGGTTCAGATCGACATAGGTTTCCGCCAGATCGAGAATGGCGGTGATTTCGGGCGGCGACAGGGGCTCGATCCCCAACAGGTGGCGGGCACGAAACGTCATCTGGATCCCCCCTTTCGGACCTTGCGCCCCTCTATCGCAAACCGGGGCCGGACCGGCAAGAGCCGGGCTTGTCCGCCGCCGGGGCAAAGCCTAGTTTCGACGGATGGAATCGGGTCTGACATGGCGCGGCGTCAAGATCGACGGCTGGACCGCATTGGCGTTGCTGGAATGGCAGCGCGAATTCGGCATCGATGAACCGATGCTGGATGCGCCTCTGGATCGCACCGACTTGCCTGCCCCGCCGAAACCCGCCCCCAAAGCCCCGGCCATGGCACCCGCTGCCGGGCTCAATGGCCCCGCTCAGCCGGCCGCGCCGCTGCCGGGCGCGGCGACGCCGGATCATGCGGCCTTTGTGCAAGAGGCCGTGCAGCTGGCCGCCGGGGCCGCGACCTTGGAACAGCTGGCCGAGGCGCAGCAGGCTTATGACGGGCTGGCACTGAAACTCGGCGCCCGCAATTTCGTCTTCTCGGACGGCAATCCGGCGGCGCGGGTGATGATCATCGGCGAGGCCCCCGGCGAGGAAGAGGACGCGCGCGGCAAGCCCTTTGTCGGCCGGGCCGGGCAGCTTCTCGATCAGATGTTACATGCGATAGGCATGGGCCGCGATCAGCCCGATGCGAGCCGCGCCATCTATATCGGCAATGTGCTGAAATGGCGTCCGCCGGGCAATCGCCGCCCGAGCCCGGATGAGATCGCGCTCTCGCTGCCCTTCCTGCGCCGGCAGGTCGAGCTGGCCGATCCCGAAATCATCTTGCTGATGGGCAATACGCCCTGCCTTGCCGCGCTGAACCGCGAAGGCATCCTGCGCCTGCGCGGCAAATGGACCGAAGCTTTCGGCCGCCCGGCCCTGCCGATGACCCACCCCGCCTCTCTGCTGCGCAACCCGATCGCCAAGCGCGAAGCCTGGGCGGATCTGCTGTCGCTGGCAGATCGGCTGAAACTCTAGGGGCTTCTCCTCAAGTCATTGGATCAGCGCGACACGCAGTGTCCCCGAGGGCCTCGTATCGCGTTCAGAACTTGCTGGTGCGGGCCGCGAGAACATAACTCGCTATCCTTTGGTGAACATAGCGGCAGAAAACATCATTGATACAACGGTATAATTTCAGACTGCCTGAACATGGCTCATCATAGATTTTCATCGTTTCTCGCAACAAAAGGTGGACCATACGGTGGCCCATGATGTACTGTTCCCTGAAGCCCTAAAGGTGGACTGTGACCCAATTCAACACACTTTCCCAACTTAGAGCCAAGAACCTTCCGGCTGGCAAGTATGCTGACGGACAAGGGTTGTGGCTGGTGAAGCGCCGCAAGGAAGCGGGCAAGTGGATGGTGCGCCTGACGATCTCCGGCAGACGGCGAGAGATGGGTTTGGGGCCGTGGCCCGATGTATCAATTGCCGAAGCGCGGGACCGGGCCGCCGACGCCCGGCGACAGGTACGCGACGGGATTGATCCGGTCGCGGAACGCGCCAAAGAGCGCCTGTTGCCTCATGTACTCACCCTAAAGGAAGCAGTGTTGTCCTGTCTTGAAGCGCGAAAGGCCGAACTGAAAGGTGACGGTGTGGCGGGGCGTTGGATCAGCCCGCTTGAGCACCATGTCATTCCGGCCATTGGAACGCTGCCGATCACCACTATCGACCAGCACACGATCAAGCAGATACTTGAGCCGATCTGGCATGAAAAAGCCGAGACGGCCGCTAAATGCCTCAACCGTCTTAGCCTCACGCTCAAACATGCAGCGGCGCTTGGCCTCGATGTGGATCTCCAAGCGACCATGAAGGCCCGTGCGCTTCTCGGGAAACAGCGTCATGAGGTGACACACATTCCGGCCATGCCGTATCAGGAGGTTTCGGCCTTCTATGCATTTCTGAAAGCCAAGAACACGCAAGCCGCAATCGCTCTACGGCTCTTGATCCTGACAGCCGCCCGCACCAGCGAAGTGCGGGCCGCTGCCTTCGATGAGTTTGACCTTACTGCAAAGCTTTGGACGATCCCAAAAGAGCGCACGAAGACCGGGCGTGAGCATATCGTTCCGTTGACGGATGAAGCTGTGGCAATCGTGCAGACACTACGCCAGCAGACTGATGGTGACCTGCTGTTTCCTAGCCGTTCCGGCAAACCCATATCCGATATGGCTATGAGCAAGCTGATGCGCGATGCTGGCTATGACTGCCGCCCGCACGGTTTTCGTGCTTCGTTCCGTACATGGGCTGAGGAATGCACCGATTTTCCGCGTGAAGTGAAGGAGGCTTGCCTTGGGCACAAGGTGGAGGGGAAGGTGGAGGCGGCGTATCAGAGGAGTGAGCGGTTGGTGATGCGCTGCAGTATCATCAGTGCATGGTGCATTTTTGTCTCACAACGTCCATGATCGAGATTGAGAACGGCTGGGATGATTTTCCTCTTGCGGCTGATTTCAGTGCTTGATAAGGAAAGGTGTGTTTTTTGTATGCGTCGGCTTGACTCGTAGCGCTTCCGCTCGTCTACTGGCGTTATGGAAAACGGGTGTCCCTACGTCGTGGTCGAATCGGTTAGTGCAGCACTTCGCTGCTCTGGGGGTTCATATGTGCGGCAGGGGCAGCGGGTACGCGGTTTTTCCATCCCTGCGCATGATCTTCATGGTCATGGGTGGCTCGCAGCAGCCATGGCGAGGGCGCCGGTTGCGCTGCAAATACAGGGCGCCTCGCGAGTGCTTCTACGAAGGCCTCCGCTGAGAACAGCGGGGGCCTTATGCGTTTCGTTGCTCTTATCTAAAGGAAAGGGAGGACACTGATGCGTAGCTGACGAAAGAGCTGCGGGTGCAGCGATCACAGATTCGCGTGCTGATCTTCCAAAAGAAAAGCCCCCCGGCTGCTGGAACAGTCCGAGGGGCAGTATGCGAGTCGCCAATGATGGCAAGCCGGTCAGATTATCGAAACCAGCCGGTTTGCCGATTGTCCTTTAGTAGAGGAGACAAACCATTGTCTTTGACGTCGCATCTCTTGCGCGCAATACGCGCGGTGAAGGAAGCTGCCGAGGCGATATATGCGCTCGACCAGCTTCTCAAACAGGGCAGCGCTACCATAGGTCGCGAACCGACTGAACTCATGTCCGAAAGCGCCAGCGGGACGTGCCTGCTGGTGTTCATGGGTTGTTTGGTCATCTTGCGCCTGCACAAGCTCGTCCAATGGCTTCGCCAGCGCTCCCAATGAGGGTTCGGCGGGCCTAGGTTCGCTTTGGGCGGATTGCTGAGGCATAACGATCAGTTGGACCTCAAAGAACAGGACCGAGTCGCGTCTGCGGCTCGGTCCCCATTGTACACAAATCAAAGACTTCTGTCAAAAGGATGCAGAACTCAGGCCATATGTCTATGCGGCCATGTGACGCGCTATCAATTGTCAAGCGAAGCTCCCTCAGTGGGCGCACGAAACCATACAGCATGTGCGATCTACCGCAGCACTGCTTCTCTACGCAAACCACTACATAATTGCCTAGTCTCTGCAAGGGGAATTGTAGCGATTGGATGAATTGTTCTAAAAACGGCGAATACTCGCCTGTCATTCACTGACTATCCATTTCAACCATGAACGCCTGCTCAGTTCCCAACCTCACCATCCCCCTCCCACTCCCCAACTTCTGCAACTCCCTTCCCTCCAAATCCCGCTCCCCGAACACCCGCGCCAGCACCTCGGCATCCTTCGGCCCGACGCGGAACGCGATGATCGTGCCGGTATTCGCGAGAATCGCATCGGTGATCGCTGTATCCGTCCCGGTGGTGCTCTGGGTCGCAAGCGTGAGGCCAACGCCATACTTCCGCAAGGACGGCAGCATGTCCGCCAGCGAACGGCTGGTGAAGCTCTGGAACTCGTCGATGTACAGGGCGAAGGGACGGCGGTCTTTGGCAGGCATGGTCTGCCGCGAATAGGCAGCGTTGGCGAGACTGGTGATGATAAGACCACCAAGGACATTGGCGGTGTCAGCCCCAAGGCGACCTTTTCCGAGGTTGATGATAAGGGGTTGGCAGGTGTCCATGACCTGCCTGAGTGGTAACGGGTGTTCAGGCTCGGTGATGGCTTTGCGCACCAACGGATGCGCCAGAAAGGCACCGAGCTTGTTGGCGATGGGCGCGAGGCCATCACCCGCCTTCACATAGCCAAGCTTCGGGAATTCATCCTGCCAGAAGGCCAGTTGCTGCGGGTCGGATAGCTGGGCGGTGACTTCCTGCCGGTATGCCCGATCCAGATAGAGCGGCATGATGTCGGCAATGGACGTGCCGGGGATTTCCAAGAGCGCGAGGATAGCGAAGCGCAGCAGATGCTCCATCCGCACACCCCACGCATCATGCCAGTGCTGCTTAAGCGCTTCGATGAGGTTGGACGCGACCAAGGGCCGGTATTCAGGCGTGACATAGCGCAGCGGGTTATAGCCAAGCGTGCAGGCCGGATCAGCGACATTCCAATAGAGGCAACCATTGCCAAGCTGTGCGGCTAGTTCTTCTGCTGCATCGCCATGCGGATCGATGAGGGCGAAGCCAGTACCGTCTCTCGCATCCTGCTTGAGCATATGCAGCATGAGGCTGGTCTTGCCGGTGCCGGTCGCGCCGATGATGTATGTATGCTGCAAGCGGTCGTTGACCGGGATGTATATCTCAGTGTTGCGGTATCTGCCTTCTGACGTGCCGATGTGGATGCGCTGCATGGAAGCAGTATCGAGAAGGAATGGCAGGCGCGGCAAGGCGGCACGGTATAGCCGTCTTTTTCTGCCATCCCACTCTGCCATCATGTCTGTGGAGCATCGCCGTCTGTCCGGTGGCCGGGAATCGTCCTTGCTGCCGTCACAGACGGAGATGCACATGAACACCACAGAGAAGATACGGATGCAGAATGATGCCATGCGTCTTGGTATGGTGCGCAATGGCTTGTTCCATGTCACGGCTGGGATTGCCGCACAGGGGGCTGAGTTTCTGTTGCGGGCGCGGCTGATGGTTGCGGCCTATGACAACTTCACCCCGGACAATGATCCCTATGGGGAACATGATTTCGGATCATTCGAGCTTGACGGGCAGAAGCTCTATTTCAAGATCGACTACTACGACTTGGACGAACGTATGCATTCGCCAGACCCATCCGATCCCGATGTGACCTGCCGGGTGCTGACGGTGATGTTGGCGAGTGAGTATTAGTCCTGACCCGTCCGCGATGCGGGCGGGTTTTCTTGTGCGCCCTCGATATACTCGCCCACCAGCGTATCGAACAAGCAGTCAAGAACAATTCGCCTCATCCAAAATGAAATCCTCGCCTGTGAAGAAACTCCACTTTCATGCGAAAATCCAAACAAGTCCAGAAGCGCATTGCTGAAGCGTAAATGATCTTCGATATTTCCGTGTACGATAGCATTTCTGTACAAGAACATGGCAGCGACAAGCTTTCTTATCTTTGACACGTTTGGATTCATTGCCTGAGCATCTGAAAACCACCTCTTTACGACCGATGTATCGGGGGCGCTCCTGTCAAAGTGAGGGCAAATGGATTGGTTAAAATTATCAAAGTCAAGACTATTGGCCAACTTGACGGATGGCTTCAAAATTGCTCTTGACGATATGTTGTCAATTGCCGCGGAAAAACCCTCCAAAGAACTCTTGCCAAATATTAGTTCCAGCAAGGAAATGTATAGAACGATTTTGTTGTCGCTCTCCGGGACTTCGTCTATCTCCCAGAAACGCCGAAGCATCCAGTACTTTTGGAGCGTGATAGCTCTGTCGCTGCGAAGAATAATATAGGCCATCCCTAGAGAAAATGTTAGCATCTCTACCGGCAACGGCACTATGTGAAATGCATCTCTTCTATTGTAGTGACCTCTGGAAGAAAATATCCTGCCTTCATATGATTTTAACGTGCACCAACCGACTTCTCCAATAACCGGCAATATACTGACTGCCCAATTCACTGCCGCATGGATAAGCCACAGGGCTGAACCCGAATTGCAGTTTTCTGGATGCCGGACCACTAGGTACCCAGCATCAATATTTTCGAGCTTGATTCCGCTTTCTTCGACCTTAGATGCGCTTATCTCGCGAAACGCTTTCCTTACCAGATCGGGGAAGTCATTCGGTAGATCGTTCAGGTCGACAAGGTAGAAATAAATTTCACCGACACATCCCTGTAACCCCGGCCTTCCCCCGCTCGGAAGCCCAAAAATCGTGAACGAATTGCCGTCACTAAAGTCAATTTTTTGATTATTGATACTCAAGCGATGGCTCCTGCTGGTCGTTATTGATATCTTTCTTGTCACCTACACGCATCCGCGCCTGCCTGCAAAGCGCGATGAAGCGACGTGCTTCGTCGGTTTGTATGGCTTGCAAGACCTGTTCGATGTCGAAGGCAGGTTCGTGCTGCCTTCGAGGTTGCTGTGGAGGTTGGACACCATAGGCGACAACCTCGCCACAACCCACCCGTGAGAGCCAATTCCGTGGCTCCACATAGAGCTTTTCCCGATCCAACTTCCGGTTCGAGGTCGCGACTTCAAGGAATTCGCGCTTTTCATCGTCGGCAAGGGTTTCATAAAGTCCTGCAAGGCTTTTTGCCTGTTCGAGGAACTCAGACAGGGTACGGGCGGCATCGCGATTTTCACCACCCTCGGCGAGACGAGCCTCGAACGCAGTGCGTTCCAAGAAGAGCGTTTCCTTCCGTTTGTTAAAGCTGTCTCGGTCGATCAACCCGTCGATCACGGCATCGGTCAGCTTTTCGAGTTTGGCGTCGATATCGGCAATCTGTTTGGCGATGTTCATTGGCGCGGTGTCTGGCCCTTCCACGATCCATGTTTGCGCCTCTGTCTGCAAGCGGTCGGCAGCTTCAGGACTGAGTTCCAGTTGGTGTAGCTGATCCAGTACGGATGCACAGACCCGTTCCTCGCGCCAGCTTGTCACCGGACAACCGGCGGTGTGGCAGCGGTAGTATATAAGACCCTTCTGGCGTTCACCGATCATGGCATAGCCGCAGTGCTGGCATTTGAAGAGTCCGCGATAGAGATAGCGATGCCGCCCGGTGGCCCGGCGCACATGCCCGGCTTTGGCCTCCTGCACCCGCTGAAAGAGTGCGGTGGAAATCAACGGCTCGTGATTGCCGGGATAGGTTTGGCCGCTTCGCTTGATCTTGATCACGCCACAATAGAACGGATCGGCAAGGATCTTGGCAATGCGGCTGCGGTGGATTTGTCGGCCCTGTTCGTTGGTCAGGCCCTTCCTGAACATTTCGGCATTCAACGTGTCGATGGAATACTGGCCGGTGGCGTATCGTTCAAAGAGTTCGCGGACCAGCGGGCCTTTTCGTGGGCAGATGGTCTTCAGTTTTCCGCCACCATTATCCCGATACCCCAAGGGCGCCTTGAACGGATACAGCCCCTGCTTCAACCGTCCTTCCAAACCTTTCTTGGTCTCCTCCCGCAAATTCCTGATATAGTCAGCCGCGATCACCGCCTGTATATCCGCCGCCAGCCTGCCACCGCGCGAATTGTATTCCAGTGTCTCGGTCGCGAAGCGGATATCAAAGCCCGCATCGGACAGATCTCCGATCATGGCCCAGTCCTTGAAGTTGCGGGCGCTGCGGTCGATCTTGTGGACGATGAAGCCGGTGGCGCGGCGCTTTTTCATATCCTTGACCATCCGGGCGAAGACGGGACGCCCGGCCTTGGCTGCCGTTTCCTTTTCGCAATACCAGTCGGTGATGGTGAGGCTGTTGTGCGCCGCATAGCGCTCTATCGCATCGCGTTGGGCTTCCAGTGACGCGCCTTCACCCTGCTTCTGGGTCGAGACGCGCACATAGCCAAAATAGTCAGTTTTCATGATGTTCGGGGTTATCCCCGGACTCTAGCATAGATTCAGGTTCTGGCGAGTCGTCGGGCCATGGGGCGGTGCCCTCGCGCAAGCGACGTTCATAGACGCGGCGGCAGAGGTCGAGGAATTGTTCAAGGTGTGGATCGTGCATCCCGATATGTTCGGTGAAGCGGCCCCAGCAGCAAAAGGCGCCACGGTTATGCACATGGGTCGGTCGGTGTCGTCTGGCGCAGGATAGCCAAAGCGCTAGGATGGTGAGGTCTTTGGTTGGATCGTGGGCATCGGTGACGGACAGGCGCGGGGTGTCAGCCCCGTAGCCTGGTCGATGTCCGCCCGACCACGATCCAACCAAAGACAGCATTGCAAGCTAATCACACTGCATATGAGAGAACTTGCAGCTCTTGATCTGCGCACAGCACGGCGCAACTCGGGCCTGACCCAAGAGGATATAGCCCACCTGCTCCAATGCTCGGAGGCCACCATCGCCAAACTGGAATCGGGACGGCGGCCTCCCAACATAGGAGAACTGTGTGCGCTTGGGGTGATCTATGGGCGAAGCTTTGAAAGCCTCTTCGCCGATGTCATCATGGAGGTACAGGGGGAACTGCGTATTAGACTGGCCACTATACCACAAGGCGGGACAATTGCACGCCTGCGGGCCAATCGGGCGCATACACTGGAAGGGTTGGCGCGGCGGTTGGCGGCTTCACTGCCTCTGGCATGAAGGAGGCCAAGAACCGCGTCCTCACGGTCGCGGTGCGGCATGGGCGGATGGCGATTATCTTCCTGTCTGAAGGTGAGCCGTTAGAATGGGGATTGTCCGTGAAAGCGGCCCGGTCGGCCGAGAATGCCCGCGCCTATCTCGGGCAATGGCTGGGACGGTATGAGCCTTCCGTTGTCGTCCTCGAAAATCCGCTGACCGCCAAACGCAAAGGCAAACGCGCCAAGGCGATCCTCACAGCATTGGAAGCCTTCCTGCGGGACGCACCCACCATGCTGGTCTTGGCCTGCCGGATGCAGCACTACCCGAGCGTCTATGACGAGGCCAAAGCCTTCGCTGACGCCTATCCGCAAATGGCCGGAAAGCTCCCGACCTCGCGCAAGCCATGGGAAAGCGAACCGCGCGATATCATCTACGTCGAGGCGTTGGCCTTGGCGCAGAATGTGCGGTTTTTGCCGCTGGATTTGCCGGATCGGCAGGAAGGGCGGTAGCGGAGAGGTGGTAGCAACAAACCCCGGCAAGAGCCGGGGTTTTGTGTATTTTCATCGTTGGCGACACCACACCTGATCCGGCATCGCTATACCGCTCGGATGTCGCCGAAATTCACGTCAGACAACGCCACGTCCCACAAAATAAGCTTCCTTGAAATTACCAATGTCGGTGACAATCACCATCACAGCCTTTCCTCTCTCTATTTTCCAGAGACAACTACAGCGTTGTCACCCCACGTATCTTTATCGGTGGGAATAAATCCATCAGGTAAGTTGTTCTTTTCAACGACAAGATAGCGACGTTGGCCCAAGTTAGCATAATACCGCTTCTTGTCTTCACCGTATAGCCACCACTCTCCGGAACCGTCATTCATTGTGATGACTTGGAATGACGACAAGCTGCTTTCAGTCGGAATGTAGTATCCTCTAGCTGTTAGCAACATAAACAGGTTTCCGAACATGTTGGCAAAAAGAAAAAGCACTGCGAATGTCGCTATACATATGAAAATTGTTGGCTTATTTTTCATAGAAATAAAGGGTTATTGTTCCGTTCATCGCCCCCTCCAGCATTGACCTAGCGTCATCAGCATATTTTGCTGCGTCGTCACCGCTTCCATTGTAGAACCCAAAGATGTTCCTAGCTTGATCGATAGTTAAAGGACCATTGTAACATTTCTGACCCGTTTCGCGATCAACTAATTCACGTATATGAGACGCCGTATAGTACAGATCGGCCTTCCAGTCATCTCCTGGAATTCTGGTGTCTTGATCCCACCCCCCAATTCTATATCTCACTTCACTAGAGAGTGGATTTTTGCAATAGTTCTGCTCGGTATATATTGCCGCTTTCCTCAAGGTTGCGTGAGACATATTTGCAAACCCAGAAGAGCCTTTCGACAAGCGGTCCCACACCAAGACATCAAAGGTAGCCTCTTCAACGATAGCCCCAAAGGTTGTTAGAGATCGTTCGGCAAATTGTGCAAATTTTCGCCAAGCAGCTGTGTTGGGCCCGTTTTCTTGCTGTAGTATCACAGCCAAAAAACTATGCGGTATACCATGGTAATCAGCGGCTTCTTTTATCCATGATCGAATTTCACTATCAGGGAAATGAAATGTCAAGACTTCGTCTGTGTCCGGGACATACCACATAGCTTGCAGGGGAGACGGGAAGTCGCCGGTATAGCTACTTATACTAGCTTCGCCTGCAAATGTCGCCTTTTCATCTCCCGTACACGGGCAGCAAGTGCCTGTCGGGCAGTCAACTTCACTACTATCCACTGCCGGAACAACGTTTCTGGCAACTTCTTCAACGCTTTCATCTTTTGAACACATTATTATTCCTTGGCGTAAAGGTGTTGTTGCGACGCTCCGGTTCACTCAAGGCGTGGGTCTCCATCAATATGTCTTTCGACGCTTTTCATAAATTCTAAGGCAAGCTTCCAAAACAAGTCGTCCTTGTTGCCGCTGTCTTTTTCAAATACCTTCTTCACCCAAGGCACAAGTGGATCGTTCGCAACGCCGGCCCCATAAATAATTCGTAGCACCGCGAATAGCAAAACCGAATCCATGCGCCGCATCCCGGCATCGTTCACTCGCCGTTCGCAATCATCAATCAAATCGCAAAGGATAGCTTCGCCGGAATATGATATGTAAGGCGCATAGCTGCTTTTGATAAAATCAAGTACAGAATTTTTATCGACTAAGCGTGTGGGGTTTTTAATAAAATTGACGCAATTCTTCCAGAAGCACCGAAGATGCTCACCATGCCCTCCACTTGTCGCCCTTAGGTACTTCAAAAATTCTGCCCTCAAAGCGTTCATTCGATTTGGTTGAGAATTTCCGTGTGCTGCTGATACCAGCTCTTTTCTCGCCCACGGCAGAAGAGGATCAACATCATAATAGGACCCCAGATAAAACATCAGATGAATGTATAGTTTGAGGGGGCTTTCCCTCGTAATCTGATACACCCTGCCACGCTTCACGCCAAGCTGGACAACCTCACGAATGCCGGCCTCGCCTAAATGCTCAGCGTGGAATCTGTCTGTTTCCAAAATATATTCCACCTGCCTCTCAACGAACAGCCCCACGCGCTGCTGAGAAAAGCGTTGTTTATGCGCCTCTTTAAGTCGAATCATTTCGCGATCCCATCAATACTGCCTTCTTCCCGCCTTTTGGTAGCAGTGAAATGACAGTCATTCCTTCTGGGAGCAGCTCCCCAACCTCGCTTTTCGATAAAGTCTTTGCAAGGGAGAGAAATGCGCTCCCTTCATAGAACCTGAAGTAGTACCATTTTCCCCTCTCGTCCTGCATCCGTGTAAATTTTCTAAAGTGTCGCCATACGTCATCCAGCGTTCTTTGTGCTCTAATATAGATGCCCGGCTCTTTATCCCAGAGATGCCACACCGCATCAGAGCTGGTAAATAGATGGCGGGTGAACGCATTATCTTCTTCCAAGCGAACAATCCAAGGGGCGACATTCTTTAACTCATCGTACGCATTACCTTTGAACAAACAGCGGTGTTCGAGGCCACTGCGTTCTAGCAGCTCGGGTAGATTAGCAACTTTGGCTGCGTCAAGAATGGCATAGGTCTGCACAAGCGGGACGGCGGCGGCATAGGCCGTTTTATTCCCGGTCACAGTCGATATCGGCTGGCCGAAAAGGATGTCACGCAGCGTATCCGGCACAGTTTTCTTGGGAAACATGCCGATTTGCCTGTCCAGCGGTTCGACACCTTCAATGGTCTTGATCTGCAGGGTCGGCGGTTCCGGCTCAGGCGGGGTCGCAAGGATGTTACCCTGCGAAGGCGACCATGGATTATACTCGTGATTGTGCGGTATACTCATATCGGAAATTGCCGACGCGCATGAAAATCGAGGTCGTCTCGTGTGGCAAGAGCTTCTTCCCGGCACTCCAAGTGGTCATTCAGATAATCCGAACCGTCAAAGCGCAAAAGAACCAAAACATCAGGGCCGAGTTCGGTCGCCAAGCGATCCAGACGCTCAACCTGACTGAAAGGAGGACTCAACGAACCATCTCCGACTCAACGAACCAAACAAATCTTGACCTCTGTATCACATGGCCTGTTGCGCATCCAGCAGCGCGTCCGCGCGCCACCTTATCTTCGTGCGGACGCTGGCATTGGCCCAAAACATGGGCTTTCTACCGCTGTAGCTGCCTGATCCGAAGGAATGAAGTTCGTTATAGAGAAGCCCCGGCGACCTGATGTGATCGCCGGGGCTTTTATCATTGTGATTTCACATTAGGTTTGACCGCTGCCTGCCTTGAAGCCCTCACGATAGCTGCTGGTCTTCGAGTCGGTTGGGCCAAAGTTGCTGTCAGCCGCTTCGTAGAAATCACGCGCGATAATATCAATCGCGCTGGCTTCTTTCCCGTCCTTATATCCTTCGGCATACGCTTCGTTGTTTTCGTCCTGCTTTGAGGAAAACCATCCCATAAGAATTCTCCTTTATGGGTGCGCGAGCACTTTCCGAAAGACCATGATACCGCAAAAATACTCATCGGTGGCGCGTAGACTAGCCGGTCCCTCTGAAGTTTGCTCGCAAGGGTAATGTCCACTACAGAGGATGGGTTGGAAGCCAAACCTCTATGGCCGAAGTCTATTTTGGAAGCTCGATTCGATCAAGAAAAAAGGCGTGTCCAAAGGACACGCCCAAAAATGGGACCCGCCAACTCAACAGCAAAGCCGAAGTTCCAACAGCTGGCGGGCTACGACCGGACATTACCCAACGGTCGATACCCTATGCTATCCTATTGATTTAATTTGTCAAATTTTATTATCCTTGAAGAAATAGCAGGTGAGTCTGTACCTGCCTTTAGTCAGATGGATTACACCTTAGCTCTAAAACAAGTTTCTAGCAAAAGCTTTCTAAAGTTTTTTTACGCGACCTATTTTCGGCTGATGTATGCCTGATTGACTCAATTTGTCTGCGCAGCAACCATAGCTTGCCCTTCATCAAAGTGATTCTTCTCATGCAATCATACGCCGCCGCCCGTTCCCTTTTCACTTTTCTCGCCGGTATCGCATGGTGCGCCATTTTCGGTGGAGCCATCTTGGGCATCGTCGCTGCCGGGGTGGTGAACGAGTTCAACCGCTCACTGCCTGCTATCCTTGGCGCCGCCCTTCCCGGTATCATCATAGCGCTCATCGGCCTGCTTGCCCTCGCGCAGGTACAGATGGGCCGGGCCTCGGTCGATAGCGCGGAGTTTAGCCAGCAAGCCTTGCAAGTCGCTCGCGATCAACTGGCCTTTGCCAAGCAGGTGCATCTGGAAGCCGGAGGGTATAGTGCCGAATCGGCTACATTTTTCGAACCGTCGCCTTCCAAGCCGGTAGCAGCGCAACCTGAGCCGCCGTCCACTGCGCAAGCCAAGCCGCGAGATACAGCCCATAAAGGCTTTGCGATCACGGCCAATGTGGATGGCACATACAAGGCGCTAAACAAGTCTTTCGACACGCTGGATGCCGCGAAGGCGCATATCGACAACCGACCCGCATGGCTGCGCTGATGCCGTCCTCCACACACCACACGACGCACCACCCGGCAGTGTATCTGGCCAGTGTATGCGTCAGTGTCTATAGCGGAACCTGCCAGCACACTTCCGGTCTGTCTGCTGCCATGACTTCACCCTGCATTCGCAGGCTTCACCCACCCCTGCCGCCCAGATAGCCATGCGGGTCAGTGTCCAGCACGAAACAGTCCGCAAAGGCTTTATCCTCAAGACCACCTATCATGCTGTCTTGTGCACCGTACACCTTTCCCATGAAGAACAGCATGTGGTCAGGGAACGAAATCTGGAACAGACAAAGCTCTTGGATCGTCGCCCGGCCACGGCACGGGTCGATGATCGCGATGAGAAGTTTGTGCTTTTGGTCTACGATATCATGCACGGCAAGCCCGACCGCTTCCTTCTGGCCAACCCAGCTTCTGCCAAGCTCTATGAGGTGGAATTGCTGCGGGCGCTTCAAAACCTCAAAAACTGGATCGGTCTCAATACCGACACCGCCAACCGCACTGTGGTCGAGTTCTGATGACGAAGGGGTTTGTGGAAGATCTGTTCGATACCAGTGCCGGATTGATCTTTCTGGCCGTCTGTCTGGCCCTGTCCTTCTTCGCCTTGCCGTTCCTGTTTCTCGGCGTTGTCGGCTATGTGTCGTTTCGCCTTTATCGGGACAGTCCCGCCCGGCGGGAACGGTTGGCGCGAAAGGAAACAGAAATTCTGTATAGGCATGCGATTGCCGGTGCGGGTGTTCCGTCCGAAGCAGATATCGATACAGCGCTTAGGCACCATTGGCCCGCTGGCACACCGGAACCACTCCGCACCGATCTCCTTGCCATCGGTCGCGAGATCTTCGCCGCCGAAGACCTGTCGCCGGATGTGCCGCCACCCCCGGCCATCTGCAACAGTGTCGAAGGCGCGCGCTATCGTGATCGCCTCGCGCGGCTCGGACAGGCGCGGCACGATCCTGACATTGCTCTGTCCCTGCTCCACACGATCTCGGAAAGCCTCGCGGTCGTGGCCCGCGCCGTGCCGCCAATCCAAAGCGATATCGTGATCGACGTGGCGCAGTTTCTCAGTCCGCAAGGAAAGGCGGTTGAGACGATTATCGCGCCCTTCTTTCGTCCGAGTGATCCGCCGCAGTTCAAGGCGCTCCGTGAACGGCTCGGTGCCAATCTTGCCGCCACCCATCGCAGCAGCCCCATCATGCCGCGTGACTATAAAGGCGAGGATGCGCCTGGTACCTATCTGGCCGGAACGCCGCTTTTGAAGCTCTTTGCGTTGAAGACGCCCTTCGCCATCCCCGAGGCGCGGCGCTTCGAACACACCCATATCGTCGCAGGCAGCGGCCATGGCAAAACCCAGACGCTGCAATACTTCATTGCCCATGATCTGCCGGATATCGCGGCGGGGCTGAAATCCGTGGTGGTGATCGACAGCCAGGGCGATCTCATCAACACCATACTGGCAGCGAAGCATCTGCCGCCGGAGCGTATCGTGCTCATCGACCCCGAAGACATCGCCTATCCGGTCTGTTTGAACCTGTTTGCGGTCGGGCAGGAGCGCTTGGATGGCTATGATGCGCTGGAACGCGAACGCCTCACCAATTCCATCATCGAACTCTATGACTTTGTGCTGGGGTCGCTCCTATCCTCTGGCATGACCGCCAAGCAGTCAGTGGTGTTCCGCTATATCACGCGGCTGATGTTCCATATCCCGGATGCCACCATTCATACGCTGCGCGACCTGCTGGAACCGGGCGGCGCGGACAAATACCGGGATTATATCAGGAAGCTTCCCGATACCCCGCGCCGCTTCTTCGAGGTCGAGTTTGATACCAAGGAATTCACCGCCACCAAGACGCAGGTGCTGCGCCGTCTCTATGGCATTCTCGAAAACCAGACCTTCGAGCGGATGTTTTCGCATCCCGCTTCCACGTTCGACATGTTCAGCGAATTGCAGTTCGGGAAGCTGATCCTCATCAACACGGCCAAGTCCTTGTTGAAGGAACAGGGCACCGAGGTCTTCGGTCGCTTCTTTATCGCCCTTCTGGCACAAGCGGCGCAGGAACGCGCCACCATCCCGGCAGACGAGCGTCTGCCGGCCATCGTCTATATCGACGAGGCGCAAGACTACTTTGATCAAAATATCGGCGTGATCCTCTCGCAAGCTCGGAAATACAAGGTGGGCATGGTGCTGGCCCATCAGTATCTTGGGCAACTCACAGGCGGTCTTGCCGAAGCCTTGGAAGCCAATACGGCGATCAAGCTGGCAGGTGGCGTTTCCACCCGCGATGCCCGTGCACTGTCTTCCCAGATGGGTGCCACGCCCGAGGTCATTGAGCGCCAGCCGAAAGGCAGCTTTGCCACGTCGATACGCGGCTTCACGCGAAGCGCCATTTCCATGCGCATTCCGTTCTTCCGGCTTGAGGGTATGCCGCGCGCCACGAAGGAAGAGCGGGATGCCATCCGCGCCTATAGCCGCGCGCGCTATGCCGAGGCGTGGCAGGAAATGAAACCGGCAGGTGAAGACGAGCCTTCGCCATCTGGGGATGGTTCAGATCCCGAGTCCGGCCCGGACGATCCGCCCGCCGACCCCTTCACCCCATCCCCGACACTCTGATGGACCGCGCATACCAGCCCACTGACCGCGCTCGCCGTTGGCTGCTTCATATCAACCGCCACGGCCCGCAATCCTCGGTCTATCTGCACGCGCTGACCACCGACACCCATCGCTCCATGGACACGACACGGCGGCAATTGCTGAAACTGCGCGAAACGGGCTACCTCACCCTGCCGCCACAGCAGAAGCAAACCTTCCGGGCCGAGTTCAATCCGCTCATCTATGACATCACCCCAAAAGGCATTGACCACCTTCGAGACCACGGCTTTGACACGGCCACCATCCGCCCGACCGGCCATTGGTGGCACGGCTTCACCGTCTCGGCCGTCTCAAGCGCCATCGACATTGAAGCGGCCCGCGCCGGGGTGCGCTATATCCCCGCGCATGAAATTTTGAAGCGGACGGGTTCACCGCTGGCCATTTCCATCGACGGTGCCAAGCTCATTCCCGACCAGCTCTTTGCCCTCGATTACGGTGGCAGCTTCCGCGCCTTTGTCTTGGAGGTGGATCGCGGGACGGAGCCGAAGACCTCACCGACCAGAAGGAAAAGCTGGGCGCGGTCGCTTCTGCTCTATGAAACTGCAATCAAGCGCGATCTGCCACGGCAACACTATGGCCTTACCGCGTCGCTGCTGTTGCTGTGGGTGTTCACCGGGAAGAGCGATGAGGAAGGGTTTCGGCGGTTGGTGGAGGAACGGGTACCGGGGGTGGCAGACCGGATACTGACGGCAAACATTGACGATAAGTCGGAACATCTGACGCGCCGCCTGCCAGAAGGCAGGTGCTGGAATAGAATGGGTGCGGATGAAGCTTTTTCCCTCTGGGACACATACCCTGCTACCTCCCGCCGTGGCAGTCCCTGATCATACGATACAAGGTGCGCGGGTGCATTCCATGAGCGGAGGCAACCTTGGCGACAGGCTGTCCATTGGCAACGTCATGAAGAGCCTGTCGTCGTACCGCTGCACCGAACCGGGGCGGTCGCCCCAGACGGGTACCGCGTGCGCGTGCCGCTGCCAGCCCGGCGCGGGTTCGCTCGGAAATGAGGGTCCGCTCAAACTCGGCCAGCGCTGCCATCATATGCAGGACAAGCCGTCCGCTCGATGAACCGGTCTCAAGCGCTTCGGTGAGCGATTCGACCCGGACGCCTTGCCTATCCAACTCATCAATCAACCCGATCAGGTGAACCAGCGACCGCCCCAGCCGATCCAGACGCCAGACAACCAGCGTGTCGCCGGGATTGAGCGTTGCGAGTGCTGCGTCCAATCCGGGGCGTGATACTGCTTTGCCGGTGATACCCTGATCTTCAAATATCCGGGTACAACCCGCAGCGCTCAGCGCATCCTGTTGCAGCGCCAGATTTTGCTCTTCGGTTGAGACACGGGCATAGCCGATCAGTTGCGGGTCAGCAGATTTGGTTTTGACATAAAGGGTCATATTGGTCCGGGCCGGCTCGTCCTCATCCATTCCTCGCATAGACGAGGTTTTCCCAAGCAACGAGGAGTAGCCAGCCAATGAACATCATTCTGCAACAACCGACCGTTTTTGTCACGCCGCCACGGTGCCTTTCTGCCTCCGCAAGTGACGTTCTGAACGAGTGATAACAGTATCGGAGAGACAGACATGTCGTTGTTCGACAGCTTTAGAAAAAGCACCCTAGAGAAAACATTCTCTCCCGAGGAGGCGGCCAACGGCATCCTCCTTGCGGTGATATTCAGCGACGGCGCAGTCAGCGCAGAAGAAGTTGAAACCTATCAGCTCGCTGCCACCCGGCATCCTCTTTTCCGTCATCAGACGACTCCAGACTTTAACCGCATGATGGACAACCAGATAGAGATCATCAGGCATCATGGCTGGATGAAACTGGTGGAAAAATCAGCAGAAGACCTGCCGACAAATCTTCGTGCCACCCTCTTTGCATTGGCTGTCGATTTCGTGCTGGCTGATGGTCGGGTCGATGCTGCCGAAGAACGGCTGATCGACCGCATCCGAGAATTACTCGCCATTGATCCAGCGGATGCAGAAACCGTCGTCGCCGTCCTTTGCGCCAAGAACGGCGTGAACTGACCATAATCAGATATCACAAGAAAGGAAGCGCCATGAGCAAAACGCTCATCGAAACCGTCTATGGGAAATACTCGAAATACGAAGTCTTCCGCAGTTCCGGCACATTCTCGACCGACATCTACCTGTACAAAGACGGCAAGAATATCGGGAAGTATTCAAGCGTCGAAGCGGCGGTGAAGGCCGCAAAGGACAAGGGCTGAACGAACCCTCGCAGCTTCTACGAAACCTCAGCGCAATGGAAACACCATGTCCAATACCTTTGGCTTCTCTGACCTTGGCCGTGTCCAATGGCTCCCCACCCTCAAGCTGGCCCTTGGCCGAGGCTTTGCCGCCGGTCTGGTCTGGGCGATAGTAATCCCTCTGACAAGCGGTACGCTATCAGCAACCGAAGCGCTTATGATGCCTTTCTTCTGGGCTTTCTTAGCCGTCCCCATAGCGCTGCTGCTCTCATTAGTCGCCAAGGCATTCGGTGCATTTATTCCGATCTTGGGCGCCTGTATTATGCTCGCCGCGTCCCTGTTCGTCTGTGTGGGCGATCCCCTGATCTATGTGATCAACCGGTCCTTCCCAAAGGTGTTTGAGATTGCCGACTTCCGGCTCTTCAACTTCTCACCGCTGATATACATCCTATCGCCTGACTGATGGTCCAGCATATCACTGCCGAAAATTTCTCGGTCACCGAGCACCGCTTGTATCTCGGTGGTCGGATTTTGGATGGTAGTGCCATCCTGTTCGCACACTTCGACAGGCGGATCAGCAGTGAACTGCTTGGCCTTTCCCTTGGCGTAATCGTCTGTGTCGCCTTTGCCTTGTATGTGCTTGCGCCAGTGCCTTTCGTGATGCTGCTGGCGTTCGCAGCGTTTCTGGGTGCCGGCGCCTACCGTGAAATCAGACGCCCCTATGTGCTGGTCTTGGAACTCTACCAGATGGGCAAATTCGAGGTCAGAGGCTTTACGCTTGATGAAGCTGTCCAAGCGGAGGCGCTGCTTGATCAACTCAGGTTTGCCGGCAACCGTACGGTGGGTGGAAGGGCTGGGGTGGCCGGGTGAAAATATGGTAGCGAAGTCAGGCAAAGTGGTGTGATTTTATTCTACCTTAACCATTGCTACGAGCCGGTGCTGCTGCAAACGATCTGTCACAAGCCTATAGCAAACCACGGCACGAATACCTACTACCAGCATGGATTGAAGCGCCGAAGAATCGGCCATTCAATCCTCTTGCGAGAGCATTCAACTTCTCTCCAATAGTTTTCACTTTCCGAAAGTGGCGATATTTTCACTACAGCCACTGATCTGTGCTGTATAAGTCGAATAACGAAGGGCCCATCCAAGAAATACCAAAATGGAGACTTCTCTGTCCGATAGACGCCGTTCCCTGAAATTTTTTCAGGGTCCGGTAAGTGGATGTAAATCCATTCAGGCGGATATATTTTTCCATCCCCCTTCGGAGTATAGCGATAACTTTCTTGGTTTACTTCGCTTTCAATCCCAATTCTTGCGCCCGCCGCTCCAACAAATGACTTACCGTCAACAAAATCTTTAATTTCTTGCTCCTGCTCAGGTTCCAGATCAAACCGTTCATCCAACAGCTCGCTGTCAGTGTACTTCAGCGAATAACTGGTCTTGACCGAATCGCCACCTTCATTCCATGTAGCACCGTCAGCAAGTCGACAGCTACCAGCTTGGGATGATGGATGGACCTCTAAGTTCAAGTACACGACACGACCATCATTCACTGCAGCAAAATCATAAAATCGACTAATGTCATCTTGAGTTTGCCAAAAACCGTCCTTGCTTTCTAGTGGTGCCGAACAGTCAAGATAGTATTTATGGGAGGGCAGGTCGCCAGTAAATAATGCTCCCACCGCAACCAAAGAAGCAAAAAATCCAGCTAGTGCGACCGCGCCGCCAAAGATTTTTTTGAAAAAATTTCTTCTTTTCATCGGCATGCTTTGGACGGACCTGTAACTACATTGGCGCCATAGTACTAGCTATATGCCCCACAAACACCAAAATCAACGTGCATTAGGTTTAATGTTCTGTCGTTCGGTTGGGTGTTGGTCCAGTGATAGGAATGCTAAATGATTCACATACGTGCGTACAGCTTTCTGGCATTCATACCAGATTTTGGTATTCGTCACTTGCTACCGTAGCTGAGAGGATAGGCGACCCGGACCGTGCACGCCCGAGCCGCCCGCTCCCAACAGGGAGTGTCAGGTTGGGTTGTCGCGGGCTGTGAGCCGTTCGTGCAGCCAGTCCAGCACCTCAGCCTCAAGCCATCCCACTCGGTTCGGGCCGAGTTGTATCCGCTTGGGGAACGTCCCGGCCTTTTCCAGTCTGGCGATGTGTTGGGGTGAATACAGGACCAACTCCTTCAACTCGCGCTTTGACAAAATCCGCATCGCTTTGTTCTCCGTGATTGGAGAGCATCGCGATGCCCTGAGGTTGACAAGACCTAGGCGAAATCAAGGTATGCGGAAGCGGTGGGTGCGCCAAGGGGGAACATTGCTGGCCTTAGCTGCACAGAGATTTGGGTGGCTTAAAGGGTGGCCCGATACTTGATGAATGTCATATTCTCTTTATAAAACAACATAATAAAAAATATTCTGGTGCGGGCCGCGGGACTCGAACCCGCACGGCCTTGCGGCCCAAAGATTTTAAGTCTCATGCGTCTACCATTCCGCCACGCCCGCATCAGCGGGCAGACCCTAGCATCAGCTCACGAGACTACAAGTCAAAGTCAACGTTTCGGGGCGGAAATGAACTTGGAGCGGGTGATGGGAATCGAACCCACGTATTCAGCTTGGAAGGCTGCTGCTCTACCATTGAGCTACACCCGCAACGCCGCCCCTTTTAGGGGCAGCGGCGATCCCGCGCAAGCCCGCTTGACGATCAATCCAGCCGCGCCGGCAGCTCCATCCCGCGCAGAATCTCCGCCGCCGCCATCGGTCGCTTGCCAGCCCGCTGTGCTTCCAGCACCTCGATAGCGCCGCTGCCGCAGGCAATGCGGAACCCGCCCAGAACCTCGCCGGGCGCTCCCGCCCCCTCCACCAGACACGAACGCAGCAGCTTCACGCGCTCACCGTCAATCTCGCACCAGGCGCCCGGAAAAGGGGAAAGGCCGCGAATCTGCCGATCAACCTCGCCGGCTGGCCGCGACCAGTCTACCTTCGCCTCAGCCTTGTCGATCTTGGCGGCATAGGTGACCCCGTCTTCGGGCTGTGGCACCGCCTCAAACGGCAGCCGCGCCAGCACCTCCACAACCAGCTCGGCCCCCATCCCGGCCAGCCGGTCATGCAGATCGGCAGTGGTATCCTCCGGTCCGATCAGGGCCTGCGCTTCGGCCAGAACCGGCCCGGTGTCGAGCCCGGCTTCCATCTGCATGATCGCCACGCCGGTCTGGGCATCGCCAGCCATGATCGCCCGGTGGATCGGCGCCGCCCCCCGCCAGCGCGGCAGGATCGAGGCATGAATATTCACACAGCCCAGACGCGGCGCATCCAGCACCGCCTGCGGCAGGATCAACCCATATGCCACAACCACGGCAATATCCGCAGCCAGCGCCGCAAAATCCGCCTGCTCGGCTTCGCCCTTCAAAGAACGCGGATGACGCACCGCAATCCCCAATGCCTCCGCCTCCTGCTGCACGGGCGAAGGGCGCGGCTTCTGGCCCCGCCCGGCCTCACGCGGCGGCTGGGTGTAGACACAGACCACCTCATGCACAGCCGCAACCGCCCTCAGCGCCGGCACCGAAAACTCCGGCGTCCCCATGAAGATCACCCGCATCGCGCCCTCTTTCATCTTGGTCCAAATATCCCGGGGGTACGGGGGCAGGGCCCCCGCGCGGCCTATCCGCGCCTTGCCAGCTTGGCCGATTTCGCGACCAGCATCTTGCGCCGCAAGGGCGTCAGATGATCGACATACATCCTGCCGTTCAGATGGTCGATCTGATGCTGCACCGAGATCGCCCAGAGCCCGACAAAATCCCGATCCTCGACCTCGCCCGCCTCGTTGAGAAAGCGCACCGTGACCGCGCGCGGGCGGGTGATGCGGGCGAAGACGCCGGGCAGGTTGGGGCTGGCCTCGTCATGATCGCGAAACTGCACCGATTCGTGCACGATCTCTGGATTGGCCATGCGCACCGCCTGACCGCGCTTGTCCGAGGCATCGACGACTGCCAGCCGCAACATGATCCCGATCTGAGGCGCAGCCAGACCGACCCCGGGCATGGTCTCCATCGTGTCGATCATGTCGTCCCAGATCATTCGCACGGCCTCGGTCACCGCCTCGACCGGCTCGGCCACGCTGTGCAGACGCTTGTCGGCATAGGGCAGGAAGGGGCGCGCGCTCATCAGGCCTGATCCCGCGCCCGCTCGCGCTTCAGCTTGACCATCCGGCGGGTGATCATCTGACGGCGCATGCCGCTGATATGGTCGATGAACAGCACCCCGTCGAGATGGTCGATCTCATGCTGGGCGCAGGTCGCCCAGAGCCCGTCGAACTCGCCTTGATGCTGCTTGCCGTCCAGCCCGAGCCAGCTGACCTTGACCGCGGCCGGACGGGTAACCTCGGCATATTGATCGGGGATCGACAGGCAGCCTTCCTCATAGACGCTCTGCTGCTCGGATTCCCAGGTGATTTCCGGGTTGATCAGCACCATCGGGCGCGGCTCGGCCTCGGGGTCGCGCTGTGCGTCCATGACGAAGATCCGGCTGAGCGCGCCGACCTGCGGGCCGGCCAGACCGACACCGGGCGCGTCATACATGGTGGCCAGCATGTCGGCGGCCAGCGTCTCGATCTCGGGGGTGATGCGGGCGATCGGCTCGCAGACCTTTTTCAGACGCGGATCGGGGTGAAGAAGAATGGGTCGAATTGTCATGCTCCGTGATCTAGGGCAAGCCTTGGCGCGGCGCAATAAGCCAACTATTGCTATGCCCGACAGGAGGCCCATATGACCCAACCCGATTTTGACGAAATCATCGAGCGCCGCGGCACCAATTGCAACAAATGGGACGATATGGAGGCGATCTATGGCGTCCCCGCCGAGGACGGCCTGGCGATGTGGGTGGCCGATATGGATTTCCACCCGCCGGCCCCGGTTCAGACAGCCCTGGAAGGGCTGATCGCGCATGGCGTCTACGGCTATCCGGCGCAGAACCCGGACTATCTGCCGGCAATCCGCTGGTGGATGGAAAACCGCCATGGCTGGCGGATCGAGGAAGACTGGATCGTTCCCGCACTCGGCCTGGTCAACGGCACGGCACTTGCGGTCAGCGCCTTCACCGATCCCGACGACCGGGTGATCCTGATGACCCCGGTCTATCACGCCTTTGCCCGGGTCATCCGCGCCCAGGGCCGCGAAGTCGCGGAATTCCCGCTGGCCCGGGACGGGGATCGCTATGTCTTCGACTGGGCGGGCTGGGAAGAGCTGCTGACCGGGCGCGAGAAGATGCTGATCCTGTGCAGCCCGCATAATCCCGGCGGCCGGGTCTGGACGGTCAAGGAGCTGCGCGAGCTCGCCGATTTCTGCCGCGCGCATGAGCTCATTCTGGTCAGCGACGAAATCCATCACGATCTGGTCATGCCCGGCCATCGCCATACCGTCATGGCCATGGCCGCGCCCGATATCGCCGACCGGCTGATCACCCTGAGCGCCGCAACCAAGACCTTCAATATCGCCGGGGCCCATGTCGGCAATGCGATCATCGCCGATCCGAAGCTGCGCGCGGCCTATAAGGCGCAGATGGCCGGGCTCGGCCTGTCCACCGGCATGTTCGGCACCGATATGGTCGCCGCCGCCTATTCGCCGCAAGGCGCGGCCTGGGTCGATGCTCTGATCGCTTATCTGGATGGCAATCGACAGCGGTTTGACGCGGGCGTCAATGCAATCCCGGGGCTGCGTTCGATGCCGCTGGAAGCCACCTATCTGTCCTGGGTCGATTTTTCCGGCACCGGCATGGAGCCCGCCGAAGTGAAGGCGCGCCTTGCGAAGGATGCGAAGATCGCCGCGAATGCCGGCGAGACCTTCGGCCTGGGCGGTGAGGGCTTCATGCGCTTCAACCTCGCCACGCCGCGCGCCAATGTCGAAGCGGCGGTTGCCCGGCTGCAAGCGGCCTTTGCCGATCTGCAGTGATGCGGCTTCTGCTGCGCATCCTGTTCCTGCTGGCGCTGTGCTGGCTGCTCTGGCTGATGTTCGGCCCGGGCTTCCGGCCGGCACCGGACAGCGCGCCCGATGCCGCCCTGCCCGAGACCGCTGCGCCGCCGCCAGCCCGGCCGGCGCGGCCATGGCCGCCGACCCGGCCCGCACCGGATCTGAGCCGTCCGATCGAGGGCAATATCGACCGCATCCTGATTGAAAAGGGCGCGCGCCGGCTCAGCGTCTACCAGGATGGCCAGCTGGTGCGGCAATACCGGATCGCACTCGGCTTCGCGCCAATGGGCGACAAGGATCGTCAGGGCGATGGCAGGACCCCGGAAGGACTGTTCAAGGTCGATCGGCGCAACGATCAGAGCCAGTATCACCTCTCGCTCGGCATCGACTATCCGCAGCCCGAGGACAGAGCCCGGGCCCGGACCGGCAGCTATGATCCTGGCGGGGATATCTTTATTCATGGCCAGCCCAATCAGATCGAGGAAGGGTTTCGGGTGCGCGGCGACTGGACGGCGGGCTGCATTGCCATCGACAACCATCAGATCGACGAACTTTTTGCCGCCACACCCGTTGGGACGGAGGTCGAAATCAGACCTTGAGGACAATGTGACCCAGGATATCAGGCTCAGCCCGGCCCATCCCGAGGACGCGCCGGCCATGGCTGCGGTCCAGAACGCTATCTTTCAGGCCGGCCTGCGCCGGGTGCCGGTCGATGCCGCGCTGATGCGGGAACGCTATCTCGCGCGCCCGGGCCGGATTGTCTGCACGCTGGCAGGGCGCGGGGGCGAGGTGCTGGGCTTTCAGGCGCTCAGCCTCGCGCTGCCCGACAACGAATATGGTGTTAGCCCGGGCCGGGGCGTGATCGGCACCCATATCCGCCCCGATGCCGGGCGCGCCGGGATCGGGCGGCAGCTTTTTGCTGAAACCCGGCAGGCCGCCCTTGCTGCGGGACTGGTTCACATTGATGCCATGATCGGGGCCGATAATCTGCCGGGGCTCGCCTATTACCGGGCGATGGGGTTTGTTCCTTACCGCGAGGGCACCGACACAATCTCACATCGCTATGATCTGTAACCCCTTCCCGCCGAACCCCGTAACCATTAGGCTGCACACATGACTTGGACCATTCCGAACATCCTGACCATCCTGCGTCTTCTGGCTGCGCCCGGCGTGCCGCTGATGTTTCTTTATTTCCAGCGGCCATGGGCGGATCTGGCGGCGCTGATCCTGTTCCTGCTGGCGGCCGCGACCGACTGGTTCGACGGCTATATCGCCCGGGCCTGGAACCAGCAAAGCCGGTTCGGCGCGGCCATGGACCCGATTGCCGACAAGGCGATGGTGGTGATCGCGCTGGTGGTGATCACCGGCTATTCGGGGATGAACCCCTGGCTGATCCTGCCGGTGACCATCATCCTCTTCCGCGAGGTCTTCGTGTCGGGCCTGCGTGAATCGCTGGGTGAAAACGCCTCCAGACTGGCGGTGACCAAGATCGCCAAATGGAAGACCACCACCCAGATGGTGGCGATTTCCGTGCTGTTTCTGGGCACCGGCCTTGCCTATGCCGAACATGGCCAGCCACCGCTGATCGGCGAAGGCAGCCTGCCCGGCGGGCGCAACTGGTCGGATATCGCGACGATCCTGGGCCTGATCCTGATCTGGATCGCCGCCGGGCTGACCGCTTGGACCGGCTGGGATTATTTCCGCAAGGCGCTGCCTTATCTGCGGGGGCCGAAATGACGCTCGATGTGCTCTATTTCGCCTGGATCCGCGAACGCATCGGCACGCCGCGCGAGCGGATCGAGACCGGCGCCGCCACCATCCGCGATCTGGTCGATCAGCTGATTGCCAGCGATGAACGCCGCGCGGCGGCCCTGTCCGATCTGTCGGCGATCCGGGTCGCGGCCGATCAGGAACTGGTCGATCTCGATCACCGGCTGGAAAATGTCCGCGAGGTCGCGTTCTTCCCCCCGATGACCGGCGGCTGATGCGTATCCTGATTCAGGCCAAGCCCTTCGATCTGGCGGCGCTTCTGGACGGCTTCGGCACTGGCGCCGGGGCGGTCGTGACCTTTTCGGGTCTGGTGCGCGATGATACCGGCACCATGGAGGCGCTGGAGCTGGAACATTATCCCGGCATGACCGAAAAGGCCGTCACCGCGATTGCCGCCCGCGCGGCCGAGCGCTGGCAACTGACCGATCTGACCATTGTTCACCGCCATGGCCGGCTGGGCGTGGGCGATCAGATCATGGCGGTCTGCGTCGCTGCCCGCCACCGGGCCGAAGCTTTTGCCGCCGCCGAATATCTGATGGATTATCTGAAATCGCGCGCCCCGTTCTGGAAACGCGAGATCGGCGCGGATGGCCCCGGCGCCTGGGTCGAGGCCAAGGCCACAGATGAAGACGCGCTTCTCAGATGGGACTGATCCGGCCCGAGCTGCGCGATTGGCTGCATCATCACCGCGAACTTCTGGCGGCCATCGGCTGCATGCTGATCAGCCTCTGGGTCATGATCTGGGGCGGCTGGTTTTACGCCGCACTCGGGCTGGCGGCGGCCGGGGCCTCGCTGCTCTGGGTGCGCGGCAGCTGGCGCCGGCGGGCCTTCCACCGCAAGATCGCCGCGCCCGGCGTTCTGGAAGTGGTCGAAGGCGAGATCCGCTATTTCGCCGCCCGCGCACTTGGCGGGTCCATCGCCCTGCGCGATCTGGTGGAAATCCGGCTGCTCCGGCTTGATGGCCACGATCACTGGCGGCTGAAAAGCCGGACTGGCGAGGCATTGCTGGTCCCGGTCGAGGCGCGCGGTGCCCAGCTGCTGGCCGATGCCTTCACCGCCCTGCCGGGCTTCGATTTCGGGCAGGCCTCGGCGGCGCTGGCGCAGAAGGATGGTCCATCGCTGCGCATACTTTGGCAGCGCGCCGGCGCTTGACTCGGCCGCCGCGTCGCGCCACCTGTCAGATCTAACAGCGAAAGGGTCGGAAATGTCCATTCCCCAGCAGGGCGGCGGCCCTATCGAGCGGCGCGAACAGCTTGCCGAATATATTGCCTCGGGCGAAAAGCCCCGCGCCGACTGGCGCATTGGCACCGAGCATGAGAAATTCGGCTATTGCAAGGATCAGCTGCTGCCGCTGCCCTATGAGGGCGCCTGCTCGATCCGGGCCATGCTGGAAGGACTGCAACAGCGCTTCGGCTGGGATCCGGTCCATGAACAGGACAAGATCATCGGGCTGGAACGGAACGGTGCCAATGTCAGCCTTGAGCCCGGCGGTCAGCTGGAACTTTCGGGCGCGGCGCTGGAAACCATCCACCAGACCTGCGACGAGGTGAATCAGCATCTGGCCGAGGTGAAGACCATTGCCGATGAAATCGGTGCGGGCTTCATCGGTCTGGGGGCCGCCCCGATCTGGCGCGAAGACCAGATGCCCATGATGCCCAAGGGGCGTTACGCGCTGATGACGCCCTATATGAAAACGGTCGGCACGCTGGGAACGCAGATGATGTACCGGACCTGCACGGTGCAGGTGAATCTCGATTTCGGCTCGGAAGCCGATATGGTGCAGAAAATGCGGGTCAGCCTGGCGCTGCAGCCGGTGGCAACCGCGCTGTTCGCCAATTCGCCCTTCCTCGACGGCAAGCCGAACGGGATGAAAAGCTGGCGCAGCCATATCTGGCAGAATCTCGACGCGGCCCGTACCGGCATGCTGCCCTTCGTCTTCGATGAGGGCTTCGGCTATGAGGCCTGGGTGGATTACGTTCTCGATGTGCCGATGTATTTCGTCTATCGCGACGGCAAATATATCAACGCCCTCGGCCAGAGCTTCCGCGATTTCCTCAGGGGCGAGCTGCCGGCGCTGCCGGGCGAATTGCCGACCCTGTCGGACTGGGCCGATCACATGACCACGGTCTTCCCCGAAGCGCGGGTCAAGAAATATATCGAAATGCGCGGTGCCGATGGCGGGCCGTGGCGCAGGCTTTGCGCGCTGCCGGCGCTTTGGGTCGGGCTGCTTTACGATCAGTCGTCGCAGGATGCGGCCTGGGATCTGGTCAAGGATCTGGATGCCGAAACCCGCGAAGGTCTGCGCCGGGCGGCGGCGAAGGACGGGTTGCAGGGCGAGGCCGGCGGCGTCAAACTGCACGATCTCGCGCGCGAAGCCGTGGCGATTGCCGAGGCCGGGCTGAAGGCGCGCGCCAAGCCGGGCGCGGGCGGTCTGGTGCCGGACGAGACCCATTTCCTGAACGCGCTGAAGGAAAGCGTCGAGACCGGGCAGGTGCCGGCCGATGAGCTGCTCGCGAATTATCACGGCGAATGGCACGGAGATTTGACTCGCATCTACGGCGAGTATTCGTACTGATCGCGGTATGAAACTGAATATCCGTTACCGCCTGATCCAGATCCTTGAAATCGCCCTCTGGCTGGGCGCCGCTGCCGGTATCGGCGCGATGGCCCGCCGGGCCTATGTCCTGCGCGATCAGGGCTGGCGCGCCATGTTCGATCTGGCCGCGCCTGGCCTTCTGGCGATCGGGGCCGGCATGGCCGCACTTCTTCTGCTGATCGGGATCTATCACAACACGCGCCGCAATGGTGACGCGCTGGAACATCTGGCCCGCCAGGGCGCCGGCACCATGCGCCGCCTGCCGGGCGCAGCGCGCGATGATGCGCCGCCTGCCAATCCCGCCGCAAACAATCCCGCACCTGTCGCGGCCATCGCTCCGGTGGCAGTGCCTGCCGCGCCCCCGCCCCCGATGCCTGCCTCTGCGCCTGCGGCAAGCGCACCGACCGAGCCCGCCTTGAGCACCGCGCCGGCGGAAACCGGAAACGCCGACCGACCGAGTTTCGGCCCGGCGCCAATCCTGCGCGGATCCTCCCGCCGGCTCGGCCCCGCCTCCTGAACGCGTTCACACCGACCATTGAGGGGCAATGCGCCCCTCAGCTTTTCTCGCTCGGCTTCAGCTCCAGCACCGGGGCCGGCAGGGCGAGATCCTCGATCCCCAGCGGCTGCGAAGGCCGGGCCAGCCGGGCGCGGGTCACCCAGAGCAGCCGTTCCTGCGCCCGGGTGATCGCGACATAGGTCAGGCGCTTCCACAGGGGAATCCCGGCCTCGGACCGCCCCGACCAGGCGGCTGCGCTGATATCGGGGGCGAAGACCTGCACATCGGGCCATTGGCTGCCCTGTGCCTTGTGGATGGTCACCGCCGCCCCGTGCAGGAAACTGGCGCCCATGCGGGCGGCGAAGGGGATGAAGGGCTCTTCCTCATCCGGGGTCTCGATCTTGACAATCGAGGCCGCCGACAGGCGCGGATCTTCGGCCCCGATCACATGCAGGCGTGAAAAGCCCGGCTTCTTGCCCGGACCGAGATAGACCACCTGCGCCCCCTTGATCAGCCCGCGCGCTTCCAGATCAATCCGCTTGTTGCGGTGCTTCAAGGGCAGTTCCAGCCCGTCGCAGATCAGGGGCTCGCCCGGCAGAAGCTGATCGCCGGGCGCGCCATGAGCGGCGCGAAAGGCCGTGATCAGCCGGATGCGCGTTGCGTTGCGCCAGACCAGAACCGGGCTGCGCGCCATCAGATCGCTTTCGACCCGCTCGGCCCAGATGACGCGCGGATCGCGGGCGGCGGCCTCGCGCACCATGCGCTCGAACCCGGCGAAATCGAGGCTCTCATCGCCAAGCGCATGGGCAAGATCGAGGATCGGGCTGTCCCCGGCCTGCCGGTGAATGCGGCTCAGCACCAATTTCTGCTTGGGTGCCAGCCGGTCGAACACCATCTCGCCCGACAGCCCGACCGGGGCCAGCTGCGCCGGATCGCCAAAGAGGATCAGCACCGGGAAGATCTCGCGCAGATCCTCGAACTGGCGCTCATCCAGCATCGAGCTCTCGTCGATCAGCCCGATATCGAGCCCGTCCTCGCGCCGCTTCCAGCCCTTGATGAAGTCCGAGCCGCGCAGACCCGCCGCCGCCAGCGCCCCGGGGATCGAGGCGTGAAGATCGTAAAACGCCTTGGCCCGGTCGAGCGCGGTTTCGGTCAGCCCCTCGATCACCGGCCGCGTGCCGGTGCCGCTCAGCCAATCGGCGATCTTTTCATATTCGGGATCATAGACCGGGGTGTAGAGAATGCGGTGAATGGTGGTCGCCGGCACCCCGCGCATGCGCAGGACGAACGCCGCCTTGTTGGTCGGCGCCAGCACGGCGACGGTGCGGCGATCCTTGCGCTTCTTGCCCTCGTAATCGCCGCTGATGATATCGACACCCGCCTCGCGCAGCGCGCGGGTCAACTGGGCGAGGATCATGGTCTTGCCCGAGCCCGCCTTGCCGATCACCGCCATCACCCGTCCCTTGCCGGGCTGGGGCGGCATGATTTCCTCGGCGGTCAGATCGATCCCGGCGCCTTCCAGCAGCTCGGAAAGCGCATCCCAGGCTTCGGCCTGATCGGGGGAAAGTGCGGGCAAGCTCATCGCGCGGTGATAGCCGGTCCGGGCGGGAAAGCGAAGAGGCCTAAATCTGCCGATCCCTTCTGCCCCCTCTGGCCTGCCTGCCGGTGATCGGGCAGAAGAGCGCGTCTTTTCCAGTCCGACAGGTCGCAGCATGTGCTCTCATTCATCCGCCCAGAACCACGATTTCACCCGCTTCCGCCACCGCTGGGAAATGCCGATGATCTGGTTTTCGGCCCTCATTACCTTCGCAACACTGTTTGCGGCGATCGGTCTGCTGACCCTTGACGATGGCACCACGCTCGATCAGACGCTCGGCAAGGAAACCGCCACCTCTCTGCGCGACTGGTCCTCGACCATCCTGATCTTGCTGATCGCCCCGGTCTCGATCTATGTCTATCGCTTCTATCATATCGCGGTTGAAAAGGCCGGCGCGATCCGGGTCGGGCCGAAGCAGTTCCCCGAGCTTTACGCGCTCTATCAGGATCTCGGCCAGCGGCTCGACATGGCCGATCTGCCCCGGCTCTACATCGCCAACGGCAATGGCACGGTCAATGCCTTCGCGCTCGAATGTAACCGGCGCAACCGCTACATCGTGATGAATGCCGAAATCACCATGCTGCTGGAGCGGGCGCCCGATGTGGTGGAATTCGTGCTCTCCCATGAAATGGCCCATCACAAGCTACGCCATGTCAGCCTGTGGCGGGTCTTCATCTGCTTCATTCCCGGCTTTATGATCCTGCCCGGTCAGGCGACAGCGCGGGCGCAGGAATATTCGGCCGACAGGCTGGCCATGGCCGTTTGCCCGAACCACGCCTCGGCGCTCCGGCTGCTTTCGGTCGGCCCCTGGCTGGAAGACCGCGTCGATCCCGAAGCCTGGGCCGAGCAGGCCGAACAGGAACACCGCGAATGGATGATCCGCGCCGCCAATGCCATGTCGAGCCACGCGGTCGGCATCAAGCGTTTCAAGGCGCTGCGCGACATCGAACGCAAGGGCTTCGGGGTTCACGGCGAGATGTTCTGACCCCGCTCAGCCGGCGGGACCGAACATCCCATCGCTGCGCAGCACATATTTGCGGCCGCCGATGATCAGATCGCCGCGATGCGACAGCGGATGGTGAAAGAACAGCGCGCTACCGGCTTGCGGCGCAATGGTAAAGTCACTGAACGCATGCGGGGAAGACATATCGGAGAACGGGGTGCCGCCGCCTTCGACCTCATCATTGAGATAGATCAGCATGGTGAACTTGCTGCAATTCCCCGCCCCGTCGTCATAGGCACCATCCTGATGCCAGTCGAAGAACCGACCGGGACCATAGCGATAGACGCGAAAGCGCTCGTTCAGACCAATGGCCGGCATTGGACTTGTCTCGGAAAAGTGCCGGTTTCTTGAGAGCATGAGAGCGATCAAGGAGACGGACAATGACGAACAAACCGACAGCAGAATTCAAGCGTGAGGCGGTGCGGATCGCCCTGACG
>JBKEBH010000225.1:0-28758 GCA_047973065.1 Paracoccus sp. (in: a-proteobacteria) | reverse complement strand
CGCGCCGGCCGCGATTCCGATGCGTCATGCGACCCCGCATTTCGCCCATGTCTTTTCCGGCGACGGCTATTCTTCGGGCTATTATTCCTATCTGTGGTCCGAGGTCATGGATGCCGACGCGTTCGAGGCCTTTCGCGAGGCTGGTGATATCTTCGACCCGGAAACCGCGAAACGGCTGGAGACGTCCATCCTGTCGCAAGGCGGCTCGCGCCCGGCCGATGAGCTCTGGACCGAGTTCCGGGGCCGCATGCCCGGGGTCGAGCCTTTGCTGAAAGGGCGCGGGCTGATCTGAGCCTTGCGCAGATGAAAGGGGCGGCCCCAATGGGTCGCCCGGTTTCCTGTCAGACGACCTTGATGCCTTGCCCCATCACCGCCTCGCCGATGACCCTGGCCTTGGGATGGCGCTGGCGGATCCGGGTCAGAATCGCGTCTGCCGCTTCCGGCGCGACCGCGACAAGCAGCCCGCCCGAGGTCTGAGGATCGGTCAGGACGGTCCGTTCTGCCTCGGTGATGGCTTCGGGCAGGCGGGTGTCGCCCCCGACCGCATCCCAGTTGCGCCCCGAAGCGCCTGTCTGGTGACCCGAGGCCGCCAGCTCTGCCGCGCGGTCCAGCAGGGGGATAGCTGCCCGCTCGATGCGCAGCGCCAGCCCGGCGCCGCGTGCCATTTCCAGCCCATGCCCGAGAATGCCGAAGCCGGTCACATCGGTGATCGCATGGACCTCGGGCATTGTGGACAGATCCTGCCCGATCTTGTTCAGCGTCGTACAGGTCGCGACCATCTCGGCGATATCGGCGTCAGTGGCTGTCCCCTTCTTGATCGCATTCGAATAGATGCCGACGCCCACCGGCTTGGTCAGGATCAGCTTGTCGCCGACCCGCGCCCCGCCATTGCGGCGCAGGTCTTCGGGGGCGCAGATCCCGATCACGGCGAGGCCATAGATCGGCTCGGGCGCGTCGATGGAATGGCCGCCGGCAATCGGAATGCCGGCCTCGGCGCAGATATCGCCGCCGCCGGCCAGGATCTCGCGGATGGTGGCCGGTTCCATGACACTGATCGGCATGCCGAGGATCGCCAGCGCCATGATCGGCCGCCCGCCCATCGCATAGATGTCGGATATCGCATTGGCCGCGGCGATCTTGCCGAAATCGCGCGGATCATCGACCATCGGCATGAAGAAGTCGGTGGTGGCGATCACGCAGGTCCGCTCGTCGATCTGCCAGACCGCCGCGTCATCGGATTCGGCATTGCCGACCAGCAGCTGAGGGAAAACCTGCGCCAACGGCTGATCTGCCAGCAGATCGCGGAGGACTGCCGGCCCCAGTTTGCACCCGCAGCCGCCGCCATGGGCAAGATCGGTCAGTTTCATCATGCACTCCCTTGCTTTTGGCCATAGTCTAACGGTGCGTACAGGAGGGCCACAATGACGATCTCGCACTTGCAGCAAATCCGGGCACATGCGTAAGGTATGCATGTCATGACCCGCATTCTTGATCCATCTGAACTGATTGAAATCACCCCCTCGGCGGGGATCAAAGTCGATATGCATGGCTGGCGGGCGAAATGCCTGCAGCGGCTGGTTCGGATGGATCTGCCGGTGCCGCGCTCCTTCGCGCTGTCGGTTGCCGGGGTGCGGGCGCTGGCGCAGGGGGCGCGGCTGGACGCGGCACTGCTTGGCGGGCTGTTCGATGGCGGCGAGGGGCTGGTCTCGGTGCGGCCTTCGGCGGTGATGCCCGAATGGGGCGGGCCGGGCACGGTGCTTAATGTCGGCATCAATGACGCCTGCTACCGTCTGCTGATCAAGACCCGGGGGGCCGAGGCCGCTGATGCGATCTATCTGGCCTTCGTGCAGTCTTATGCCACGAATGTCGCCCGGCTTGATCCCGACATGTTCACCGAAAGCGGCGAAGGCGCGCTGGCGCGGGCGCTGGCGGCCTACCGGGCCGAGATGGACGAGGATTTTCCGCAGGATCCGGCACGTCAGCTGACTGAGGTGCTGCGATCCATGGCCCGGGCCTGGGACGCGCCGACCGCGCGCTTGTTGCGCCAGGCCAAGGGTGCGCCCGAGGATGCCCCGCTTGGGCTGGTCATCCAGCAGATGGCGCTGGCGATGGGGCCGGGGGTCACCGGATCGGGCACGATCCAGCTGATCGACAGCGTGACCGGCGCTCCGATGATTTCCGGGTGCTTTCGCGGCCAGTCCCAGGGCGCCCGGCCCGGACAGGCCAGCGAAACCCTTTATCTGACCGAAGACGCGCGCGGCCCGGCGCTGGAAGACGTCGCGCCGGAAGTCTTTGCCGATCTGATCGGCTATTGCCGCGCCGCCCGGATCCGGCTGCGCGACGAAATGCAGATCGAGTTTGTCGTATCCGACGGCCAGCTTTCGATCATCGACGCGCCGCGGGTGCCGCGCTCGTCCCGGGCGGCGGTTCGCATTGCGGTATCGCTGGCCGAAGACGGGGTCATCCCGCCCGAGGAAGCCGTGATGCGGGTCGAGCCGCGCGCGCTGTCCGAGCTGATGCATTATCAGACCGATCCACGCGCGCCGCGCGACATCATCGCGCGCGGCATCGACGCCAGCCCGGGCGCGGCCTCGGGCAGGATCGTGTTTTCGGCGGCGGCGGCGCAGGCCTCTGCCGCGCGCGGCGAGGCCTGCATTCTGGTCCGCCGCGAGACCTCGCCCGAGGATATCCGCGGCATGCATGCCTCGGTCGCGGTGCTGACCGAACGGGGCGGCACCACCAGCCATGCGGCGGTGATCGCGCGCGGGCTGGGGCTGCCCTGTATCGTCGGCGCCCATGGCATCAGCATAGATGTGCGCGCCCGCGTCCTGCATGCCGGCGGGCGCAGTTTCCGCGAGGGCGAGGAAATCACCGTGGACGGCACATCCGGCGAAGTGCTGGCCGGCGTTGCGGAAATGCTGGAGCCGGCGCTGGATGAGAGTTTCAACCGGCTGCTCGACTGGGCGGATGATTACCGCCGGCTCGGGGTGCGGGCCAATGCCGACACGCCCGAGGATGCCCGAACCGCCCGCATGTTCAAGGCGGAGGGCATTGGCCTGTGCCGGACCGAACATATGTTCTTCGACGAAATGCGCCTGCCGATCATGCGCGAGATGATCTTCGCCGATCATCCCGATGATCGCCGGGTGGCATTGGATCGCCTGCTGCCGATCCAGCGGCAGGATTTCACCGAGCTGTTCAGCATCATGGCCGGGCTGCCGGTGACAATCCGCCTGTTTGACCCGCCTTTGCACGAATTCCTGCCTCAGGACCGCGAGGGGATCCGCGAGCTGGCCGAATCGCTCGATCTGCCGATTTCCGATGTCTCGCGCCGGATCGAGGCGCTGTCGGAATTCAACCCGATGCTGGGGATGCGCGGGGTTCGGGTCGGGATCACCGTGCCGGAAATCTATGACATGCAGGCCCGCGCCATCTTCGAGGCGGCGATTGCAGCGGCGGCCACTGGCGCGGCCGTGGTGGCCGAGATCATGATCCCGCTGGTCAGCGCCCGGCGCGAGGTCGAAATCGTCAAGACCCGCATCGACGCGGTGGCGGCGGCTGTGCGCAATGAAACCGGCCATGATTTCGCCTATCGGCTTGGGGTGATGGTCGAAACCCCGCGCGCCGCGCTGCGCGCCGGCGATATCGCGCGCCATGCCAATTTCCTGTCCTTCGGCACCAACGACCTGACCCAGATGACCTATGGGCTGTCGCGGGACGATGCCGGCCGCTTCATGGGCACCTATGTCCAGCAGGGCGTTTATGACGAGGATCCGTTCCATATCCTGGATGTGGACGGGGTCGGCGAGCTGCTGCTTCTTGGATCGAACCGGGCCCGCGAGGCCCATCCTCAGATCACCATTGCGGTCTGCGGCGAACATGGCGGCAATCCGCAATCCATCGCGTTCTGTCACCATGCCGGGCTGGACTATATTTCCTGCTCGCCCTTCCGGGTGCCGGTGGCGCGCCTTGCTGCCGCGCAGGAATCGATTCGAGAGCGAATCGAGAAAATCCCCTGATTCGCGCAACCTGCTGCATCTGCGCCGATTTCTCAGCAAGGGGAATTTGGCGCGATCTCGCCCAATGCGTCCGGCGCATAGGCGGAAAACAGCCGAAAACATGATTAATCGAGCATCTACAGAGGCGTGATCAACTCGTGAGTAGCTGGATTTAGCCGGTTCGGTCTAGCTCACGCCCAATTCGCCGGCTGGTTTTGGCCCGGCAACCCATACAGACAGGAAACTGCCATATGCTTACGCTAACCCGTAAAGCGGCTGCGATTGCTCTGAGTGTCTCGCTCGCTCTGCCGCTGACGGCGCCGATTGCCGCTTATGCCGATCCGGCCCGCGGTCCCGAAACGGTTACCGATGCCCGCTACGGCGGTGCCGATTCCCTGACCTGCCTGACCGAGGCGCTTTACTTCGAAGCACGCGGCGAAGGCCGTGCTGGCCAGCGTGCGGTTGCCGAGGTCATTCTCAACCGTGTTGACGGCGGCGCATTCCCCAACTCGGTCTGCGGGGTTGTCCATCAGCGTGGACAGTTCAGCTACAAGAAGGGCAAGCGCATGTCGAATGCCTCCTCGGCTGCGCGTGCCCGCCAGATCGCTTCGGCGGCGTTGAACGGTGCCCCGCGCGAGCTGACCGGGGGCGCGACCTATTTTCATACCACGGGGGTTCGTCCGGTTTGGTCCAAGCGCTTCACGCGGACCACGAAGATTGGCAGCCACATCTTCTATCGCCGTGGCGGACAGCGCGTCGCATCCAACTGAGCGCGCCTCTGACGGCAATCTGCCACAATGATCCATTGTACCTGGCCCTGCCTCTTGCGGCGGGGCCTTTTCTTTGAAATCTGGTCACATGGACGAAGCTGACCAAATTCACCTGCGCGATTATCTCGTCAATGCCGAGATCGGTGCCTTTCAGTCCGAACGCGGCCATCAGCAGCGGCTGCGCTTCAATCTGACCGTCGATCTGGCTGACCCGGTGACCGGGCTGGCCGATGATGTGGACCGGATCCTGTCCTATGATGCGCTGACCGATGCGGTGGCCGCCGCCCTTGCGGATGAGCGTTTCAATCTGCTGGAAACCCTGGCCGAAAAGATCGCCGCCGAGGTGCTGGCCCATCCGCGCGCCGGCCGGGTCCGGGTCTCGGTCGAAAAGCTCGACCGCGTGCCGGGGGCGCTTGGCGTTACGCTGACGCGTCGGCGCGGGCGGGTCGATGTTGCCGGCGGGGTGCTGGCCCCGGTCGTGCTGTTTCACGGAGCTGAAACCGCCCTTCCGTCCGGTGCAGTGATCCTGACCCCGGATGCCCCGGATCTGCCGCTGCCTGCAGGCGGCAATGAGCGCCGGGTCGCACTTCTGGCGCTCGATCAGGCCGCCTGGGCGCTTGGCGGACGGCTGGGGATTGATGTGGCCGACAGCCGGACCGAGCTGGATTGGGCCGTGAAGGAAGCCCGTCCGATCATTTGGGCACCGGCCCGGATGGCGGCAGATGTCGCCGGGCTTGAGGCGGATCCGGTCGGGCTCGCGCTCTGGCTGGCCGAACGCATGGGGGCTGCGCGGGTTGATCTGGCTCTGCCGGCGGAAGCAGCCATGCCGGATATGGAAAGCGCCATCCCTCTGCGGCGGATTGGCGGGTGATGGATTATTGGCGGCCGATACCGGAAGAGGGCGGCGCCTTGCCGTTGGCTGGCGGCTGGTTGCGGTTTTCGCGGCTGGAGCGCCTGTCGCGAAATGCAGCGCCCGAGATCCTGCGGGCATCCGCCGTCCCCGATGCGGTGCTGATGTGGCTATGTGCGTCGCGTCCGCCGATCTGCGGGATTGCCATGGACCGTCCCTCGCTGATGGGGATCGTCAATGCCACGCCCGACAGCTTTTCCGATGGCGGTGCCTATGATGGGCGCGGGCAGGGCGCGGCGCTGATTGCCGCCGGTGCCGACATTCTCGATATCGGCGGCGAATCGACCCGGCCCGGCGCGGCGGAAGTGCCCGAGGCCGAGGAAATCGCCCGGGTGGTTCCGGTGGTCGAGGCGCTGGCTGGCCGGGTGCCGATCTCGGTCGATACCCGCAAGTCCGGGGTTGCGCGTGCCGCCATTGCGGCGGGGGCCGGGCTGATCAACGATGTCTCGGGCTTCGATTTCGACCCCTCGCTGGCCGGACTGGTCGCGAAGGCCGGTCTGCCGGTCTGCCTGATGCATGCCCAGGGCGTGCCCGAGACCATGCAGGACAATCCGCATTATGAGAATGTGTTGCTCGATGTCTATGACGCGCTGGCGGCGCGGGTCGAGCGGGCCGAAGCCGCGGGGATCGCCCGTTCGCGCATTCTGGTTGATCCGGGCATCGGCTTTGGCAAGACACAGGCGCATAATCTGGCCATTCTTGGCCGGATCGGCCTGTTTCACGGGCTCGGCTGCGCCATTTTGCTGGGGGCATCGCGCAAGCGCTTCATCGGGGCGCTGAGCGGGATTGAGGACGCGCGCGAACGTGATCCCGGGACGCTGGCGGTGACGCTTGCGGCCATCGGGCAGGGGGTGCAGATGCACCGCATACATGATGTGGCAGTCGCCGCGCAAGGAGTGGCGCTGTGGCGGGCCGTGACGGAAAGGACTTAAGAATGTCGCGCAAGCTTTTCGGGACCGACGGGGTTCGTGGCCGGGCCAACAGCGATCCGATGACCGCCGAGATGGCGCTGAGACTGGGCGCGGCCGCCGGGCGCTTCTTTCGCTGCGACGGGCGCAACGGGCACCGGGTGGTGATCGGCAAGGATACGCGGCTGTCGGGCTATATGCTGGAAGGGGCGCTGACCGCCGGGCTGACCTCGACGGGCATGAACGTGTTGCTGCTCGGTCCGGTGCCGACGCCGGCGGTGGGATACCTCACCCGTTCGATGCGGGCCGATGTCGGGATCATGATTTCCGCCAGCCACAACCCCGCCCATGACAATGGTATCAAGTTCTTTGGCCCGGACGGGTTCAAGCTGTCCGACAATGCCGAGGCCGAGATCGAGGCGATCGTTGCCGGTCAGATCCGCCCCGCCGAGCCGCAGAATATCGGCCGCGCGAAACGGATCGACGACGGGCGCTGGCGCTATGTCGAATATGCCAAGACCACTTTCCCGGCCGGACGCCGGCTCGACGGGCTGAAAGTGGTGATTGATTGCGCCAATGGCGCGGCCTATCGCGCCGCGCCCGATGTGCTTTACGAGCTTGGCGCCGAGGTCGTGGCCATCGGCGTGAACCCCGACGGGCAGAACATCAATGCCGGCGTCGGCTCGACCCATCCCGAAGCAGCCGCGCAGGCGGTTCTCGATCATAAGGCCGATCTCGGGATCTGTCTTGATGGCGATGCCGACCGGGTGATCCTGATCGACGAAAAGGGCCGGGTCGCGGACGGCGATCAGCTGATGGCGCTGATGGCGGCGCGTTGGGCCGATCAGGGCCGCTTACAGGGCGGGGCCCTGGTCGCGACGGTGATGTCCAATCTCGGGCTGGAGCGTTTCCTTGGCGGGCGCGGACTCAGGCTCGAGCGTACCAAGGTCGGTGACCGCTATGTGGTCGAGCGGATGCGGGAAGGCGGCTTCAATCTCGGCGGCGAGCAGTCCGGCCATATCGTCATGACCGATTACGCCACCACCGGCGACGGGCTGATCGCGGCGCTGCAATTCCTGGCAGCGATGATCGAGACCGGCCAAAGTGCTTCGGCCCTGGTTCATCAGTTCGATCCGGTGCCGCAGATGCTGAAGAATGTCCGCTATGCTGCCGGGGCCGATCCGCTGGCCGCAACCGCGGTCCAGCAGGCGATCAGCGATGGCGAGGTCCGGCTGAGCGGCACCGGGCGGGTGCTTATTCGCAAATCGGGCACCGAGCCGCTGATCCGCGTCATGGCCGAGGCCGAGGACGAGACGATGCTGCGCGAGGTGGTGGACAGCATCGTCGCCGCAGTGGAAACCGCCGCCTAGACGGCGATCCTGCCGGGCACCGGCTCTTCGGCCAGCGGATCGTAATTGTAGACCCAGTCGAAGCGTCCGGTGATCTGACCGGGCGCGAGGGCCGAAACCAGCCGCAGCCCGGCATGGCCGATCGTCCGCGCCGGGCCCGAGAGGTGATAGTTGCGGGCATTGTCATTGGCGGTCTGGATCATCCGTCGCACCCGCGGCAGGCGCAGCGCCTGATAGCGGGCAAGCGCCTCGACCTGATCCTCGATAGCGTCGAGACAGGCGGCCAGCACCCAGGCGTCCTCGATGGCCATGACCGCGCCCTGCGCCATGAAGGGCAGGGTGGGATGGGCGGCGTCGCCCAGAATGACCCGGGTATCATCGTGCCAGACTGGAGCGATTTCGTGGCGGAATAGCCCCCAGATACCGACCCGGTTGATTCGGTCGAGCCAGCCATGGACCGGATTGCCGAAATCCGAAAAGGCCATGCGCAGCTTGTCGGGATCGTCCTCATGCGACCAGCCCTCGGCGGCCCATTCCGGGCGCTCCATGATCGCGACGATATTGCGCAGCCCCTCGCCGAGCCGATAGCTGACCAGATGCTGACCCGCTCCCATATAGACCCGGACGAAGGGATCGTCGGTGGTGTCGGAGATCAGGGCGCGCCAGGCGGTCTGGCCGGTAAAGAAGGGCTTTGCCTCGCCGTTCAGTGCGGTGCGCATCCGGCTGTGCAGCCCGTCAGCGCCAATCGCAAGTGCGGCGCCCTCAGGGGGGGCGGTCACTTCATGATTGAGCACGATTTCCACCCCGGCCGCGCGGGCGGCGCTTTCCAGCACCTCGATCAGCCGGGCACGGTGGATGGCGCGGAAGGCGGTTCCGGGCTGGCGCGCGGATAGCGGCAGGCGGGCGACCTGGCGGCCATGCTGATTGTTCAGGATGACGCCTTCGGTGCGCCATGAAACCGCGTCGAGCGCGGCGCTGAGGCCAAGCGCGTCGAGCACCCGGCCGGCATTTGCCGAAAGCTGAAGCCCCGCTCCGACCTCACGCAGCGCACCGGCGCGCTCGAACACGCTTACGCGGGCACCGCGCTGCGCCAGGGCAAGCGCAACGGTCAGCCCGGCGACGCCAGCGCCGGCCACGGTAATTTCTCGGTCGTTCAAATAGCCCATAACGGCCCCCATAGGGATGGCCGTCAGCCCGGATCTGGCGCGGATCAGTCGTCGCGATGTACGCGTTCGCGGCGCTCGTGCTTTTCCTGTGCGGCGACGGTCATGGTTGCAATCGGACGAGCGTCCAGCCGCTTGAGACTGATCGGCTCGCCGGTCACTTCACAATACCCATACTCGCCATTGGCAATGCGACGAAGTGCTGCATCGATCTTGCCAACCAGCTTGCGCTGACGATCGCGGGTGCGAAGTTCCAGCGCGCGGTCGGTTTCCTCGGATGCGCGGTCCGCCAGATCGGGTACATTATGCGCGCTGTCCTGAAGTCCTTCCAGCGTTTCCGCGGATTGCTCCAGCAGTTCAGCCTTCCATGCTTCGAGCTTGCGGCGGAAATACTCGAGCTGCCGCTCATTCATGAAGGGCTCGCCTTCGGCTGGGCGGTAATCATCGGGCAGGAAAATCTGCGGTTTCATGCGTCCTCCGATGGATCGAAGTGCCTGTTCTCCGGTCCTCGGCGCACCCCATAAAGGAAGCGGGGCAGGATGTCACTAGCCCAATCAGGCATGTGAGGTTAATGAAATGCGACAGGCTTGGCCGGACCCGCCGGCTGCACGCCTTGCGGGCTGTCGGTGCGGGGATGGAAACGGGCAGGAAAACGGGCTGGGAGAGACATCATGCAATTCACTTCGACCGGGCGCTATGTCGCCCCGCCGGATCTGGCGCTGGCGGTCAACGCCGCCGTGACGCTGGAGCGCCCGCTGCTGGTCAAGGGCGAGCCAGGGACCGGCAAGACCGAGCTGGCGCGCCAGGTCGCCGCCTCGCTGGATCTGCCGATCATCGAGTGGAATGTGAAATCGACCACCCGGGCCCAGCAGGGGCTTTACGAATATGACGCGGTCAGCCGGCTGCGCGACAGCCAGCTGGGCGAAGTGCGGGTCCATGACATCGGCAATTACATCCGCAAGGGCAAGCTCTGGCAGGCTTTCGAGGCGCCGGCCAAGGTCGTGCTGCTGATCGACGAGATCGACAAGGCGGATATCGAGTTTCCCAATGATCTGCTGCAGGAGCTCGACCGGATGGAGTTCCATGTCTACGAGACCGGCGAAACCATTCGTGCCGTGCATCGGCCGGTGGTCATTATTACATCGAACAATGAAAAGGAGCTGCCGGACGCGTTTTTGCGGCGCTGCTTTTTCCATTATATCCGCTTCCCGGATGCCGATGTCCTGAGGCAGATTATCGAGGTTCATTATCCCGGGCTGAAGCCGCGCCTTCTGGATGAGGCGCTGAGCCAGTTCTTCGAGATCCGCGAGGTGCCGGGCTTGAAGAAGAAGCCTTCGACTTCGGAGCTGCTCGATTGGCTGAAGCTGATTCTGGCCGAGGACCTGGCGCCCGAGGATCTGAAGAAAGCGCCGGGCGAGATGCTGCCGAAGCTGCATGGGGCGCTGTTGAAGAACGAGCAGGATGTGGCCCTGTTCGAGAAACTGGCCTTCATGGCGCGGCGGCAGGGGCGGTAATCCATCGTCTCGACGCCGCGCAGCAGCCCGGCCCCATCTTGGGGAAGAACTTCACCACATCGCGGCCAATCCGGTTCGTCAACCGCTGCATCACCGTCTCGGCCCGCTCCGCTGCGATGTCGCGCCAGGCATCCGGGATACGGCCCTCGGTCAGGACGCGCTGAAGCGGGTTCCATTCCAGCCGCTGCATCGCATCGGCCATATAGTGATAATTGACCCGGCGCGTCGCTTCCGCTTCCGTCACGATGATAGCCAGACCAGATTCGGCGCTTCCGGCACCGCCAGTTTCTCGGGCTTCTCATGCCTCATGTCCCATTTCTTCGTACAGCATGGCCAGGATTCCGACCGGTCTTCCCCAAGGGTTTCGAGAAAGAGCTCTTTTGCGATGAAATTTTTCCTGAGTCGTCATAAAAGGAAGTCAGTGACCCGTCATCACCCCACGGGGCAAGTCCGACGCAACTGTCGTTAATCCCTTACCGGAACCGCCATAGCAATATGGCGATCACCTTGAAACATGAGCATTCACCCAAGCAACCTTGCCGGCATCCCCATCCTTTTTGTCATGGCGGCCGACGCCGAATACGGGCCCGCCCTGCGCGCCCGCTTCACGCCGCTGATCACCGGGGTCGGCCCGGTTGAGGCGGCGCTGGCGATGGGCATCGCCCTCAGCCGGCTGGAAGCGGCGGGCGATTTGCCCCGGCTGGTGGTCTCGCTCGGCTCGGCAGGATCGGCAAGGCTGGAGCAGGGCGGGATCTATCAGGCGGTCTCGGTCAGCTGGCGCGATATGGACGCCTCTCCCCTGGGCTTTGAAAAGGGTGTCACCCCCTTCCTGGATCTGCCCGCAACCTTGACCCTGCCGCTGCGCATTCCGGGCATCGTCACCGCCAGCCTGTCCACCGGCGCCGATATCGTCTCGGGCGCGGCTTACCAGTCCATCCCCGAAGACATGGTCGATATGGAAAGCTTCGCGGTTCTGCGCGCCTGCCAGCGGTTCGGCCTGCCGCTGATTGCTCTGCGCGGGATTTCGGACGGGGC
Source organism: Paracoccus sp. (in: a-proteobacteria) (assembly GCA_047973065.1). Taxonomy (GTDB): domain Bacteria; phylum Pseudomonadota; class Alphaproteobacteria; order Rhodobacterales; family Rhodobacteraceae; genus Paracoccus. Next base: position 17,111 of record JBKEBH010000225.1, on the reverse strand, counting down.
CGGGGAGCTCAGCCATATCGGCGACTGGACCCGCTATCTGGAACTGATCGACGCAAGGCTGGCGGCGGCGGTGGATCGCCTGCGCGACGCTTTGGCCGCAGGCACAATCCCGCTTTGACGGTTGCCGCGGGCCGGCGCTCTGCCTAAACCGGGGCGATCCATTCAACGGCATGTCCGAAAGGCACGCATGGCACGCGCACCCAAGGTCGAGATCGACCGCCCCAAAAGCCGCGATATCGGCGCCCTATCCGCACTGCGGCCCTTTATCCGACCCCATCGCGGGCTGGCCATCGCCGCAATGCTGGCCCTGGTCCTGACCTCCGCCATCAGCCTGATCCTGCCTCTGGCGGTGCGCCGCGTGGTGGATGGCTTCGATCTCGGCTCGGCGCTGCTGGACGAATATTTCGGGGCGGCGCTGTTCATCGTGACCGCGCTCGCGGTTGGCACCGGGCTGCGTTACTACCTGATCACCCGGCTGGGCGAACGCGTCGTCGCCGATATCCGCAAGGCGGTCTTCGACCGCGTCATCGGCCTGTCGCCGGCCTTCTACGAGCGGGTCATGACCGGAGAGATCCTCAGCCGGATCACCACCGACACCACGGTCATTCAGTCGGTTGTGGGGTCGTCGGTCTCGGTCGCCCTGCGCAACCTGCTGCTGATGATCGGCGGGCTGATCATGCTGTTCCTGACCTCGGCCAAGCTCAGCGGGCTGGTCTTGCTGCTGGTGCCGGTGATCCTGATCCCGATCATCGCGCTTGGCCGGCGGCTGCGGGTGCTGGCGCGCGAAAACCAGGACTGGATCGCCGCCGGATCCGGCGCGGCCTCCGAGGCGCTGCAGGCCGCCCAGACCGTGCAGGCCTTCACCCATGAGACCAAGACCCGGCGCGATTTCGACAGGGTGACCGAGGAAAGCTATCTTTCGGCCATGCGCCGCATCACCACCCGGGCGGCGCTGACCGTGATCGTCATCTTCCTGATCTTTGCCGGAATCATCGGCGTGCTCTGGATCGGGGCGCGCGATGTGCAGGGCGGGCTGATGAGCGTGGGCGAGCTGGTGCAATTCGTCATCTATGCGGTGCTGGTCGCCGGTTCGGTCGGCGCGCTGTCGGAAATCTGGGGCGAACTGCAACGCGCCGCCGGCGCAACCGAGCGTCTGGCCGAGCTTTTGAACACCGAGGATCCGATAGCCGATCCGGCCGATCCGCGCCCCTTGCCCCGCCCGGTGCGCGGCGAGATCGGGCTGGAGGATGTCACCTTCTCCTATCCCTCGCGCCCTGATCAGTCGGCTTTGCACACTGTCGGCCTGACCATCCGGCCCGGCGAGACCGTGGCGCTGGTTGGCCCTTCGGGGGCCGGCAAGACCACGGTCATCCAGCTGATCCAGCGCTTCTGGGATCCGGCCTCGGGCCGCGTCACGCTGGACGGGATCGACCTGCGGGCCATGGCGCGCGAGGATTTTCGTTCGGCAATCGCATTGGTGCCGCAGGACCCGGTGATCTTCGCCACCACCGCACGCGACAATATCCGCTTCGGCCGGCCCGATGCCTCGGATGCCGAGGTCGAGATCGCAGCCCGCGCCGCCCATGCCCACGATTTCCTGATGGCGCTGCCCGAGGGCTATGACAGCCAGGTCGGCGAGCGCGGCATCATGCTCTCGGGTGGCCAGAAACAGCGCATCGCCATCGCCCGCGCCATCCTGCGCGACGCCCCGGTGCTGCTGCTGGACGAGGCCACCTCGGCGCTCGATGCCGAATCTGAATTCGCCGTCCAGCAGGCCGTGGACCGCCTGGCTGAGGGCCGCACCACTGTCATCGTCGCCCACCGTCTGGCCACCGTGAAAAAGGCCGACCGGATCGTGGTCTTCGAGGACGGCCAGATCGTCGCCCAGGGCCGCCATGACGAGCTGGTCGCCGGGGGCGGGCTTTATGCACGTCTGGCAAGGCTGCAATTTACGGACGGAACGCAAGGCGGGATGTAGGCCCCGCTGCTTACCCCGTGAGACCCGGGGACAGGGCGCGCAGCACCGCCGGACCTGCGCCCGACCGCCGCGCTGCTTTGCCGCCGATCCATACTGAACATCCGACAGTCGGGGTCGCGGATGTCGCCAATGGTGTTAATGGCGATAACTGTATTGCTGTTCGGGCGGCGTACGTGGTCGTGGCACCATCGCGACGAACCTGTCCCATCGCTTCCTTTCGTTCCAACGAAGGGGGCACACCATCAAACCGTGCGATCGAACACCTAAACGCCTACTGGCATCCTTGCCTCGATCATTCCGGTCAGCCAGCTGGCGCCAAAGGGGATGGCCTCGTCGTTGAAGTTATATTCGGGGTGATGGATCATGGCGCTCTCGCCATTGCCGAGGAAGATATAGGCGCCCGGACGGGCGTTGAGCATAAAGCTGAAATCCTCGCTGCCCATCATCGGGTCGATGCCCTGATCGACGCGGGTGCCGACAGCGCGCGCGACCTCGACGGCGTGGCGGGTCGGGCCTGGGTGGTTCATGGTGACCGGGTAGCCGTCATGGTAGTTCAACACGGCGCTCGCGCCGAAGGCGGCGGCGGTGTTTTCGGCGATCCGGCGGATGGCTTCGGCCTGCAGGGCGCGGATCCCGGGATCGAGGCTGCGGGCGGTGCCGAGGATGCGCACCACCTGCGGGATGACATTATGGGCATTCGAGTCGGTTTCGACCACGCAGCAGGACACTACGCCGCTTTTCAGCGGATCGACATTGCGCGCGACAACGGACTGCATGGAGACGATGATCTGCGCGGCGACCAAGGTGGTGTCGATGCAGTCATTGGGTTTGGCGGCGTGGCCGCCCTTGCCGGTGACGATGATCTCGAATTCGTCGGCGGCGGCCATCATCGCGCCCTCGCGGATGGCGAATTTGCCGACGGGGATGCCGGGCATATTATGGAGGCCGTAGAATTCCTGGATCTTCCAGCGCTCCGCCAGCCCGTCCTCGATCATGGCGCGGGCGCCGGCGCCGCCTTCCTCGGCGGGCTGGAAGATGACAATCGCGGTGCCGTCGAAGTTGCGGGTCTCGGCCAGGTATTTCGCAGCGCCGAGCAGCATGGAGGTATGCCCGTCATGGCCGCAGGCATGCATCCGCCCGGGCACGCTCGAGGCATAGTCGAGGCCTGTCGCCTCATGGATCGGCAGCGCGTCCATATCGGCCCTGAGCCCGATGACCCTGCCTTGCGTGTCCGAGCGGCCGCGGATGACGCCGACCACGCCGGTCTGGCCGATGCCCTCGACCACCTCGTCAAGCCCGAAGCCGCGCAGGAGTTCGGCGACGCGGGCGGCGGTGCGGTGGACATCGTATTGCAGTTCGGGATGGCGGTGGAAATCATGCCTCCAGGCGGTGATTTCGGGCATCAGCTCAGCGAAGCGGTTCTTGACGGGCATGGCGGTCTCCTTCCCGCGCAGAGTGGCTTGCGGCGGTGCGGGGTGCAATGGGGATATGAGTTGATGATGTGGAATGTCTTCCTGTCCGCCGCCGAAGTTTCGGCTTTGGCATATTGAACCACAGACCCTCCGGCAAACCCGGAGCGGTTCAGACTGACCAAACCCAATCATCCGTGGAGTTCTGAGGATCAGAAAACAGTCCAGTGAACTGTTTTCCCGAGGGACGGTCAGCTCGAACGGATGAACCGCATAATCAAGGAGGCCACCGCCAAACGCTTCCATTACGACAGCCACGACCAGTTGCGAACGCACCTCGCCGACTTCATGGCGGCCTACAAACGCCGCAACGAGGTCGAACGCTTGTTTCGAAGGCTGAAGGGATATCGGCGCATTTCCTCAAGATCGAAAAGCTCGATGTCATGTACCGCGCGTTCCTGAACTTCGACCTCATCGTAAATATGATTAAGTATTAACACATCCTAAGTCTGAGGCCTCTGTCGCCTTCGATTGTTTTGTCGAAACCTACGGCGTCAAATACGACAAGACTGCCACAAAGCTGGGTAAAGATCGCGATGCGCTGCTGACATTCTACGATTTCCCGGCTGAGCACTGGAAGCACGTCCGCACCTCGACCCCGATCGAGCGCATTTTCGCGACCGTCCGGCACCGAACCAGGCGCACCAAGGGCTTGTCTCCGCCGCAAGACGGCTGGCCATGGCCTTCAGGCTGATGATCTCGGCGCAGAAGAAATGGCGCAAGCTCGACGGCCAGAACCGCCTGCCCGAGATCATCCAGGGGATTGAATTCCACGACGGCCTCCGTCAACGTCAAGCTGCCGCATGATCAAGCGTCACCAATTTTCGCGCATAACTCGCCGTGCACAACGCTTTGTAATCGGGTGGTTCGCGTCAATCGCTCCACAGTGCAACGAGCGATATCGCACGCCCTGCGCAGGGTATTCCCGATTTTGCGGACCTCGCTTGCAGCGCCTGGCTGTCATTCGACCATGACTATTTGCCGGCCCTTCAAGGCTTCGACTGCGATCCTGGTGTCGAAGAGCTCGCTGAGGACCGGGCCTGTCATCGTTTCGGCACATGGTCCTGCCCGGACCAGCTTTCCTGCCTTCAGGCACAGAACCCAATCCGCATATCGCGCGGCCATCGCCAGATCGTGCAGGACCATGACCACGGCGCGGGGCCGGGCGGAGGGGCGCGACAGGCCCTGCAAGCGGCGCATGATGTCGGAGGCGAATTTCGGATCCAGTGCTGCGAGCGGTTCGTCCAGCAGCATCCATGGCGTCGACTGGGCATGTGCCATGGCGATAAATGCTCGCTGCCGTTGGCCGCCCGACAGGCTGTCCAGGCGCCGCTCGGCCAGCGGGGACAGATCGAACAGCGACAAGGTCTCGGCCACGATTCGCCGGTCCTGCGGGCCGGGGCGCCCCCGGTGATAGGGCCAGCGTCCGAATGTAACCAGATCGGCCACGCTCAGCCGGGGCAAGCTGTTGGTGCTCTGCGGCAGCAGGGTGATCAGGCGGGCCCGCTCGGGTGCCCGCGCTGTTGTGATGTCGGTGCCATCGACATGGATCGTGCCACGGCTCGGAGGTTGCAGCCCCGTCAGCACATGAAGCAGACTGGATTTTCCGGCCCCATTCGGCCCGATCACGGCGGTCAGGCCGGTTGCCGGTATTTGCGCGTCGATCCCGTGCAGGATGCTCTGGCCGTCTCGATCAAGGTGCAGGTCGGAAATCTGGATCACAGGGGGCGCTTTCGAAGGACAAGGGCGAGGAAGATGAGGCCGCCAATGAACTCGACGATTACGGCCAGGGTGGATTGAAGACCCAGCAGACGCTCGAAGATGAACTGGCCCGCAACCAGGATCAGCGCACCCAATATGGCGGCAGCCGGGATCAGGATGGCATGGCGCCAGGTCGGTAGCAGCGCGGCAGACAGGCTGGCAGCGAGCAGGCCCAGAAAGGTGATCGGTCCGACGAGCGCCGTCGAGGTAGCAACCAGCGCCGCTACGATGCCAAGCGCGAGCAGCACCAGCCGGTCGTGATCGACGCCCAGAATCAGAGCATGGGTTCGGCCCAATGCAGCAAGATCCAGAAGCGGCGCGATCCTGAGAGATGCAGAAAGGGCCAGCAGAAACAGCAATATGGCGATGGACAGCTGCGCGGGCTCTGGTGCGGAAAAGCTGGCGAAGCTGGCGCTTTGAACGATGGCGAATTCCGACGGGTCCATAATGCGCTGGATGAAACCGGTCAGCCCGCGCATCAGGACGCCCAGGATGACGCCGGTCAGGACCAGCCGGGTCATGTCGGTGGCGCTTGCGCGCAGAACGAAGCCGAACAGCATCATGGCCGCAAAAGCGAGAATGGCCGCTTCCAGCAGGAATTTCGGCAATCCCGGCAAAGTGGCATAGCCGATACCGCCCAAGGCCGCGACCAGCAATGTCTGGATCAGGATGAACAGTGCGTCGAAACCGACGATTCCGGGGGTCAGCAGACGGTTGCCGATGATCGTCTGAAAGACCACCGTGGCTGCGCCGGCCGAAGCACCGACCAGCAGCAGTGCCCCCAGCTTGACCGCGCGCAGCGACAGAATGATCTCATAGGGAGCACGCAGGCCCCAGCACAGGAACAGGGCGGACATTGCGATCAACCCAGCCGCCAACCAGAAAAGCCGCCGCCTAGCCATGGCTGACCGTGGCGCGCGGCCGTGCATAAAGTAGCCACAGGAAGATCGCGGCACCGAAGACCGTGAAGATCGAACCGGCCGGAATTTCATAGGGCCAGCGGATCACGCGGCCCAGCACATCCGATGCCAGAACCGCTATGCCGCCCGAAAGCGCGATCAGCGGCAGGTTGGCGCGCAGATTGTCGCCGCGCCAGCGCGACACGATATTGGGCACGATCAGCCCGACAAAGGGCAATATTCCAACCGTTACGACGATGACTGTAACCGTCATGGCAACGATGGTCAGTCCGGCCAGAGCCGTCTGCCGGTAACTCAGACCCAGGCTGCGTATGCGGTCTTCGCCCAGCCCCAGCAATGTCAGTCTGTCGGCCATCAGATATAGTGCAGCCGCGAGCCCTGCGATCAGCCATAGCAGCTCGTATCGTCCGCGTAATACGCCCGAAAAATCGCCCGTCTGCCAGATGCCCAGATATTGCATCATGTCGGTGTTCCACGCGAACCAGGCGACCCCGGCACCCAGGATGCCGGCATAGATCAGCCCGACCAGCGGCAGGAGCATCGGGTCCTGCCGCGGCACATGGCGGGCCAGCAACAGAAAACCTGTCGTACCGGCCATCGCAGCGGCTGAGGTCGCGATCATCTTGACCATCAAGGGTGCTCCGGGCGCGAGCAGCGTGATCGTCAGCAGGCCAGCCATTGCGGATTCGGGGGTGCCGGTCAGGCCCGGTTCGACCAGCCGGTTCTGGACCGCGAGCTGCACCACAGCCCCTGCCAGCGCCAGCCCCGCACCCGACAGCAGTGCGGCAGCTGTGCGGGGAAAACGGCTGACAGCAAGCAGGAACAGACCGCCATCACCCTGCGCACCCAGATCCGCCGCGCCGATCAGGAGGCTGGCGGCCAGCAATAAGGCCAGTCCGAATGCAATCACCGCCCGTCGCATGATCAGCCGTTCGTGTCCGCGAAGGCCTGCCGCAACTCGCTTAGCGTCAGCATCATCGACTGAACGCCGCCGCCGGCAAGATACAGGGCGGCTGCGTCCAGATAGACGATCTGGCCCTTCTGCGCTGCGGTCGTCCTTGCGATCAGCGGATTGTCCAGCGTTGCCGCCGCGGCCTCGCCATCCTGCCCGACTGCGGCGCCGCGGTCGATCACCAGCAACCAGTCAGGGTTGGCCTCGGCGACGAATTCGAAGGACACCGCCTCGCCATGCGTCTCGGGCGTCAGCCCCTCATAGGCTTCGGGCAGGTCCAGTGCCGAATGCACCCAGCCAAAGCGCGAATTCGCGCCATAGGCCGAAATCTTGCCGCCATTCGTGAGAAGGATCATGGCATTGCCTTTGCCCGCCACAGCGGCGCGGGTATCGGCAATGGCCTGATCCAGTTCGGCGTCGAGCTTTTCTGCCTGATCCGCCCGCGCGAAGATCGCGCCATAGGCATCTATCCGCGCCTCGGCCTCTGCGACCATGTCGTTGCCATCGATGGTCATGTCGATGGTGGGCGCGAATTTCTCCAAAGCCGGGATTTGCGTCTGCGACCGGCCGCCCGCGATGATCAGATCGGGGGCCATGACCGCCAGTGCTTCGAAATCCGGCTCGAACAGGGTGCCTACGGTTGGGACATCGGCAAGATAATCGCTCAGATAGGCCGGCGGTGTGAAATCGGGCCGCCCTGCCACGCCGATACCCAAAGCGCCCAGCGTATCCAATGCCGCAAAGTCCAGTACGACGACGGTGGCCGGCGCCGCTTCCACCTGAACCTGCCCGATTGCGCTGTTGATCTGCACCGGCTCAGCATGAGTTGCCAGAGGCAGGCTGCAAGCAAGTGCGCATAGGAAGGATTTCATTGCGGGTCGTCCTTTCGTGACAGGCGTGGTGGTTGACAAAAGGCGCAGATCAGTGCGACCTCGTGATATACAGAGTAAAAAACTCAGGCTTTGGAAAGATGCAAGCGCAATCTCAGGTGGCGGGGCGCTTCGATACCCCGAATGCAGCTAAGTACATGACGCAGCTCTGCAAACATTTCGGACACAAGGTCCCGGCCAGCGTCGAGGGTGATCGCGGTCAGGTCAGCTTTGCGATCGGCAAGGCCGAGATGGCGGCAGGCGATACGGGTCTGACGGTGACGCTGACCGGCTCGGATGCCGAGGCGTTGGCGCAGATGCGGCACATCATCGACGATCATCTTAAACGCTTTGCCTTCCGCGAGGATTTCAGCGGCATGATCTGGGGCGGGGCGCTTTAGTCTCGTGCAACATGGTCAAACAGCCCGGACAGGATCCGGTCTGCCCCGGAAGAAAGGCTTTCGCTGAGAAAACCGGGCAGGCCAGAGACGTGAAGATCAAACAGGGCCAGCGATGTCAGCGAGGGATCGGCATCAATGTGCAGGACCAGCCCTTCGGCGCGAGGACCGGCGCTGATCGTCAGGTTGAATCCATCGCCTGGCCCGGCGGCAAGCACCTCTCTTTCGCAGTCGCAACCGGGAAAATGCGCCTTGCCGAATGGCATCACGTTGATCAGCGGCGAGAAGAAGAAACGCTCATCGCCATTCAACCCCAGATCCGCAGCGATCTGTTCGATCCGGCAGCGGCCATGTTTGCGGATCGCACTCAGCTCCCGCTGCATCGCGCCAAGTACCGTGGTCAGGTCCGCTTGCGGGTCCGGGGCCACGCGGAAGGGCGCGATGTTCAAAGCCATGGCGGGAATATTCGCCGCGATGCTGCCCATGCGCCCCATCAGCGGCAGCCAGACCAGCCCATCGCCCGGCTGTTCACTTGCGGGCACGCGCCAAAGCCACAGCGCGCAAAGCATCGTGACCAGATCCGGCCAGCCCATGTCAAGGCGCCGGGCGGCTTGCAGCAGGGGGGCTGACACATGCGGCAAGGGGATCGTGGCACTGTGCGGGACGACAGGATAGCCTTCGGAGCCCTTGCGCAGGCTCGCCGGCTGCCTTTCGCCGGCCAGCTGCTCTTTCCAGAACTCCCGTGCCGACCGATGCTGGGGACTGGCGCGATAACCGGCTTCCTCCGCGAGGTAGTCGCCGAATTTTCCGAAAGGCCTGCCCGCAGGCGCGCCTTGCGTGAGATGCGCATAAAGCTGAGCCACGCGTTTCTCGATCAGTGCCATGGAATAGCCGTCGAGGAAGATGTGATGGCCGCGAATATACCAGATCCAGCGATCTTCGCCGATATGTATCAGCCAGAGCGCCGAAAGCGGGTCAGCGCAAAGGTCAAGCGCATGGTCGATATCGACTTGCATGAGCCTGCGCGCTTCTGCCTCAGGGGCCGCTTCGCAGCGCAGATCAAGCTGACGCAGGGCGGGACGCCGGTCCGGATCGACGCTCTGCATGGGGGGATCGCCCGCCAAAAACCTCAGCGAGAGCACATCGGCCTCTTCCGCCATCATGGTGATCGCCTGCGCCAGCGCATCCTGGTCCAGGCGACCTTCCAGCCGGATCATATGCGCAACCGTCGAGACGGGCTGGCCTGGATGCGCCTGAAACTCCTCCCAGAAATCGAGCTGTCCAAGGGTCAGGGGCAAGGGAAAGGCCGGCGATACCATCTTGTTCATAGGAAAGAGCGTCCGTGGTTGCTCGGGCGGTTGCCGGGCGTTGACAATATCCGACAAAATTACTTATGAATGGCGCGCCGTCAAGATCGGCCGGGCATCACGCCCTTGCCACAGCAAGATCAGTCGCAGGGACGATCCAGCAGAGACACGAAAATCTCGGGATGGGGATTTGCCCTGATGATCGAATTTACGCCCTGGCCCGCACCTCTGGCGGAACGCTATCGCCAGAAGGGTTACTGGATCGGCAGGCCCCTTTGCGCGGCGGTCGAGGACCACGCGCGGACGCGGCCCGATCAGGTGGCGATCATCTGCGGCAACCGGCAGATCACATATCTTCAGCTTGATCGCATGGCGAACAACCTTGCCGCGCGGCTGTCGGCGCAGGGGGTGGGACAGGGCGATACGGCGCTGGTGCAGCTGCCGAATATCGCGGAATTCTACGCGGTCTTTCTTGCGCTGATGAAGATCGGCGCGGCCCCGCTGAATGCGCTTTTCAGCCACAAGCGGGTCGAGCTGTCCGCATATGCGGATCAGATCAGGCCGAAACTGCTGATCGCCGACCGCAGCCATTCGCTGTTCGGCGATGACCGCTTTATCGACGAGCTGGCACCGTTCCTGACCTTGCTGATGGGCGAGGATGACCCGTCCCGCAGCCTGCGCGAATGGCTGGCGGATACGGATCTTCGGTTGCAGGGCGGCCCCACGGACCTGGGTCAGGTCGCCTTCTTTCAGCTTTCCGGTGGCAGCACCGGAACGCCGAAGCTGATCCCACGCACGCATGACGATTACGATTACAGTATTCGCGAAAGCGCCCGGATCTGCGGCGTGACCGGCGATACGCGCTTTCTGTGCGCACTGCCCGCGCCGCATAATTTCCTGCTCAGCTCGCCCGGTGCGCTCGGCGTCTTTCATGCGGGCGGAACTGTCGTGATGGCCGCCAGTCCCGATCCGCGCCTGTGCTTCGATCTGATCACCCGGCATGGGGTGGATATGGCGGCTCTGGTGCCCTCGGCGGTCGCTTTGTGGGTCGAGGCGGCGGAGCGGCACGGGCCGCCGCAGCCGCTGGCGCATCTGCTGGTCGGCGGCGCGAGCTTCGCCCCGACGATGGCGCGGCGCGTTAAGGGGGTGTTGGGCTGCCGCCTTCAACAGGTCTTCGGCATGGCCGAGGGGCTGGTGAATTACACCCGCCTCGACGATCCCGATGAGGCGGTCTTCGAATGTCAGGGTCGCCCGATCAGCCCGGATGACGATATCAGAATCATCGGTGAAGATGGTCAGCGCGTCCCGCCGGGCGAGGTGGGCCAACTGGCGGTGCGCGGCCCCTATACGTTTCGCGGCTATTATCGCGCGCCGGAACAGAACGCCCGCGCCTTCGATGCCGAGGGCTTCTATTATAGCGGTGATCTGGTGCGCAGGCGCGCCGATGGCAATCTTCAGGTTGTCGGCCGCGTCAAGGATCAGATCAACCGCGGCGGCGAGAAGATCGCGGCGGAAGAGATCGAGAACCTGCTGATGCAGCATTCCGCGATTACCGCCGCCGCACTGGTCCCCGCCCATGATGCGACCCTGGGTGAAAAAAGCGTGGCATTCGTGGTGGCGAGCCTGCCGCTGTAGGGGGTTGAGCTACGTCGCCACCTGATCGCATTGGGGATCGCTGACTATAAGCTGCCTGACAGGTTCCGCTTTATCGACGCGCTGCCGCTGACCCCCATGGGTAAGCCGGACAAGCGCAAATTGGCGCAAACACTGGATGCATGAGGACAAGACAATGAATGCCGCAACGGAAGCCGACTGGCTGGAATCCCGTATCGCCGAGATGGTTGGCGAGGATGGACCGATCGACCCCGACGAAGACCTGACGCTTTACGGGCTGGATTCGATGGGTGTCATGCGTCTGGTCATGCTGCTGGAAGAGCGGGGCGTCATGCTGGAATTCGATGAATTGCTGGGCCAGCCGACGCTGAACGCATGGCAGGCACTGATCCGCCAGCGCAGCACTTAGGCCCGCAGCGTCGCGCCGCCATCGACATAGAGATCGGCCATGGTGATATGGCCGGCCTGCTCTGACAGAAGGAACAGCGCCGCATTGGCGATATCTTCGGGCGTTGCCAGCTTGCGCAGCGGGATGCCGGTGCGAAAGCCCTTCAGATCGCCTTCGATCACGCGCGCCGCCCCGGTTTCGTCCGCCCACATTCCCGTTTGCATCTCCGTCAGGGTCGAGCCCGGCGCGACGATATTGCAGCGCACCCCCTTGGCGGCGAGCTCCAGCCCCAGGCACCTGACCAGCATGGCCGAGGCCGCCTTTGATGCGGCATAGGCGCCCATGTCCTGACGCGGAATGCCGCCCGCATTCGAGCCGATGACGACAATCGCCCCGCCGCCATATCCGGCCATCTGCCGCCCGAGGCTGCGGGTCACGCGAAAGCTGCCCCCTGCATTGATGTCCATGATGCGCAGCCAGTCATCCTCGGTCATCTTAGTCAATGGGCCGGTTGACAGGATGCCCGCCGCATGAACGCCAAGCGTGACCGGCCCGAAGGCGCGTTCGGCGGCTTCGATCGCGGCCTCGACCGAGGCGCTGTCGCGCACATCCATCGCGTGCCAGAGGATGTCGTCCGCTTCGCCGCCGCCGCCGGCAGGCAGCGCTTGCGCCAGATCGGTCGCCAGCACCCGCGCGCCTGCATCCCGCAGGGCCGCTGTCACGGCGCGGCCGATCCCGCCTGCCGCGCCGGTGACCAGGGCGCAGCGCCCTTGAAACCCGTCAAGCCGCATTGGCGTGGTTCGTGATCGCGGTCAGAGCCTGCGCGGTGTCGGTGACGACGCCGCTGCATGCGGCAATCCAGCCCATCGCCATCCGATGACGCGCCAGATCGAAATCGGCCTGGGCGTCGGTCACGGCGAAGGGCTGGATGTCGCGCTGAAAGGCCTCGGCGGCGGTGCAGAGACAGCCGATATGCGCATAGATGCCGGTGATCAGAAGCTGGTCGCACCCGCGTGCGCGCATCAGCGCGTGCAGGTTCGAGCGCTGAAACGCGCTGTAGCGATGCTTGACCAGGCAATGATCGCCGGGGCGCGGGGCAAGCGCGGGCAGGATCGCTTCATGTTCGGGCACGGCACGCATCCCCGCCCCCCAGAGATCGGCCTGCAATCCCCGGTCGGCGGGAAACTGGTCGCCCTTCTGCGCGGTATAGAACACCGGCATTCCCGCGCCGCGCGCCGCATCCAGAAGCCGCGCGATCTGCGGGACAATCCCGGCCAGAGGCTGCGCATCCGGCGGGAACGGCCTGCAGAAATAGGCCTGCATGTCATGAACCAGCAGGGCTGCGCGATCTGGCCGGAACTGCCAATCCGCGCGGGGTGGCGGCAGCTCTGTCAGGCGCGGCGGGTCATAGGAAGGAATCTGCGGAAGGGCCATGGTATGTCTCTTTCCAGGATCAGTCGGCAAGCGCGGCATCGGCGGGCAGGCCGAGGGCCGTCAGCATCGCGGCAAATTTACTGCCGGTCTCGGCGGCCTCGGCCATCGGGTCGGAACCTTCGACGATACCGGCACCGGCATATAGCCGCGCCTCGCGCTCGCAGATATCGGCGCAGCGGATGGCGACATACCAGGCACCGTCGCCCTTGCCATCGCACCAGCCGACCGCGCCGGCATAGAAATCGCGGGTTACCGGCTCAAGCTTCTGGATCAGATCGGCCGCGCGCTGGCAGGGCAGCCCGCAGACCGCCGGTGTCGGATGCAGCGCTGCTGCCAGCACGGGAACCGGAACGCTGTCATCGCGCAGTTCCCCGACAATGCGGGTATGCAGATGCCACATGCTGCGTGTCGCGCTGAGGCGGGTGCCATCGGGGCAGCCCAGTTCCCGGCACCAGGGCGCAAGCTGATCGAGGATATATTCAACCACCATCGCATGTTCGCGCCGGTCCTTGTCCGAGCGCGCAAGTTCGCCGCAGGCCTGTGCATCCTCGGCAGGATCGGCACAGCGGCGCATCGAGCCGGCCAGCGGGTTCGACAGGATCGCGCGCCCCCGCTTTTCGATCAGCAGCTCGGGCGTTGCCCCGACCAGATGGCGCGGGGCAGACTGGCGGCCCGGCAGGGCGACCTGAAATGTGGTTACGCTGTCATCCTCGGCCAGGCGGCTCAACAGCCCTGCGACAGAAATCGGGTCCGATGTGCTGACCGCCAATGTCCGGGCCAGCACGATCTTGCGCAGCCCATCCCGATGAGACGCGTCCCGCCGTATCAGATCCAGCGCCTTCAGCACCGATCCGGCATAGTCCTGCCGAGATGGCGCGGCGCGGATCCCCAGTGCAGGCGCTGCCGCGCCCGCCCGCGCCGCAGGGATCGCTGCGGCGTTTCCGCGTTCCGCGCACCAGAGATGGTCGGGCTGATGGCGGCTGAACGGCAAGGCGCCACCGATAATGGCCGCGGGGCCGGCCTGACGAAAGGCGCGCTCGATACGGCCATCAAGCGTATCCTGGGTGCCGGAGGCGACCGGAACCAGCCGCCCTCCGGACCGCACCGCACCGCGCGGGCCGAAAAAGGCAAACTCGCCCTCGGCAGGGACGGGGCAGGCATATTGCTCTGTAACGCCTGATGGCATCATCATGCGAAATCCTTCGGCTTTGACATGGATATGATCGCTTGCGACCGGAACGGCTGGCGGATGCCTCGCTGGCGGGTGTCGAGTTGCGATCGGGACAAGAGGGATCAGACCCGCGCGCAACTCGCACGCGGCATAGCCCGCTGGGCGCAGTATAGTCAACTAAAAAACTCAGGATTTGTGTTCAAGGATAGCGCGACCTGCCTGCCGCCCTCATTGCAGTTCGACCGATCCTGCTTATCAACCGATTGAGGAGAATGAATAAATTCCAGATTTCTTCGCGACCCCGGCCGCCGGAAAGCTTCGGGAGATGGCCGTTTCGCCACACCCGAGACAAGGAGGCTGCAAATACCTGATAAAAAAAGTTGAGAATCAATGGTGGAACCGCGACATGCTCGCCGGGCAACGAAAACGAAGGACATCATTGATGCTGAAACCAACTTCACTGCTGCTCGTGGGTGCATCGACGCTGGCGATGACGGCAGCATCCTATGCACAGGATCTCGCCGCGCCTCAGTCCGGCGGTGTCATTGTTCTGGACCCGATCACGCTGGTCGCGGACGGACAGGAAAATGTCGAGGCGACGGGCGGCTCGGTCGTGACCGAAGAAGATATCGCGGACCTCCAGCCCGCAGATGTATCGGAACTGTTTGCCCGCGATTCCGCCATCAGCGTGTCCGGCGGCGCGGGCCCTTCCAAACGGATCCATGTCTTTGGTCTGGAACAGTCCAGCCTCGCCGTGTCGGTGGACGGGGTGCCGCAGTTCAAGGATAACTGGCATCACAGCGGCTCGAATGTCATCGACCCGGCCTTCCTGAAGCGGGTCGAGGTCGAAGCGGGTGCCGCCGCAGCGGATGCCGGCTTTGGTGCCGGTGCTGGTGCGGTCCGCTATGAGACGCTTGGCGCGCGTGATCTGCTGACCGACGGTCGCAGTCAAGGTGGCCGGGCCGGGCTGTCCTATGGCTCGAACGGGCGGGGGCTGACGGCAAACCTGGCCGGCTATGGCGTATATGAGAATGTCGACTGGTTCGTGATGTTGCATCGCGCCGATGGCGAAAATTATGAAAATGGCGACGGTTATGAAGTCGTCGGCAGCAAGCCAGCCGCTACCGGCGCCTTGCTGAAGACAGGTTATGAATTTGAGGGGCACCGGGTTGAACTGTCCTATGAATACAACAAGGACAGCGCCGACCGGGTAACGCGGATGAATATGGATGTCGGGCGGACCAAGGAGGTCTTCCCACTGAAGGTCACGCGCAACACGCTGAGCCTGAAATATACCGAAGTCTCGCCTACCGCGCTTTGGGATCCCGAGGTGGTGATCTATACCAGCCGTAACGACTATGACCGGCCGGATTATATCGAAGGTGCCGCGCGTGGCGATTTCAGGATGAAGGCTGAGACTATCGGCGGCCTTGCCCAGAACCGCTTTGAGGTTGGGCCGGGCAGTATCACTGCTGGTGTAGACTGGGCTTACGACGACTATCGCATCGACAATTACGGCGATACCGATGTGGCGATCCGCAATCTGGAAACCATGCAGGTCGGTACTTTCGTGCAGGGCCGCTTTGCCTTTGCCAACGGCATCGACATTTCCACAGGTGCTCGCGTTGATCACCAGCGCTTCACCGATTGGAACAGCGAACGCCACACCGACACGGGTGCCAGCGTGAACGGCACCATCTCCTATGAATTCGCGCCGGGATATGAGGTCTTTACCGGTGCCTCGCATACCTGGATGGGCTATGATCTGGGCGAATACGGTTATCTGCACGCCCGAGGCAGCAGCATGGTCGTGGACCCCGGGTATGAGCCGGCAAC
This sequence comes from Paracoccus sp. (in: a-proteobacteria), assembly GCA_047973065.1. Taxonomy (GTDB): domain Bacteria; phylum Pseudomonadota; class Alphaproteobacteria; order Rhodobacterales; family Rhodobacteraceae; genus Paracoccus. Next base: position 1,014 of record JBKEBH010000225.1, on the reverse strand, counting down.
TGCGCGCAACTACAAGCTCGGCCTGAATGCGACGCAGGACAACTGGACTGGAAACCTGACCCTTTTCGACACGCGATTGAAAAACCTTGCAAATAGCTATTACCGCGACAGCGATGGCAGCTTCACGCTGGATAATACCAAGGAATATCGCAGCCGTGGTTTTACCCTTCAGGGCAATTACAGCTGGGGCAGTGGCCGGGTCGGTGCCGGCGTGACCAGGGCGCATGTCGAATATGACGGCGAAGATGCACTACCCAGTGGCGGCGATGCCATACCGATCGGGACGGTTGCATCGCTGTTCGTCGATCAGGATATTGCGCAATACGATCTGCGTGTGGGCGGCACGCTGGAATTGGCAAACCGTCTGGACGGAGACTACCTGACCGAGGCCGGTTTCTCGGATCATGCAGGCTATGGGGTCGTGAACGCCTATGCCGAATGGCGGCCCGAGACCTATAAGGATCTGGTGGTTCGTCTGGGCGTCGATAACCTGTTCGACAAGAACTATTACGAGCGATCCAGCTATGTCCAATACAGTTCACGTGATGTCCAGCCGCTTTATGCGCCGGGCCGGACCGTGACCCTTGGGCTGAACATGGATTTCTGATCCGCCATCATATCTGCCGTTGGGCGATTGCTTCGTCCAGCGGTATTCCGGTTTCATCTTGTCATCTATCAAGGGCCGTAAATATGCAGCCACCGCACCAGACCGGCGATGCGTCGCCTTTTGAATGGCAAGGGGGCTATATACCTGAAACCGTCCGCCGTCGCGGCCCGAACCGCGCTGGCGCATGACCTTTAAAGCATTTTGGTTTTCACTTTCCACCTGTTGGAGATAAGCCATGGCCTATTCTAGCGGATCACATACCCGATTTCACCACCGTTATCACATTGTTTGGGCAACAAAGTACCGCCACAAGGTTCTGCAAGGCGCGATGCGGGAGCGCATCCGCGAGATCATCCGCCAAGCCTGCGCTGAGATGGGTGTGCACATCGTGAAGGGCGTTCTGGCAC
>JBKEBH010000114.1:0-2264 GCA_047973065.1 Paracoccus sp. (in: a-proteobacteria) | reverse complement strand
CGGCGTGGCGGCGATTCTGTCACCGTTCGCACCCGTCGCGAGGTCATTCTATCGGCCGGAGCCATAGGCTCGCCACAGATCCTGCAGGTGTCGGGCGTTGGTCCGGCAGACCTGCTGAAGTTGCACGGCATAGACGTCGTTCAGAACATGCCCGGCGTTGGCGAGAACCTGCAAGACCATTTGCAGATTCGGGCGGTCTATAAGGTCGAAAACGTTCAGACCCTCAATACCCTGGCGAGTTCGATGTTCGGAAAAGCAAAGATAGGTCTTGAGTATGTGCTGAAACGTTCCGGGCCGATGAGCATGTCGCCCAGCCAGCTGGGTGCATTTACCCGCTCTGACCCCAGCCGTCCCTATGCTAATCTGGAATACCATGTTCAACCACTGAGCCTTGATGCCTTTGGCGAGGATCTGCATGATTTCCCGGCGATGACCGCCAGCGTCTGCAATCTCAACCCGACGTCGCGTGGCCATGTGCGCATCACCTCCAATCGCGCGGAAGATGCACCGGTCATCCAACCCAACTACCTGTCGACCGATGAAGACCGCCTGATCGCGGCACAGAGCCTGCGGCAGGTGCGCGAGATCATGGCGAAACCGGCCATGCAGAAGTACAAGCCGACCGAGTGGAAGCCCGGCGTCCAGTTCCAGTCAGACGAGGATCTTGCCAAGCTGGCCGGAGACATCGCCAACACGATCTTCCATCCCACCGGCACGGCCAAGATGGGCCGCGATGACGACCCCAATGCCGTCGTCGACACGCATCTGCGCGTGCGCGGCATCGAGGGGCTGCGCGTCGTCGATGCCAGCGTGATGCCCGAGATCACCAGCGGCAATACCAATGCGCCCACGCTGATGATCGCCGAAAAAGCAGCACGCTGGATACAGGCGGGCGCCTGAGGCCCCCGTCAGGTTTCGCGCTGGCGCCGGATCAGGGGCCAGCCCGTCAATCAAGCCCGCCGGGAGAGAGAATTAGGCGGGTCCAAGAGGAGGAAAACCATGCATCGCACCATACCCGAAGGCGACCGGCTCGACGGCCGCGTCTTCTACCCATCGCTCGCCGTGATCGCCGCTGTGGTGGCGCCTCTGTTGCTGTTCCCGGAAGCGGGACCGGCAGCAGTCAACGCCGCCTTCGCCTTTGCAACGGGCAAGTTCGGTTGGCTCTATCTTATCGCAGGCCTTGCGGCTGTCGTCTTTCTGATCTGCCTCGCCTTCAGCCGATACGGAAATGTCCGTCTGGGCGGGCCGGATGACGTGCCGGAGTTCAGCTATTTCAGCTGGGTCGCGATGATCTTCTGCGGCGGCATCGGCATCGCCATCGTCAATTGGGCCTGGGTCGAGCCGATCTATTACTTGCAAGGTCCGCCCTTCGGCGCCGAACCGATGTCGGCCGAAGCTGCAGAATGGGCGTTGACTTATGGCCAGTTCCACTGGGGACTGACGCCCTGGGCATTCTATTGCCTGCCGGCCATTCCGATCGCTTATTCAATGTTCGTTCGTCGAAATCCGGGCGTCCGACTTTCGGTCGCGTCGGGGGGTGTGCTGGGTCGGCATGTCGATAGCTGGGTCGGTGTCCTGCTCGACTCCGTCGTTGTCTTCGGCGTGGTCGGCGGTGTCGGCACCTCGCTGGGGCTGGCGGTGCCGCTGGTGTCCCAGCTGGTCAGCGGCCAGTTCGGTATCGAACCTTCGCTGGGCCTGGATCTCGCCATCCTCGCCGCCTGGACAGCGCTCTTTGGCGCTTCCGTCTGGTTCGGCCTGTCCAAGGGCATCAAGATTCTTTCGGACACCAACGTCATCCTTGCTATCCTGTTGCTGGCCTTCACATTCATTGTCGGTCCACAGCTTTTCATTGTGGACGGTTGGGTAAACAGCCTCGGTCGGATGGCGTCCAACTTCGTCAGCATGAGCACCTGGACCGATCCGGTCGGCGGTTCGTCATTCTGGAAGGACTGGACGGTATTTTACTGGGCCTGGTGGATCGCCTATGCCCCGATGATGGGTCTGTTTGTGGCACGTATCTCGCGCGGGCGGACAATCCGTGAACTGATCATCGCGGAACTGGTCTGGGGATCGCTGGGCTGCTGGGTCTTCTTCGCGATCTGGGGCGGCTATGCAGTTAATCTGCAATTGTCCGGAGCGCTGGATGTCTCGGCCATTCTGTCGAGTGACGGCATCCCCGCAACTGTCGAGGCGATCCTCGGCTCGATGCCGATGTCTGGCCTTGTGACGATCATTTTCATTCTGTTGTGCTTCGTCTTCCTTGC
>JBKEBH010000095.1:0-4974 GCA_047973065.1 Paracoccus sp. (in: a-proteobacteria) | reverse complement strand
CGCGCCACTACTTAGCGCCCCGTGCGATGGGCCCGTAGCTCAGTTGGTAGAGCAACTGACTTTTAATCAGTGGGTCACAGGTTCGAATCCTGTCGGGCTCACCACTGTATTCATTGTTGACGGGTGACACCCGATTTGGCCATTTGGGACAGCTTTTTGTCCATTTGCGACAGAATTTCTGTCCATTGATGCCCCTGATGCATGGATTGACCGGGCCTTCGGCTCGAAGGCATGGCTTCGGACATTTGGGGCGAAAATGCGCCACCGCAGGCACACTAAACCAATGACTGCCTGATGGGCCGCGCCTGCTTGTTATGCGTGCGCGACGCGGCTACCCTTTCGCTGTCGTTTATTCATTGTTCATTGCCGGAGATTGTTCATGCCGCCAGCCCATCGCAAAGGGGATATTGGTTCCGGCCATGGCTGCCATTTTCCGCCATCATCAGCCACGGGCGGCAGCCCAGATGTGAATATCGACGGAATTCCGGCCATGCGTGTCGGCGACGCCTACGCAGCCCATGGCTGTGCTGCCGGTCACGCGCCGCCACATGAACGGACGCTTTCGGCAGGGTCCGGTTCGGTGTTCATCAACGGCAAACCCGCCAGTCGGATTGGCGACAGCATCGGCTGCGGTGGATCGGCGACGACAGGATCTCGCATATTTGAACGCCCCACTTCAGTGCCGATGAGTGCGGCACAAGATTAAGGATATACGTGATGGATTTGCTGGAATTTGCCCGCAGCTTGCCGACTGATTTCACCGAGGCAGAGTTTATCGACGAACTACGCAAGGTTGTCGATCTTGATCAAATCAGGCACCTGTCCGACGCAGAATGCCAGAACATGTATGATGCCGTGGCGTATCTCGCCGACTACCTGCTTCTGCTGCGCGAATTTCGCCAAAAGGCGGAGACTTCTGATGGCCATCCAGTGATCGAGTATCGAGCACCCGTGATCTGGAATCAGCTTACTCGGGATCGGGGTGAGAAACCCGATTTCACTCAGTTGACGACATTTGGCATCGAACAAGGTCGCGACTGAGCAAGACGATGTCATGCCACATCTGATTGAGCGCCAAACCGGCGACTTGATCACGCAAGACTATCGGCGTTGACGCCCTAGCTCACTTCGCAGTGCCTTGTGAAAATCCCGCGCCTCGCCCTTTCGGATGTTCATGCGCGTATCTTCCGAGAAAGAGGCTTGCGCTCTGCGCCGAATCTCGGTGTCAGCCTGCTTGGACAATCTGCAAAACGTGTCAACGTCCGCGTCGGAGTGTAGATCAGGCCATTTCTCCAGATAGCTCGGAAGGTTCACATAGCTTTCGGAGTAACTGGCCATACGAAATCCTTTTTCGGAGCCGACACCAATTTCCCATGGCACCCACCATGAATCCTTAGTACTCATCGAAACTACCGCAATAAGCTGGTCGCACGTCGACATTCTTTCTAGAAGCAGTCCCGCAAGTTCTGGACCATCTTTAGCCAATGCATCGTCGACCACATCCAAATATGTTTGGACACCATTCAACTGGATTCGACGAGCCACCTTGGTCGCCAATATAGAGTCGGTATTTTTATGAGAAATGAAAACCTTGTTCGCCATAGATTAGACCTATATCTTCTTTTTTTCGGCTAGTCGCCGATAATGAGCGCCGGTTGCGGTGAGGCGGCAGCCCCCTGAGTAAATGGCGGAATGCCACATGTGCTCATGCTGTGTAGGCACGACCAACCCGTGACGATTACATGTCTGAAGGTCTCTGTAGATACGTTCATTATCTTGGTCCACGGGAACATTGCGAAGCTTATCAGATTCTTCGCCTCTATCAGGCTCAAAAGATGGGTTGAGCCTGAACACGGAAGATGCCGTAGGAAAATAAGTCGGAAGGCGCCGCAATATCTCTTTGGGAACCCTCGGCGAGACTTCACGTAAAGCGATGAAATGCTGCACATTTGCTTTATAAATTGGTCGCTGTTCCCATGCACCAAGCGTCTGATCAACGTGCGCATACAGAGCTGCAGGTGTCACCCGACCAATCACATCGCAAGCAGCACCGCCCAGACCGTCAAGCATGATGCCCGTGAACGATCCATGGCCATTTTCCTCGGCGGCAAATCCTTCCCGATGGCAAGCCGTCAGAATAGTGACGCCTGTTCCAATGTGAGAAACCTTCCCTCCGCCACCGAGACCTGTGATTTCGCCAGAAAAACCTGATTGGCAACTATCCAAAAGTATAACGGTCGATTTGATCTTTGGGTGCGCTTTATTGGCCAACTCCAGTACCGCAGCGAGATTAACACCCCAATTGGGCTTACTGGCATCCTGTGTAACAAGGAATCCGGAGTTGGTGTCCGCGTCTAGGATACCGTGACCAGCAAAATACAGCAGTACGATGTCAGAATCGCTAGAAAACAGTTCCCTTACAGCCTCGTCTAGCAACGAACTGTCCACAGTTTTCTCGCTACTGATAAGCCGTCGCACGTCAAAGTTAGGCGATCCATCACCGTTTGACTCGAGGAGCGCAGCCATCTCCACTGCATCATTGACGCATCCGGACAGTTCATTTGGCGGGGCATAATCGTCAATCCCAACGACAAGCGCCTTTTTCATACTCTTCACCCGAGCCGGTTGAGAAAATTGACGATGTTATCTTCTGTCCAGAGGTTCACCCTCCTACCAGAGATAAAAGATGGCAACACATTCAGTTTTTTCTCGGGCGCGGAGTATCCATGTATGAGCATGAGCGGTACGCCTTCATCAATAGCGCACTTTAGCTCCCAAAGTTGACCATCCGCTTTCGGCGTGTTGTGGGTGATGATCCCGATCATTCCTGCGCAGCCTCTGATCCGCGCCCGACAATTGGTTTTCCAACTTGAGTCCCACGGCTGCTTAACCGAATAATCTGTAAATTCAATAGCAGTTCTTGCATTGTTTTTCTGACCGACAAGGAAGCCCCTGAGCACTTTATCTTCAATTGCAAAACTGATAAAAACTCTCGCCACTTCCACCTCTTTCATGCCGAACTTTCATAGGCCGATACCACTATACTATGCGTGCGCACCTTGCGCTACAACAATATGTAGCCGATAGCCGTCATCACACGTTGATTGCATATCACCAGTGGGCAGGAAGAACAAAATAGAGTTGATCAAATGACGTCGGCATCTTCGTGTATTGGGCTGCGGCGCGGCTTGATAGCGGACGAGACGAGGGCCGCCGTATGCTGATTGTTTCCTGAAAGATCTGAGACGAACGCCGCGAATGCAAGCAGGCGCTCGCCCGCTGAGGTGCCCAATCCGGTGAACCGCCTAGAGTAGCGGCTGTCGGCATCGCGTGTGGCAACGATGCGGTCCCAAACGCTGCCATCGCCTGCTGCCTCGCTCGACGATAGGCCACGCTCTAGGCCAAACCCGAACAAATCATGATCAGCAGACACATAACAAAGCACTCTTGGGCAGACGACCATGTCGAAAGGAAGAGCTGAACTCAGCGCCTCGTCATGAATTTCGTCTTCGCCTAACCATCCACCATTGTCACTAGGTGCTACGTCGAAGGAAAACAACACGAAGGGCGGAGCAGAGATGTCCCGCTCCTCACAAAACGCCTTTAGTTCAAGGGATTTTCTCTTGGCGTTCAGCATTTCCTTCACGTTTAAAACAGACTTGATCTCGACGGCCACAGCTATGCCTTCGAAGTTGCAAATCGAATTCTCTCCAAATGCATCAAGCTTCCAAAGACCACCACGCTGGCTGTTGTGGATGACGAGATCAATTTCATTCGGATATTCATCTCCATCAGCGGTGGTGGCAAACACATTCGTCGCCACAGCGTGATCTACCGGAACAAATGCTTCTAAAAATTCAGCGACGGCATCCTCGCGCAGCTTACCCTTCGAACCGGGGAGTTTGTGACTTCTAGAGAAAGCGAAACGAGCGTCCAAAAGACGGGCATAAGCATCAAGAGTGGTGACCAAACGTCGTGTCATCGGCAGTCAAACATTTGTCAGGCACCTTCGAATTTTCGCAATTGGCTCGCTAGGTCTTTCCGCATTTGGGGCTTCGCTCGATGTCGCACTCTCGCGACCATGATGAACATACGCCGAGCGGAGCGCCGTGCAGAACAACGGAACGCCAGAAAAGGCCGCTGGCGATCTAATGATGCATATCTACCATGAGCATGCAAGCATATGGAGCATCACTTGATTGCCGCTGGCCACCATTGCCGAACTATCGTAAAGACTTGTGCGCGAAACTCCTTCGGATCGGAACTATCCAAATATTTCTTGGAAACAACCCATTTCCGCTTGCTCCGAGGGATCAGGGCTTCGAAATTACGCCGCGCCGTTCCTTCACCGATGCCCTTTCCCAGCCTCACCAACGGTTCCGGGTTCGAGGTCCTTCGTAGCATCACGGCCGCGCTGAACGCGCGATCTGTCGGTTCAAAAACCTGAATCGGCCTTTCCCCGGCAGGCGTGTCGATCAAGGCTTCCCGAACTTCGATCAGCCGTTTCTCCGCGCCGTGCAAAGGCAAATAGCCGGAATCCACAGCCATGGTGACCAGCAGTGCGATCAGGTCGTGGTTTTCTTCCGGGCTGAGCGGTTCCACGCCCGGATCAGCGCTTCATGTCAGATGGCTGCACGCCTTCGTCGGAAATCTGTTCCAGAATCTGCCGGTCTGTTTCCGCCAAATCCTGCCGTGCCAGATCGAAGTCGATCAGGCTGAAACGCACGGTCGATTGTCCGGCCTCAGTCTCATATGTCATGGTGAACACTGCCGAACATTCCGGCGGGGCGACGGCCTCGCGATTATTGTCGAAAGAATAGCCCTGATAGTTGGATCTCGAACAGGGTTCCTCCTGTTGCGGAGCCAACTGGCCGGATGGCGTCCAGACATATTTGACCATGCGCGCACCGATGGGATCGGGGCCGACCCAGCTTGGCAGACCATAGAGGTCTTCCAGTTGCGCGGTCAGTTCGG
>JBKEBH010000089.1:0-10394 GCA_047973065.1 Paracoccus sp. (in: a-proteobacteria) | reverse complement strand
CGTCAGGGCGATCCGCACCGCCTCACGCTTGAATTCTGCTGTCGGTTTGTTCGTCATTGTCCGTCTCCTTGATCGCTCTCATGCTCTCAAGAAACCGGCACTTTTCCGAGACAAGTCCACCATGACCAAGCGCCGGCCCCGGCGCCGGGATGATGCCACCGCCGCCGCCATCCTGGCTGAGAATGGTCACGGTCAGCTGATGTTTCAGCGCAGACATGCCGCTGGCCTGCGCCGATCCCGCAACCGGGGCAGCGCGCCCGCCCATGCTGGGCGGAAAGCCGCAGATCGGCGCCCCGTCTTCGGCCAGCCGCGCCGTCCAGCCGACCCCGTCGAGAACAAAGACGCAGCCATGGCTGTCGATATATTGCGTCGCCTGAAAATCGGGCGGCGGCGGTTCTGCCGGAAGAAGATCCCGGGCCAGAGCTGGCCAGGGCAGCATCACAAGCAAGGATATGATCAGGAAGAAACGGGACATGGGCCTGCCGAATCAGTCATTTCGACCGTTCTAGCCCATGCCGCCTTACCAGCCGGTTAACCGCTCACTTGGTGCCGAACATCCGGTCGCCGGCATCGCCCAGCCCGGGAATGATATAGCCGTGATCGTTCAGCCGCTCATCCAGCGCCGCCGTGACCACTGGCACATCGGGATGGGCCTCGGCCATCCGCGCCACCCCTTCGGGCGAGGCCAGCAGGCAGAGAAAACGGATATTGCCGGCCCCCGCCGCCTTGATCAGATCGAGCGCGGCGGCCGAGGAATTGCCGGTGGCCAGCATCGGATCGACAACGATGGTCATGCGCTCGGCCAGCTCGCCGGGCAGTTTCGAATAATACTGCACCGGCTGCAGGGTTTCAGGATCGCGGTAGAGCCCGACAAAGCCGACACGCGCCGCCGGGATCAGTTCCAGAATGCCGTCCATCAACCCGTTCCCGGCCCGCAGGATCGACACCAGCGCCAGCTTCTTGCCCTCAAGGATCGGGGCATCCATCGGCTGGATCGGGGTTTCGATCCGGCGGGTGTAAAGCGGCAGCTCACGCGTGATCTCATAGGCCAGCAACAGGCTGATTTCGCGCAGAAGCTGCCGGAACTGGGCGGTCGAGGTGGTCTTGTCGCGCATCAGCGTCAGCTTGTGCTGAACCAGCGGGTGATCGACGATGGTCAGATGTTGGGCGGTCATGGTCTTGGCTCCCGGTTCAGGTCAGAAAGGCCGCGCGCAGGCCGTCACGCGTTTCCTCATCGCAAAAGGCGGCCTCGGCCGCCGTCAGGTTCAGTTCGGTAAATTCAGCCTCGCCCCAGCCGAAGGTGTCGGCGAGACGTTCATATTCATGTTCCAGAGTCGTATGGAAAAATGGCGGATCGTCGGTCGAAACCGTCACCTTCACCCCGGCATCGGCAAGGCGCGCAATCGGATGCGAGGCCCAGTCGGGATAGACGCCAAGCGCGATATTCGAGCCCGGGCAGACCTCCAGCACGGTGCCGCGCCCGGCCAGATCGCACATCAGCGCCGGATCGTCGCTGGCATGAACGCCGTGCCCGATCCGGCTGACCCCCAGCGTCAGCGCATCGCGGATCGATTGCGGCCCGCCCCATTCGCCGGCATGGCAGGTCAGGCCCAGCCCGGCCTCGCGGGCGCAGTCATAGCTCCAGGCGTAATCCTGAGCCCGCCCGACCGCCTCGGCCCCGCCCATGCCCAGCCCGGTCACCCAGCCGGTGCCATCTGCGCTGCCGGTTTCCGCCGCGCAGATCGCGGTGGCACGGGCGCGCTCGGGCCCGAAATGGCGGATCAGGGTCAGGATGGCGCGGCTGTCGATGCCTTGGGCCGCCATTTCGCCGGCGACCTCCTCCATTGCGGCCAGATAGTCACGCCAAGCGGCCAGATCGCCGCCGCCGCAGAATTCGGGGGAAACGAACAGTTCGGCATAGATCGCGCCCTGTTCGGCGGCCCGGCTCAGCACCTCGCGCAGCAGGCGGGCGTAATCTGCGGGCGTCTGGATTACCGAGGTCGCGGCCTCATAGACATTCAGGAACTGATTGAAATCGCGATAGTCGTAATGGCCCTGCGCATCGAAAATCGCCGGCAGATCGACCCGCTTTTCAGCGGCCAGACCGCGAATGAAGGACGGCGGCGCCGCGCCTTCGAGATGGAGGTGAAGTTCAATTTTCTTGAGGTCTTTCATCGGGTGGTGGTCTTTCGGATCATAAGAAACGGTTAAAGAAAACTGGCGCCGTCATGGGCCCGACCCAGCCCGAGATGGGCCGCGACCGAAGCGCCGATATCGGAAAAGCCGACATTGCCGATGGCCCGCATGCCCAGTCCCGCGCCCAGCACCGGCACGCGTTCACGGGTGTGATCGGTGCCGGTCCAGGACGGGTCATTGCCGTGATCGGCGGTGAACAGGATCAGATCGCCGGGGCACAGATGTTCCAGCACCTGCCCGACAACCGTATCGAACCATTCGAGCTGGGCGCCGTAGCCCTCGATATCGCGGCGATGGCCGTAAAGGCTGTCGAATTCGACGAAATTGGCGAAGGTCAGGCTGCCGGGTTCGGCCTCATCCATCAGGCGCAGCAGGTGCTGGGCCAGATCGGCATCGGATTTGCCCTTGTGCAGCGTGCCGATGCCGCGATGGCTGAAGATATCGCCGATCTTGCCAACGGCATGGGTGGGCCGGCCAGCCTTGGCGGCGATGTCGAGAATCGTATCGGCGGGCGGAGCGATCGCATAATCGCGGCGGTTGGGCGTGCGGGCGAAACTGCCGGGCGTTCCGACAAAGGGCCGGGCAATCACCCGCCCGACCCGCATCTTGTGCAGGATCGGCGCGAGGTCCTCACAGAGCTGCAAAAGCCGGTCCAGCCCGAAGGCTTCCTCATGCGCGGCGATCTGGAAGACGCTGTCGGCAGAGGTATAACAGATCGGCCAGCCGGTGCGCAGATGCTCCTCGCCCAGCTCATCGAGTATGACCGTCCCCGAGGAATGCTTGTCGCCCAGAATCCCAGCCGTCCCGGCCAGCTCGCAGACCCGGGCCGTGATATCCGCCGGGAAGGCCGGCGCGGCATCGGGGAAGTAATGCCAGTCCCAGGGCACCGGCACCCCGGCGATTTCCCAATGCCCCGAAGGCGTGTCCTTGCCGGGCGAGACCTCGCTGGCCGCGCCCCAAAGCCCCTGCGGCTCCGCCCCCAGACCCGGCGCATCCTGACCCGAGGCAAGACGCAGCGCCGCCCCCAGCCCGAGCCGGTCGAGATGAGGCATATGCAGCCCGCGCTTTTCGGCAATATGAAGCACGGTATTGGCACCGCTATCGGGCACACCGTCGTTGAAGAAACGGTCGGCATCGGGGGCGCCGCCGATGCCGACGGAATCCATGACGACAAGAAAGGCTCGGGACATGGCGGGTCTCACTCTATTCGGTTTCTGCGGGCGCCAGATGGGCGCGGATCAGCGGCGCGGGGGCCGGCCGGTTCTCCTCCATATGATAGGCGCGCTGCACGGCGGCAATGGCGACCGTCGCATCGTCTTCGCTGGCGGCATGGACCAGAGCCAGCGGCCCGGCTCCGCCTTCGCCCAGCCGGCGCAGGCCCGACAGCCCGACCCGGTGGTCGATCCGCTGTCCGGCCCGGATGCGACCGCCGCCAAGCCCGATCACGGCCCGGCCCAAAGCCGCGACATCGATCGCGGCGACAAAGCCGGGCGGGGCCGGAACCGGGCGGATGGTCGCGGCAGGCGGCAGATGGGCACCCGAACGCTCCATCAGATCGCGCGGTCCGCCCTGCGCCGCCACCATCCGGGCGAAGACCTCGGCCGCGCGGCCGCTGTCCAGAGCCTCAGCCGCGCGGCGCGGCGCGTCCATATCGCCGGTCAGACGCAGGGCTTCGGCCGACAGCGCCAGGGTCAGATCACGCAGGGCCGAGGCCTCGCCGCGCAAACATTCGGTCGCCGCAGCCACTTCCAGCCCGTTGCCGGCGGCGCGGGCCAAGGGCTGATCCATATCGGTGATCAGCGCCAAGGTCCTGCAGCCCGCCGCATTGGCGGTCTCGACCAGCGAACCCGCCAGATCCCGCGCGGCCTGCGCCCCGCCCATGAAAGCGCCCGAGCCGGCTTTCACATCCAGCACCAGCGCATCGAGCCCCGCCGCCAGCTTTTTCGACAGGATCGAAGCGGTGATCAGGTCGATGGATTCGACCGCGGCCGCCTCATCACGGATGGCGTAAAGCCGGCGATCCGCCGGTGCCAGATCGCCTGACGCCGCCACGATCGCGCAGCCGGTCTGTTCGACCGCCTGCCGGAATTCGCCCTCGTCCAGATCGGTGCGCAGACCCGGGATCGCCTCCAGCTTATCCAGCGTGCCGCCGGTATGGCCCAGCCCGCGCCCCGAGATCATCGGCACGAAACAGCCGCAAGCCGCCAGAATCGGTACCAGAATCAGCGACACCGCATCCCCGACCCCGCCGGTCGAATGCTTGTCCACCACCGGCCCGGGCAGATCCCAGCTGAGAACATGGCCGCTGTCGCGCATGGCCCGGGTCAGGGCGCTGCGCCCCTCGACCGACAGCCCCCGGGTCAGCACGGCCATGGCAAAAGCCCCGGCCTGCGCATCCGAAACCCCGCCATCGGCCAGCCCGCGCGCGATCAGCGCCGCGCCCCGGGCGTCGAGCCCCTGCCCGTCGCGCAGCCCGGCAATCACCGGCCTCGGGTCAGAACCCGGGCCATGGCTCATGAACCGGCGCCCGCCATATGGCCCGCATCAAAGCGGCCGGGCCGCACCTCGCCACTCGTGATCACCAAGGTCTCGCCCCCGGTCGTGGCCAGCAGCACCGGGGTTTCGGCGCGGCCGAACTCGGCCAGCTTCTGACGGCAACCGCCGCAGGGCGGCACCGGGCTGGGGCTGCCGGCAATGACCGCGACCTCGATCAGCTCGGTCTCGCCAGCCGCGACCATGGCGGCAATCGCGCCCGCTTCAGCGCAGGTGCCTTCGGGATAGGCGACATTTTCGACATTGCAGCCGCGATAGATCCGGCCGGATTTGCCGCGCACGGCGGCCCCGACCTTGAAATTCGAATAGGGCGCATAGGCGGCTTCGCGGACCTCGCGCGCGGCATCAATGAGGGACATGGCAAATCTCCGGGTCGGTTTTGGGGGATTCTGCGCGCGGGGCGGGCCGGATGCAAGCCTGGCGTGTGGCGCGCGCGCGCCCCGGCAAAAACCCGTGCTTGTGATAGGCGGCGAAACTGGTTTAACGCTGAACAATATGGCCGCCGGACGAGGGGCGGCCTTCGGGTGCAGATAAGGTGAGGCTCATGGAAGAGAAACGGCAGGACAAGACACGCTCGGCGGCGCTCGAATATCACGAATTTCCCCGCCCCGGTAAGCTTGAGGTCCGCGCGACCAAGCCGCTGGCCAATGGCCGTGACCTGAGCCGCGCCTATAGCCCCGGCGTTGCCGAAGCCTGTCTGGAGATCAAAGCCGATCCCGCGGACGCCGCCCGCTATACCGCGCGCGGCAATCTGGTCGCGGTGGTCTCGAACGGGACCGCCGTGCTGGGCCTTGGCAATATCGGCCCACGGGCCTCCAAGCCGGTGAGGGAAGGTACGGCGGTTCTTTTCAAGAAATTCGCCAATATCGACTGTTTCGATCTGGAAATTGCCGAGACCGACCCCGAGCGGCTCGCCGCGATTGTCCAGAGCCTGGAGCCCAGCTTCGGCGCCATCAATCTGGAAGACATCAAGGCCCCCGACTGCTTCATCGTCGAAAAGATCTGCCGCGAGAAGATGAACATCCCGGTCTTTCATGACGACCAGCACGGCACCGCGATTGTCGTCGGCGCTGCCGCCACCAACGCCCTGCGCGTCACCGGCAAGAAATTCGACGAGATCAAGATCGTCTCGACCGGCGGCGGCGCGGCTGGCATCGCCTGCCTCAACATGCTGCTGAAACTGGGTGTGAGGCGTGAAAACGTCTGGCTTTGCGACATTCACGGGCTGGTCTATGAGGGCCGGACCGAGGATATGACCCCGCAAAAGGCCGCTTATGCCCAGAACAGCGATCTGCGGAGCCTCAATCAGGTGATCGAAGGCGCCGACCTGTTCCTTGGCCTGTCCGGCCCCGGGGTGCTGACCAGGGACATGGTCGCGAAGATGACCACGCGCCCGATTGTCTTTGCCCTCGCCAACCCGACCCCGGAGATCATGCCCGATGAGGTGAAGGAGGTCGCGCCCGATGCGATCATCGCCACCGGGCGCAGCGATTTTCCCAACCAGGTCAACAATGTCCTGTGCTTTCCCTTCATCTTCCGCGGTGCACTCGATGTCGGGGCAACGCAGATCAATGACGAAATGCAGCTCGCCTGCATCGAAGGCATCGCGGCGCTTGCCCGCGCCACCACCGCCGCCGAAGCCGCCGCCGCCTATCGCGGCGAAACGCTCAGCTTCGGTCCTGAATATCTGATCCCGAAACCCTTCGATCCGCGCCTGATCGGCGTGGTTTCGACCGCCGTTGCCAGGGCGGCGATGGCATCGGGCGTTGCCACCCGCCCGATCGAGGATCTCGCCGCCTATAAGCACAAGCTCGACGGCTCGGTCTTCCGCTCGGCCCTGATCATGCGCCCGGTATTCGAAGCCGCCGCCACGGTCAGCCGCCAGATCGTCTTCGCCGAGGGCGAAGAGGAACGCGTGCTGCGCGCCGCCAATGCCATGCTGGAAGAAACCACCGATGTCCCGATCCTGATCGGCCGGCCCGAGGTGATCGCGGCACGCGCCGAGCGCGCCGGCCTGCCGATCCGGCCGGACAAGGATTTCCAGATCGTGAACCCGGAAAGCGATTCCCGCTATCGCGAATATTGGGAAACCTATCACGATCTGATGGCCCGGCGCGGCGTAACGCCGGATCTGGCCCGCGCCATCATGCGCACCAATACCACCGCCATCGGCAGCGTCATGGTCCATCGCGGCGATGCCGACAGCCTGATCTGCGGCACCTTCGGGCAATATAGCTGGCATTTGAACTATATCACTCAGGTTCTGGCCCGGGGCGGGCTGGAGCCCCATGGCGCATTGTCGATGATCATCATGGAGGACGGCCCACTGTTTGTGGCCGACACCCAAGTCAATAACCATCCGACCCCCGAACAGATCGCGCAATCGGCAATCGGCGCCGCCCGCCATGTCCGCCGCTTCGGGCTGGAGCCGCATGTCGCGCTGTGCAGCCATTCGCAATTCGGCAATCTCGACATCGATTCCGGGCGCCGCATGCGCGAGGCCATGGCCATTCTGGAAGCGCGCGGCGTCGATTTCAATTTCGACGGCGAAATGCATGTCGATGCCGCGCTCGACCCCGCGATCCGCGAGCGGATCTTCCCGGCCGCCCGGCTGGAAGGGGCGGCCAATGTGCTGATCTTCGCCAGCACCGATACCGCTTCGGCGGTGCGCAACATCCTCAAGACCCGGGCCGCCGGGCTGGAGGTCGGGCCGATCCTGATGGGCATGGGCAACCGCGCCCATATCGTGACGCCCTCAATCACCGCGCGCGGGCTTTTGAACATGTCGGCGCTGGCAGGCACTCCGGTCGCCCATTACGGCTGATCCGGTGCGCCGGCGCAGCCTGATCCTGGCCCCGCTTGCGCTGGCTGGCGCGGGCGCGGTCTGGGCGGTCTCGCCCCTGCGCTTCAACCGCATCGTTATCCATCACAGCGGCGGCGGCAGCGGCGATCCCGAAATGCTGATCCGGGTGCACCGCGAACGCCAGCCCCGCGATCCCATCGACATGATCCCCTATCATTTCGTCATCGGGAACGGGCGCGGCATGGGCGACGGCGAGGTCCATGCCACCGCCCGCTGGCGCTGGCGGCTCTGGGGGGCGCATCTGTCGGGGCGCAACACCGCGCTGAATGTCTCATCCGTCGGCATCTGCCTGATCGGCAATTTCGAAACCGCCCATGTCTCCCCCGATCAGTTCGACGCGCTGACCGCGCTCTGCCGCGAACTGATGAAGGACTACGGGATCGGGCGCGAAGATATCGGTTTCCACGGCGACACCCCCGGCGAGGCCACCGCCTGTCCGGGCCGCAACTTCCCCCGCTCTGCCCTGCTCAAGGCAGTTTAGCGATATCACGCCCAGTTAGCGATATCACTTCGCTGCACTGCAACATGACGATTGCCCGCCCGATCTTTTCTCGCTTAACCTTTGGTCAGGGAGAGGAGATTTATATGTCATACAAAGATGTTTACGCGCGCTGGAAAGCCGATCCCGAGGCTTTCTGGATGCAGGCGGCTGAGGCCATCGACTGGGACCGGCCACCGTCAAAAGCTCTTTTCGACGACAATGCCCCATTTTACGAATGGTTCTCGGATGGGCTGGTCAATACCTGCTGGAACGCGGTTGACCGCCATGTCGAGGCCGGTCGCGGCGGTCAGATCGCCATCTATCACGACAGCCCGATCACCAATGCCACCAAGGGCATCACCTATGCCGAGTTGCAAAAGCGGGTGGCAACCCTGGCCGGAGCGCTTCGGGCGCGCGGAATTGAGAAGGGCGACCGCGTCATCATCTATATGCCGATGATCCCGCAGGCCATCGAGGCCATGCTGGCCTGCGCCCGGCTTGGCGCGGTGCATTCGGTGGTTTTCGGCGGTTTCGCCGCCGCCGAACTTGCCGTGCGCATCGACGATGCCCAGCCCAAGGCGATCATCGCCGCCTCGGCCGGGCTGGAGCCGAGCCATGTCGTCCATTACAAACCCCTGCTCGACGAGGCCATCGAGCTGGCCAAGCACAAGCCGGAATTCTGCGTCATCTTCCAGCGCGACGAGGAAATCGCCAAGCTGATCGAAGGCCGCGATTTCAACTGGTACGGCTTTCAATACGGCATCAAGCCGGTCGATTGCGTGCCGGTCGAGGGCAATCACCCCGCCTATATTCTTTACACCTCGGGCACGACCGGCCAGCCCAAGGGCGTGATCCGCTCGACCGCGGGCCATCTGGTCGCGCTCGCCTGGTCCATGGAAAACATCTACAAGATCGGACCGGGAGATCGTTTCTGGGCGGCCTCCGATGTCGGCTGGGTCGTTGGCCACAGCTATATCTGCTATGGGCCGCTGATCGTCGGCGCCCAGACCGTGGTGTTCGAGGGCAAGCCCATCGGCACCCCGCATGCCGGCGTCTTCTGGCGCACCATCCAGAACAACCGCATCAAGAGCTTCTTCACCGCCCCGACCGCGCTGCGCGCCATCCGCCGCGAGGATCCGACCGGCGAATATATCCGCCGCTACAAGCTGCACGATCTTCAGGCGCTCTTTCTGGCCGGCGAGCGCGCCGACCCCGAAACCATCAAATGGGCGCAGGAACATCTTGGCGTGCCAGTCATCGACCATTGGTGGCAGACCGAGACCGGCTGGGCGATTGCCGCCAATCCCCTCGGCATCGAGGAGCTGCCGGTCAAGCTCGGCAGCCCGACCGTGCCGATGCCGGGCTATGATGTGCAGGTGCTCGATGAGGGCGGAAGTCCGGTCAAACCGGGCACGCTCGGCGCGATTGCCATCAAACTGCCCTTGCCGCCCGGCACCCTGCAATCGCTGTGGAATGCCAATGAACGCTTCGAGAAATCCTATCTCACGCGCTTTCCCGGCTATTACGAGACCGGCGATGCCGGCTATATCGACGAGGACGGGTCTCTTTACATCATGGCCCGCACCGATGACGTGATCAATGTCGCCGGGCACCGCCTGTCCACCGGCGCGATGGAGGAAGTGCTGGCCCGTCATCCCGATGTCGCCGAATGCGCGGTGATCGGGATTTCCGATCCGCTGAAGGGCCAGTCGCCGCTCGGCTTCCTTTGCCTCAAGAAGGGCTGCGAGACCGCGCCGGAACAGGTGATCCGCGACGTGGTCACCATGGTGCGCCGCGATATCGGCCCGGTGGCCGCCTTCAAGCAGGCGGTGATCGTGGACCGGCTGCCCAAGACCCGCTCGGGCAAGATCCTGCGCGCGACCATGGCCAAGATCGCCGATGGCGAGGATTGGAAGATGCCGGCGACCATCGACGACCCGGCAGCGCTGGACGAGATCACGGCAGCTCTGGCCAGCCTGTCGCGCGGCTGATCCCCAAACGAAGCATCCCGCCCGCAATGCGCGGACGGGATGTGCCTGTCACCGTAAAACCTGCCAGACGCCCGCCAATCTTGCCGATGCCCCACCAGATGATGGGATTGCCACCAGATATTGTGTCTTGGAGCTGTCGCCGACCAAGCTCCGCGATCACCAGGGTCAATTCAACGATTCTTTGGTCAATTCGTCGGCTTTGAACAACGCCTTCAGGCCGGCTGAGCACCTTGATTTCGGGTTTTCGACAAGGTCAGGTGCGCGATCAGCCAACCGAGGACTGCAGCCAAGGCAGCCAAGATCGCCCTGA
>JBKEBH010000086.1:0-27012 GCA_047973065.1 Paracoccus sp. (in: a-proteobacteria) | reverse complement strand
CGTCAGGGCGATCCGCACCGCCTCACGCTTGAATTCTGCTGTCGGTTTGTTCGTCATTGTCCGTCTCCTTGATCGCTCTCATGCTCTCAAGAAACCGGCACTTTTCCGAGACAAGTCCATTTGCCTGGACGGACAGGCTAAAGCGCGCTGACACCCGGATCTCGATGGATGGCAAAGGGCGCTGCATCGACAATGTCTTCATCGAACGTCTGTGGCGATCGATGAAGGACGAATGCGTCTCTCTGCACGCTTGGGAAACAGGATCGCAAGCAAAGGGCGCCATCGGTTCTTGGATCACCTTCTACAACCATCGACGACCCCACACTGCCCATGGCTGCCAGCCGCCTGCCGTGGTCTACTTCAACAGCATCGAAAACTATCAGAAGGCTCAGGCAGTAGCTTAAATTACCCCGGAATCTGTCCAAGAGTTGGGGAGTAGCTCAGCTTTCAAAGGGCGATGCCGACACGGACGAGCGGGAAGCCAGCGATGTCAAACCCGATCCCGATTATCAGAACATGGTCGAAGCCAGCAAGGAACAGGCCGATGGCGACATGCCGAACCTGCTCTCGGAATCCGCCCCGCATGAATGACGGGCCGGGCAGGATCTAAAGGATCTCGTCCAGCAGCGTGATCGGGCGCACCAACCGCGTGCCCCTTTCCGTAACCACGACCGGCCGGTTCAGCAGGACCGGATGGGCTTCCAGCGCATCCAGCAGCCGATCATCGCTCAGACCGTCATCGCCAAGGCCCAGCTCGTCATAAGGCGTGTTCTTGCGCCGCAGGATCCCGCGCAGCCCCAGCCCCGAATCGGCTGCGATCCGATGCAGAGCTTCGCGCGACGGCGGGGTCTTCTGGTAATCGACGACTTCGGGCTCGATCCCGCGCGCCCGGATCTCGGCCAGCACCTTGCGCGAGGTCGAACATTTCGGATTGTGATAGATGATCGCGCGCATCAAAGCTCCTTCGCGGCAGGCAGGACTGGAAGCATGAGCAATCTTGTCATATATCTTCGCCCAGCAGAACAGGATGAAGACCGATGGACGAGAATCTGATCGAAGGCGCGCCGCTGATCCGCCCTTCCAGCATCGATCACCCACTTTACGATCATGTGGTCGAGGCGTGCAAGACCGTCTACGATCCTGAAATCCCGGTGAATATCTACGATCTCGGTCTGGTCTACACCATCGAAATCTCGGACGAGGGCGCGGTGAAAGTGATCATGACCCTGACCGCCCCGGGCTGCCCGGTGGCCGGCGAAATGCCGGGCTGGATCGCCGATGCCGTCGAATCTGTCCCCGGCGTGCGCGAAGTCGATGTCGAAATGACCTTCCAGCCGCAATGGGGCATGGACATGATGTCCGACGAGGCCCGGCTGGAGCTCGGCTTCATTTGAGGCAAGGTGGGGTTTTACCCCACCCCCCCTCACCAATGCGGCGGGTGCTGATCGGCCAGCGGAATTGTCCCGCTCTCATCGCTTTCGCGCTGCGCCTCGCGTTCCAGCAGCATACCGACCCGAGCGCTCAGCCGCGTGATCTCACTTTCATGGCGCGCCACCACATCCGACAGATCCTCGACCATCCGGGTCAGATGGGCGATGCCCTCTTCCAGGCGCTGCAACTTGTCCATTCCATCCATCTCCGTTAAGCCCCGTGGCAAGACTGGAGACAGGTTCCATGCCACAGGACAAGAAGAAAAATCCCCGCCCGAAGGCCGAGACCCCGAAGGGGTTCCGCGACTATTTCGGCGCTGAGGTGAGCGAACGCAAGCAGATGCTCGACAAGATCGCCGAGGTCTACCATCTGCATGGCTTCGATCCTCTGGAAAGCTCGGCGGTGGAGACCGTCGAGGCGCTCGGGAAATTCCTGCCCGATGTGGATCGCCCCAATGCCGGTGTCTTCACCTGGCAGGAGGAAGAGGTCCCCGGCGGCGGCAAGGGCGAGTGGATGGCGCTGCGCTATGACCTGACCGCACCCCTGGCCCGCGTCGCCGCGCAATATCGCAACGATCTGCCCTCGCCCTATCGGCGCTATGCGATGGGTCCGGTCTGGCGCAATGAAAAGCCGGGGCCGGGGCGCTTCCGCCAGTTCTATCAATGCGATGCCGATACCGTGGGCAGTGCATCCGTGGCCGCCGATGCCGAGATCTGCGCCATGCTGGCCGATGCGCTGGAAGCGGCCGGCATCGCACGTGGCGATTACGTCGTGCGCATCAACAATCGCAAAGTGCTGAACGGCGTGCTGGAAGCGGCCGAGGTGCGCGAGGATCAGGCCGATGACGTGCTGCGCCAGATCGACAAATTCGACAAGGTCGGCGAGGCCGGCGTGCGCCAGCTGCTGACCGTAGGCCGCAAGGATGACAGCGGCGCGGTTATCGAAGGCGTCGGATTGAGCGAGGCGCAGGTCCAGCCGGTGCTGGATTTCCTGACTTCGAAAGGCGCGGACAATCCCGCGACACTGGCCAATCTGCGGGCAGCGGTTGGCGCATCCGCAATCGGTGCCGAGGGCGTCGATGAACTGGCCGAGATCGCCGCCATGCTGACCCGGCTCGGCATCGGTGAGGACCGCGCCATTATCGACCCGTCGATTGTGCGCGGCCTTGCCTATTACACCGGCCCGGTGTTTGAAGCCGAACTGACCTTCGAAATCCTCGATGAAAAGGGCCGCAAGCGCCAGTTCGGCTCGGTCGCGGGCGGCGGTCGCTATGACGGGCTGGTCGAGCGTTTTACCGGCCAGAAGGTCCCTGCGACCGGCATGTCGATCGGCGTTGACCGCCTGCTGGCTGCACTGCGCGCCAAGGGCATGGCCGGCGCGGACACGCGCGGCCCTGTCGTCGTGACCGTCATGGACCGTGATCGCATGGCCGATTATCAGGCCATGGCGGCCGAGCTGCGCGCCGCCGGCATCCGCGCCGAGGTCTATCTGGGCAATCCGAAGAACTTCGGCAATCAGCTGAAATATGCGGACAAACGCACCGCCCCGATTGCCATCATCCAGGGCGCTGATGAGGCCGAGCGCGGCATCGTCCAGCTGAAAGACCTGATCCTCGGCGCGAAGCTGGCCTCCGAAATCAGCCATGAGGAGTGGAAATCCCAGCCCGCCCAGACCGAAGCACCCCGCGAAGGCTTGGTCGATGCCGTGCGCGAGATGCTGGCCCGATGGTAAGCAAGGCCACCAAACAGGCCATCGGCCAGAACCTGATCGCCGCTTTCATTGAGGCCGGTGCCACCGAGGTTGCGCCCGATATCCTGCTCGATGCCGGCACGCTGCTGGATCTTTACGGCGAGGATATCCGGGCCCGCGCCTATCTCTCGCATGATCCGGTGCGGGGCGAATTGGTGCTGCGCCCCGATTTCACCGTGCCGGTCGTGCAGGCCCATATGGGAAACGGTGCCGAGCCGGCGCGCTATTGCTCTCTCGGCGAGGTCTTCCGCAAGCAGGATCAAGGCGAGACCCGCCCGGATCATCCGCGGCAGAACGAATATCTTCAGGCCGGGTTCGAAGTCTTCGCCCGCGACTCCGAAACCGATGCTGAGCTTTTCGCGCTCTTCCATCGTCTGCTCGCCCCTTACCGCCTGACCGCGACCATGGGCGATATGGATATCCTGCTCGACGCGGTCGCGGCCCTACCCCTGTCCGCGCCGCGCCGCGCCGCTCTGCTGCACCATATCTGGCGGCCGATGCGGTTTTCGCGTCTGATCAAGCGCTATTCGACCCTGGCACCGCTGCGCCGCTGCACGGACAGCAACGCACCCTGGACCGGGCTGCGCACCGGACAGGAAATGGAAGCCCGGATCGCCACGCTGATGAGCGAGCCGGGCGAGCCGCCTTTGCCCGCCGAATGGTCCGACCGGCTGGACCGGCTCTTTGCCATCGACGCCCCGGCCCCCAAGGCGCTGGCGCAGCTGCAAAGGCTGACCCGGGAAATCCCGGCGATAGCTGAGGCCGTGGACCGGCTCGCCGCCCGGCTCGATCAGCTGGCCGCGCGCGGGGTCGATCCCGCCACCATCCGCTTCGCCGCCAGCCATGGCCGCGAAACCATGGAATATTACGACGGTATGACCTTCTCCTTCACCAACCCGGCCCAGCCGGACTGGCCCCCGGTCGCCTCGGGCGGGCGCTATGACGCGCTGACCGCCCAGCTTGGCGCCGGGCGCACGATCCCCGCCGCCGGTGGCATCATCCGCCCCGGCCTGATCGCGGAATTGAAGGAGGCCTCATGCTGAAGCTCGGCATCCCCTCCAAGGGGCGGTTGATGGAAGACACTTTCCGCTGGTTCGCTGGTCGGGGCATCACCCTGTCGCGGGCCGGATCGGAACGCGAATATGCTGGCCGGGTCGAAGGCGCCGAGCTGACTCTGGTGCTGCTCTCGGCGGGGGAAATCCCGCGCGAGCTGGCTTCGGGCCGGATCGACCTTGGGGTTACCGGCTCGGATCTGGTGCGCGAAAAACTCGCCGGCTGGCGCTCGGATGTGCGCGAGATTGCGACCATGGGCTTTGGCCATGCCGATCTGATCCTGGCGGTGCCGGCCTGCTGGCGCGATTGCGACAATCTCGACGATTTCGCCGCGATTGCCCGCCAGTTCCGCGCCGATCACGGCTTCCGCCTGCGCATTGCCACCAAATATCACCGCCTGGTGCGCGCCTTCCTGTCCCGCAACGAGATCGCCGATTACCAGCTCGTCGATAGCCAGGGCGCGACCGAAGGCACGGTTGCCAATCTGACCGCCGAGGCGATTGCCGATATCACCAGCTCTGGCGAAACCCTGCGCGCCAATCACCTGAAGATCCTTAACAGCGCACTGATCCATGCCAGCCAGGCCACGCTGTTTGCCTCGCTGAAAGCCGATCAGACCGAGATCGGCCGCTTCACCGCCCGGCTCGGCCTTACTGCGGCCTGACCGCCGCCAAGGTAGCAATACCCAAAGCCCCGGCCGGATATTCCGCCGGGGCTTGCGCCATCATTCATCTTCGTCCGTCGCCCGTCCGCCGACCACGCCGAGCGATTTCAGCTTGCGGTGCAGGGCGCTGCGTTCCATGCCGACGAATTGCGCGGTGCGACTAATATTGCCGCCGAAACGGTTGATCTGATTGAGCAGATATTCGCGCTCGAACAGCTCGCGCGCCTCGCGCAGCGGCAAAGCGGTAATGCGCGGCCCCAGTGTCAGGGTTTCGGCGCCATTGCCTTCCACCGCCTGACCATGCAGCTCGGCCGGGCGAACCGGGCCACTGTCTTCGGCCAGGATCAGCACGCGTTCGATGATATTGCGCAGCTGACGGATATTGCCCGGCCAGTCCATCGCCTGAAGCGCGGCAGAGCTTTCCTCGGACAGATCGCGCAGCGGCAGGCCCTGTTCCTCGTGAACCTGCTGCATGAAATATTCGGCCAGCATCGGGATATCCTCGCGGCGCTCGGACAGCGAGGGCACCGCCAGCGGCACCACATTCAGCCGGTCGTAAAGCTCCTGCCGGAAGCGACCGGTGGCGATTTCGGCCGATAGGTCGCGATTGGTCGAGGATATGACGCGCAGATCCACCCGCACCTTGTCCGAGCCCCCGGCCCGGGCAAATTGCTGTTCGGTCAGCACCCGCAGGATCTTGGGCTGGGTGCCAAGCGGCATATCGGCGACCTCATCGAAATAGATCACCCCACCATGGGCCTGTTCAAGCAGGCCCGGTTCAATCCCGCGCTCGGCAGTTTCGCGGCCAAACAGGACCTCTTCCATCCGCTCCGGCTCGATGGTGGCGCAGGGCACGACGATAAAAGGTGCGGTGCTGCGCGGCGATTGCGTATGAATATAGCGCGCCGCCAGTTCCTTGCCGGCCCCGGGTTCGCCGGTCAGCATGACCCGGCCATTCGATTTGGCCAGCTTGTCGAGCTGCTCGCGCATGCGCTTGAAGGCCGCCGAATTGCCCAGCATCTCCGCCGCACGGGTCTCGCCCCGGCGCAGCTGCGCGTTTTCGCGGCGCAGCCGGTTGGTTTCCATGGCGCGGTTGATGACCACCAGAAGCTGGTCGATATTGAAGGGCTTTTCGATGAAATCGTAAGCGCCCTGCCGGATCGCGGCGACGGCGATTTCGATATTGCCGTGACCCGAGATGATGATCACCGGCACATCCGGGTTGTTGCGCTTGACCTGCTTGAGAATGTCGATCCCGTCCATCCGGCTGTCTTTCAGCCAGATATCGAGGATCATCAGCGATGGCTCGGCATCGTTGAGCGCCCCAATCGCCTCATCTGCATTGGCGGCGGTGCGGGTCGCAAAACCCTCGTCTTCGAGAATATCGGCAATCAGGTCACGGATGTCGCGTTCGTCATCAACGATCAGAATGTCACTCATGTCACGTCCTGTTCCTTATTCTTGCGCGCAATGCGCACGGGATTGCGTTCACGAGGCAGACGCAGTTCAGCCAGGGCACCCTGTCCGGGTGCGTCGGTCAGCACGAAGCTGCCGCCATGTTCCTCGACGATCTTCTTGACGATGGGCAGGCCGAGCCCGGTGCCGCCGGGCTTCAGCGTCACATAGGGCTCGAACAGACGGGCACGGTCCTCGGGCAGGCCGGCGCCGTTATCAGCGATCATGATGGCGACCGCATCGGGGCTTTCATGCAGGCTGACCCGGATTTCGGGCTGCCAGCCTTCCGGCGCCCGATCGCGATATTCCTCGACGGCTTCGGCCGCGTTCTTCATCAGATTGGTGAAAACCTGGGCCATCATGGTCGGATCGCAGTCGATCCGCACCGGATCGGCTGGAATGTCGGATACCAGCTCGGCCTTCACCGCATCTTCCTGCAAAAGCAGCGTATCACGCAGGAGCTTGGCGATATCGGTCTCGCGCCGGTCGGGTTCGGGCATGCGGGCAAAGCGCGAGAATTCATCGACGATCCGGCGCAGGTCATTGGTCTGGCGGATGATGACATCGACATAGGAATCGACGCCCTGCTGTTCCTCGGCACTGGCGCCGGTCTTGGCGAATTTGCGCCGCAGCCGTTCGGCCGAAAGCTGGATCGGGGTCAGCGGGTTCTTGATCTCATGGGCGACGCGGCGGGCGACATCGCCCCAGGCGGCCATGCGCTGCGCGCTGACCAGCTCGGTCACATCGTCAAAGGCGACCACATAACCTTCCAGCCCGCCATCAGCGCCGCACCGCACCGCCATGCGCACCAGCAGGCTTTCCATGCGGCCATCGCGCACCAGCCGGATCTCATCCTGCACCGAGTCCGTGACCGCGCCCGAAAGCCGACCAAGCAGCGGCGCGAATTCGGGCACGACTTCGCCGAGAGGCCGGTCATGATCGCGGCGCGGATCGACCCCGACCATGCGCATGGCCGAGCGGTTCATGAAATCGACCTCGCCGTCCTCATCAAGACCGATCACCCCTGCGGTGACGCTGGAGAGAACCGAATCGAACAGGCGGCGGCGCTCGTCGCTGGCGCGGTGGCTTTCGACCAGTTCTTCGCGCTGCGCCTTGAGCTGGCGGGTCATGCGGTTGAAGCTTTGCCCCAGCGTCTGGATCTCGTCGCCGGTATCGGGCTCGGGGATCTGCAAATCGAGATCGCCCTGCCCGACTCGCTCCGAAGCTTCGGCCAGCCGCCCGATCGGTCTTGACAGCCGCTCGGCAAACCACAGCGCCATCCACATCGCCACCGCGATCAGCAAAAGCGCAAAACCCAGATAGACCAGCGAGAATTCCAGAAGCACCCGACCGCGATCCTGTTCGAGCTGGCGATATTCGCTGATCGTGGCGCGGGTGTCGTCAAGAAGGCCGAGCAGCCGGCCATCGACCTCGCGGGTGACATAGAGAAAGCGATCAGCCAGCGGCGGCAGAGCGACCAGAGCGCGAAAGGCGCTTTGGTCCCAGTCCTCGATCAGTACGAGGCCATCGGCACGGGCGGCATCGAATTCGGCCTGGCTCGGCTCGACATACCAGAAATCATAGGAACGCTCGCCGCGGGCATGGATCTCGCCGGCGGCGTCGATGACATAGGCCTCGCGCAGCCCGCGCTGGATGCCGGCCTGCTGGCGGGTCAGGATCAGGCGCAGATTGCCATCGTCAATCAGCGGATCGGCTGCCGCAGCCTGACGCAGCACACTGGCAATGTGGCTGGCATCCTGGGTCAGATCGTCACGATGTTCGGTCTGATAGGCGACGGCGGCGGATTGGGCATTGCTGACCACTTCGCGCACGCGGTCCGAGAACCAGCCTTCCAGACCGATATTGATCACCACCCCGGCGAAAAGCGCGACCAGCACCGTCGGCACCAGCGCGATCAGCGCGAAGATCCCGACCAGCCTTGTATGCAGGCGCGAGCCGGCACTGGCCCGACGCCGCGCCGCCATCATCTGTGCCAGCCGCATCAGCACAAGGCCGAGCAGCACGAGCAGATAGACGAAATCGATCACCAGAACGAAGCTGAGCCAGCGCGAGCCGCCGCTCACCCCGACCTGGCTGAGCACGGCAAGGGTCAATACGGCAAGGACCGGCCCGGCCACCATTACCGCCAGCGTCGAGGCATTACGCCAACGCCGACGCGCCGCCATTCGCGCCAGCCGGTCGGCAAGGCGCGAGGCGCGGATGGATTTCGGGCCAGATCCTGCCATACTCGTTCTGCTCGGTCCCGCACCGCTTAAAGGCGGCGCCTTGTTGCATTGGCGCGACGGATTGCGCGCCTCTGTGACCGTTTTACATCACCCGGCGACGGCGTGTCACCTGAATATTCAGATCGCTGAGCTTCTTGCGCAGAGTATTGCGATTGATGCCAAGCAGCTCGGCACAGCGCAGTTGATTTCCGCCGGTCGCATCGAGGGCGATTTCCAAAAGCGGCACCTCGACCTCCCGCAAAATACGCTCGTAAAGTCCGGGGGGTGGCAGGGTGTCGCCATGCAGATCGAAATAGCGCTGAAGGTGGTCGGCGATCGAACCGGAGAGCTGCCCGCACGCGCTGCCCTCGACAGGGCCGCGACGTTCTGCCGCAGGCCGGGGCGCATTTGGCGTGGGCAGCACCGCCTGATCGCCCAGTTCCTCGCGGCTCACCGGCCCCGAGCCGGTCAGGGCCAGACGGCGGATCAGGTTTTCCAGCTGGCGCACATTGCCCGGATAATCGAGCCCGCGCAGATCGTTCAGGACCTCATCGGGCAGCTCGCGCGCCGCCAGACCATGCCCGGCGGCCCGTGCCATCAGATAGCTGGCAAGCGCCGGGATATCGTCACGACGCGAGCTCAGCGGCGGCACGGCGATATTGGCTCCGGCCAGACGGTAATAGAGATCGGCACGCAGCCGGCCCTCGTCGAGATCGCGTTGCGGATCGGGCCCGCCGGTCGAAACAAGGCGCGGCGGCTTTTCCATGGTGTCGGCCTGCTCCAGCATGGCCAGAAGCCGGGTCTGGGCGGCCAGCTCGAAACCGGCCGGGTTCTCGATCAGCAGCGTGCCACCCCGGGCGTCATGGATGGCGCGCGACAGCACCTCGGCACTGGCATCGGCGGGGGTCAGCACGATCAGCGGCCCGCCAGCCCGGTCGGAATATTCATGCAGGGCCCGGGCGATGGTGGTCTTGCCAACCCCGGCCTGCCCGGTGACCATCACCGGCAGATCGGCATTGAGCACCTTGGCCACCAGCCGGAATAGCGCCTGCATCGGGGCGGCATGGCCGATCAGCGGCAGCTCGGGCGTCTTTTCGGCCGGAACCGGCACCGGGCGCGGGGCCTTCAGCGCATCGGATTTGCGTGATCGCCGCGACAACGCCTCGCGCGAACGGGCCAACAGGTCGGGCAGATCGAAGGGCTTGGGCAAGTAATCGAAGGCCTCGGCTTCAGTGGCGCGGATCGCGGTAACGATGGTGTTCTGCGCCGAAATCACGATCACCGGGATATCTGGCCGGACAGCACGAATGGAAGGGATGGTGTCGATCCCGTTGCCATCGGGCATCATCACATCGGTGATGATCAGATCGCCACGCCCTTCTTCGACCCATTTGAGCAGCTGCTGAAGGCTGCCGGTCGCATGAACCCGGCAACCGGCCCGGCTGAGCGCCTGGGTCAGCACGGTGCGAATGCTGCGGTCGTCATCGGCAATCAGTATGGTTCCGTCCATGAGATCAGGCCTTTGGTAAGGAAATGCGGAAAAC
Organism: Paracoccus sp. (in: a-proteobacteria); assembly: GCA_047973065.1. Taxonomy (GTDB): domain Bacteria; phylum Pseudomonadota; class Alphaproteobacteria; order Rhodobacterales; family Rhodobacteraceae; genus Paracoccus. The sequence goes on along the minus strand of JBKEBH010000086.1, from coordinate 16,891 downwards.
GGTGCGGCCGGGGCGCGAATCGACACGCAACCAGCCACCGTGGTCGGTAATGATCTTCGACACCAGCGCCAGCCCGAGCCCGGTGCCGTTTTCACGGCCCGAAACGAAGGGTTCGAATATCTGGCTGGCAATGGCTTCGGGAATACCCGGGCCATCATCCGCGATCTCGATCTGCAGGGGCAGCGCCCGGCCCTGCGGACAATCCGGCGTTGGGGCGAGACGCAGTGCGCCGTCATAAAAGCTGTGGATGCGGATGACATGGCCCGCACCGCCCGCAGCCCGGTCGCGATGCAGCGCTTCGGCGGCATTCTTGAGCAGGTTCAGCGCCACCTGCATCAGCTGATCGGCATCGCCAAGCCCATCGGGTAGCGAGGGGTCATATTCGGTCACCAGTTTCAGGTCGCTGGCAAAGCCCAGCTCGGCCGAACGGCGGGCGCGTTCCAGAATGTCATGCAGATTGACCGGCCCCAGTTCGGGCGCCGTGGTATCGCCGAAGCGATCCACCTCATCGAGAAGCGCCACGATCCGCCGCGATTCCGCCACGATCAGATCGGTGAATTCGCGGTCTTCCTCGGCAACATTCATCGACAGCAGCTGCGCCGCGCCGCGAATGCCCGAAAGCGGGTTCTTGATCTCATGGACCAGCATCTCGGCCATGCCGATGGCCTGACGCGCAGCCCGGCGCGCGGCATGCCCCGGCTCCATCCCCTCGGCGGCATCGGTGGGGGCGATCAGGGCGATGACCCCGCCGGTCAATCCTTCCGGCGCCGGCCCCAGATGCACATCGCCGAAACGCGGCTGATGGCTGCCCAGCCGGTCGCCCAGATCAAAGCGCATGCGCGGCTGCCCGACCGGCCCCTGCCCTTCGCGCACCCTCTCCAGAAGCGGGCCGAGCGGCGGGGTAATGCGCAGGCGCGACTGGATCTGCTCATCCTCCAGCCGGTGACTGATCGCAGCCCGGCGCGACAGGTTGAGCCAAAGCTCAGCGGCATCGTTCAGTCCGATCAGCCGGCCTTCGCCGTCCAGCATCAACCCCGGCAGCGGCAGGGCGTCAAAGCAGGGGTCGGGCGAAAACTGCGCGGGAATGCTCATGCCGCCGCCTCCTGATCGGGGCCCGGGGCATCGGCGAAAACCGCGCGGATCACGTGCAGGGTCTCGGCGGGGCTCGCGGCCCGGAACAGGGCACCGCGATGCGCGCCAGCGCCAGCGGCATCGGCATACCAGCCCAGATGCTTGCGTGCGACGCGCAGCCCGGGATCGGTGCCATAGAAGGACAGCATATCCTCGTAATGCGCCGAAATCAGATCGGCGAGCGCCGCACCGCGCGGCACGGCAGGTGCCGGCGCGCCATAAAGCGTATGGCCGATCTCGGCCAGCTTCCAGGGCGCGCCCTGGGCACCGCGCCCGACCATCACGGCATCGGCACCCGAGGCCGCCAGTGCCGCACGCGCCGCCTCGGCATCGACGATATCGCCATTGACCACCAGGGGCGGGCGGCCAGCCAGGTTCGCCACCGGCTGCAACGCCGCCCAATCGGCCTGTCCGGTATAAAACTGCGCCCGGGTCCGGCCATGCACCGTCAGCATCCCGACCCCGGCATCGCGCGCCCGCGCCGACAGATCCGCCGCGTTCAGACTGCCCTCATCCCAGCCGAGCCGCATCTTCAGCGTCACCGGCAGGTCGACCGCGCCGACCACCGCGTCGATCAGACGCAAGGCATGATCGAGATCGCGCATCAGCGCCGCGCCCGACAGCCCGCCGGTCACCTTCTTCGCCGGGCAGCCCATATTGATGTCGATGATCCGCGCACCCATCCCGGCAACGATCCGGGCGGTTTCCGCCATCGGCGCAGCCTCGCGCCCGGCGATCTGGACCGAGACCGGCACCGCGCCCATATCGGTCAGCGCCTTGGCCCTGACCGAAGCCCGCGGCGAGGGGCGATGCGTCACCATTTCCGAGGATGCTACCATCTCGCTGACCACCAGACCGGCTCCGAATCCCGTGACCACCCGGCGAAACGGCAGATCGGTAATCCCGGCCATGGGCGCCAGGAAGACCGGCACGCCAAGGGCAGCATTGCCAAGCCGGATCGGATCAAAGGTCATCTCGCTCACCATCAGGGTCATTACGCGCTCGAATCAGGGAGTTGCGAGTTTCTCAAGCAGAACCCGCCGACAACGCCAAAGAACATTGCAGATATTGCTTATATAATAAGCAGATTTCAGCACTGTGACCAGTTCGAAGGCAACAGTTGCGCTGCCCGCCGCCGCATCTCCCGCCGCCAAGCTTGCCGCAGGGGGGGAGATTACGCTATGGCGGGCCAAATTCGCCAAAAATCCGAGATCAGACCGGATCCATAACGAGGACAGACCCATGAAATTCCGCTACGCACTGGCGCTTCTGCCGCTCGCACTCGCCGCTTGTGACGAACAGGCCATGAAGGATTTCCGCATGCCTTGGGACAAGCCGCTCGATGCGGCGCCGGCCGCCGCCGCGTCCGCCCAGCCCGTCGATCCGATGAAGGCGCCGCTGGTCGCCCCAGAGGTCGCGCCAACCCAGGTCCCGATCGAGGTCGCCGGCGATCACATCGCGGTCGCCACTGCCGAAAGCACGACGCTGAACGTCACAGCTTATAGCGCCCATGGCAACGAGCCGTTCTGGCGCGTCGATGTCACGGGCGGTGCGGCGAAGTATCAGACCCCGGAAAACCAGGCGGGCAGCACGATCGCTGTCAAGCGCATCATCTACCAGAGCGGCGTCGAGTATATCGGCGAATATGCCGGTGCCCCCTTCTCGCTGAATATCCGCAGCGGCGAATGCAGCGACGGGATGTCCGACGAGAGATTCCCGATGTCCGCCACGCTGCGGGTCGGCTCGAAGCACCTGCGGGGCTGCGCCCGCCCGGCCACCGCCGCCGCGCCGGCCACGGCCAAGAAAGCCCCGGCGGCAAAGCCCAAACAGGGCTGATCGCCGCTTTGCCGATATCCGGCCGGCAACTTGCCGGTTGGTCAAGATGTCTATAGTTACCGGAGGCGGATATTCGCTGCTTCTGGGTCATGTGCCATTGCAAGGCGGGGCCCCCTGTCTGTAGATGCTGCATCTTATTGCCGAGGACCCGCCATGAGCCGTTTCCGCCCGATATCCCTGACCTCCGCCGCGCTTCTGACCGGCTCTGTTCTGGCCCTGGGGGCGGCACTGCCGGCCCGGGCCGACACGCTGAACAGCTATGGCTTGCCCGGGGCCATCGACACGCCAAACGCGGTTGCCCCGCCTGAAGGTCAGCTGTCGAGCACGATCAGCTACAGCGATTACGGCCGCCGCACCACTTTGAGCTTCCAGCCGGTCTCGCGCCTGACCGCTTCGCTACGCTATTCGCAGATTGATGGCATCGACACGAATACCGGACAGCTGAACGACCGCAGCTTCGATCTGCAGTTCCAGGCGCTCGACGAATCCGGCTGGCGTCCGTCGCTGGCCATCGGCCTGCGCGACTTCATGGGCACCGGCATCTATTCGAGCGAATATCTGGTCGCCACCAAGACCTTTTCTCCGCAGCTGAGGGTCAGCGGCGGGATCGGCTGGGGCCGGCTGGCCGGTGCCTGGCGGCCCACCGATCGCCAGGACGAGGGCGGCAAGCCCAATATCGATCAGTGGTTCACCGGCGACGCCAAACCCTTTGCCTCGGTCGAATGGCGGGCCAATGACCGGCTATCGGTGCTGGCCGAGTATTCCTTCGATCAGTATGAGCCCGAAATCGAGGGCGGCGCGGACGCACCCGACGGCAAGGTCAATCTCGGGGTCAATTACCGGCTCGGCGATACCTATCAGATCGGCGCCTACACGGTTGGCGGCAATGTCTTCGGCATCCGCGGCTCGGTCCTGCTGAACGCCAAGGAATCCTCCTTCCCCTCCGGCCTCGAACCCGCGCCGGCGCCGGTGCGTCCACGCCCTGCGCCCAGTGCCGATCCCGATGGCTGGTCGGGGGCCTGGACCGCAGATGCGACCGCCCGTCCCAATATCCAGGCCGCCCTTGCCAAGGCGCTGAAGGGCGAAGGTCAGACCCTGGAATCGATGTCGCTCAGCGCGACCCGCGCCGAAGTCCGCATCCGCAACAACCGCTATTTCCAGCAGGCCGAAGCCGTCGGGCGCACCGCGCGCATGATGAGCCGGGCCCTGCCCCCTTCGATCGAGACCTTCGTCATCACCTCGCAGGAACGCGGCATGCCGACCTCATCGGTGGTGCTGCGCCGCTCCGATATCGAGCGGCTGGAGAACAGCTCCTCGGCACTGATCGCGCAGCGGGCCGAGGTCATCGACGCCCCGCCCCGCCCGGGCGATCTGATGATCAGCGAAGGGCTCTATCCGAAATTCAGCTGGAGCATCCGGCCCTATGCCACGCTCGGCCTTTTCGACCCCGACGAGCCTTATCGCTATGAGGTCGGCGGCCTTGCCCGCGCCAGCTATGAACTGCGGCCCGGTCTGATCGTATCAGGCACCGTAAAGCAGCGGGCCTTCGGCACCCAGGAACAGAAGGCTCCCGGCACCTATACACCAGAGGAATATGAGGCGCTCGGCACCGATGAGAACGAATTCGGCAAAACCCGCGTGCGCTCCGACAGCCGGATGTATTCGGGCAATACCAAGCCAACCGTCCCCGAGCTGACCTTGGCCTGGTATGCCAAACCCAGCGACACCACCTATACGCGGGTAACCGTCGGCCTTCTGGAGCGTGCCTATGGCGGGGTTTCGGCCGAAGCGCTATGGAAGCCGACCAATTCGCGCTTTGCGCTTGGTGCCGAGGTGAACCGGGTGCGCAAGCGCGATTTCGAAAATGCCTTCGAATTCCGCGATTTCGAAACCACCACCGGATTCGTTTCGGCCTATTACGATTTCGGCAACGGAATTCAGGGCCAGATCGACGTGGGCAAATACCTGGCCGGCGATGTCGGCGCGACCGTGGCCTTACAGCGCGAATTCGCCAATGGCTGGCGGGTCGGGGCCTGGGCCAGCAAGACCGACATGAGCGCCGAAGAATTCGGCGAAGGCTCCTTCGACAAGGGCGTGAACATCTCGATCCCGATCACCTGGGCGATCGGCACCCCCTCGAAGCAGGCCGTCGATGGCTCGATCCGTTCACTGTCGCGTGACGGCGGCTCGCAGGTCCGGGTGAAAAACCGGCTCTATGAAACAATCCGTGAGAGCCAGACTGGCGATCTCTATGACGGCTGGGGGAGGTTCTGGCGATGAGCGGCATGGTTAAGCATTCCAAGATTTTGGGCACATTGGCACTGACCATGGCGCTTGGCGCCTGCGGATCGGCAAGTGACGAAAATCAGAGCTCGGTCCTGGGCCAGCTCGGCCAGATCGCCGGTCCGGCAGTGGCCAAGGTCTCGGGCGGCAAGAGCGCCCAGCCGAAGGCCGCACCACTGAGCCCTGAACAGATGGCCGCCCGCGCCCTTTCCGCCAACCCGGCACCGCTGATTCTGGTCGGGCTGGAAAACACCGGAACGGTTCAGGTCATGGCCATGGTCGGCGATAATACCGGCATGCGTACCTATATGACCCCGAACGAGCAGGCACTGATCATCCGCGGCGGCATGCTGGTCGGCACCAGGGGCCTCGGGCACGATCTGTCAACCGCCGAGACCGAAGGAACTGCGGTCCTGATCCGCGCCCGCCGGGCCGGCGAGGGCAAGCGGACCATGCGCTATCTCGATGGCGAGGGGATCGAGCGTCCGTTGCCGATGACCTGCTCGGTTGCCATTGGCGGCGGCAAGAACTTCAGCTTTGCCGGCAGCAGCTGGACCGCAACCCAGGTGACCGAAAGCTGTAAGGGCGGCGGCGCCGAGATCCAGAACTCCTATCTGGTGACGGCCTCGGGCCAGATCCCGGTTTCGCGGCAATGGATCGGCCCCAATCTGGACTATGTGAGTATCCAGACCGTCCGGCCCTGATCCACAAAGTCAGAGCGACACCCAATCTCATTCAAAGGGCCAGACCGGCAGCGGTCTGGCCCTTTGGCTATCGGTCTGATGGCCATGATTGACCTACGATCAACCGGCGGTCCGGATGTATCGCCCTAGCGACACTCGCTCTCACGTCAGCAAGGCCAGAGGGATCCCGCAAATGAAAAAGGCTGGCGAAATCGCCAGCCTTTCAAAATCATATCCTTGCAGACAGATTAGTTCGTCGAATCGTCGTCATCGTCGTCCGAAGCGACAGCGGCGATAACGCCGAGCAGCAGCAGAGCCGGGACAACCAGGCCAGCGTTCGACGACGGTGACGGGCCGGCATCCACGACAACCGGTTCGACTTCGACGACGGGGGTGGTGTAACCACCGGCCAGGGCAGTCGAGGCGGTCAGGCCGAGGGCCAGGGCGAAGGTAGCAAATTTGGTCATGATCATGCTCCGTTTGGTCTTGATGAAGGCTGCCGTATCCAGCAGCATCCGGGTGACAGTCTCACAAACCGCGTAGCTTTGAAAGTCGGATTAACTCAAATCTACGGCGCCTTTGCGCCGACTGTTGCATATTTCACAACAGCCATACGGGCATGACACAGTTCATCCGCGCTCGACCATGAACATGCATCTGAAATCAACCGCGAATTCGGCCAAAATACAGCAAGCACAGGAAGATAAGCGTCGATGCTGCGATAATCGCCGGACCGGCCTGCACGTCGATCCAGAGGCTCGCGGCCAGGCCCAGAACCACGGATAGCGCTCCGTTCACCGTTGCAATCACGGCCATGTGTTCGGGGCTGCGGGCAATCGGGCGGGCCGATGCCGCCGGAATCACCAGAAGCGCCGAAATCAGCAATGCACCGACAATCCGAATCGCCACCGCCACGGTGATTGCCATGGCAATGGTCAGGATCAGACGCTCACGCGAGGGCCTGATTCCGGCGGCCATGGCGAGCTCCTCGTTGACTGTCGAGCTCACCAGTGCCTGCCAGCGCCAGATCAGCAGGCCCAGCACCGAAATCGCCCCGCCCCAGATCCAGATCAGATCGGCCTTGCCGACCATCAGGATATCGCCGAACAGCCAGCTATCCAGATTGCCGCGCAGTCCCGGCACAAAGCCCGCCGCGATCAGCCCGAAAGCCAGTGCGCCATGGGCCAACACCCCGAGCGCGGTATCGACCGCCTCCCCCCGCCCGGCGAGATGGGCAACCAGCCACCCCGTGACAATCGCCACGCCGAGCACCCCCAGATAGACCGGTGCACCGAAGGCAAGGCTGAGCGCGACCCCCAGAATCGCCGCATGGGCGGTGGCATCGCCGAAATAGGCCATGCGCCGCCAGACCACGAAACAGCCCAATGGCCCCGCGGCCAGCACCAGCCCGAACCCGGCCAGAGCGGCGCGCGTCAGAAAATCGTCAAACATGAGGCAGCATCTCACCGTGATCGTGCAGATGGGTATGACCGGCATGGTCATGATGATGGTCATGGTGATGGCGATAAAGCGCCAGCGTCTGCGCCGAATCGGCCCCGAACAATGCCTGATATTCCGGCGAGGCGCTGACATCCTGGGGCGAACCCTGACAGCAGACATGGCCATTGAGGCAGATCACCTGATCGGAGGCCCGCATCACCACCAGCAGATCGTGGCTGACCATCAGGACGGCCGCCCCGGTTTCGCGGCGGATATCCTCGATCAGCCGATAGAAGCCGACGATCCCAGGCTGATCGAGCCCCTGCGTCGGCTCATCCAGCACCAGCAGCTCCGGCCCGCCGAGGAGGGCGCGTGCCAGCAGGACACGCTGAAACTGCCCGCCCGACAGCCGGGTGATCTGGCGCGCCTCCAGCCCTTCGGCGCCAGTGCGTGACAATGCAGCCGCCGCATCGGCATCGCTGACCCGGCGCGGCAGGGACAGAAAGCGGCGCACGCTCATCGGGATCCGATCATCGACATGGACCCGCTGCGGGACATAGCCGATGCGCAGATCCGGGCGGCGGCGGACCGCGCCCGATTCGGTTTCGACATGGCCGAGCACGGCCCGCACCAAGGTGGATTTACCCGAGCCGTTCGGCCCGACCAGCGTCACGATCTCGCCGGGGCAGATCGAGAAATCGACATCGCTCAGAATCGGCGCATCCGCGCCGCGATGGCGCACGGTCAGGCCCCTGGCCTCGATCAGCGGTGCCGCGCTCATGCATGCGCCGCGCAGGAGGCGCAAAGCCCGAGCGCCTCGATGGTTGCCCGCTCGACAATGAAACCGGCGCCGGATGCGGCCTCGCTCAGATTGCCGCGCAGCGCGGCATCATCAAACTCGGCCACCTTCTGACAGGACCGGCAGATCAGAAAGGCCGGGCCATGATCGGTTTCGGGATTGTGCCCGGACTGACAGGCGGTAAAGGCGTTCAGCCGCTGGATGCGATGGGCAAGCCCGTTCTCGACCAGAAAATCCAGCGCGCGGTAGGCGACCGGCGGCTGCTTGCCCAGCCCCTCGGCGGCAAGGCGTTCCAGCACCTCATAGGCGCCAAGCGCCCGATGCTCCTCGACCAGAATTTCCAGCACCCGGCGACGCACCGGGGTCAGACGCAGCCCGCGCATCTCGGCCAGGGCTTCGGCCCGGCACAAGGCCGCCCGGGTGCAGGCCCGGTGGTCATGGTTCTCGAAGGCAGCATCCATGTTACACCATAACAATAGGGTTGACTTGTTACGTTATTACATACAGTTTCGCCGCGCAATCTCAAGGAAGGAAGCTCCCATGCGCGCCGGATTTCTGCTGTCACTGTCACTTCTGGCCGGACCGGCCCTGGCCGAAGTCCCGAAAGTCGTGACAGACACCCCGGTCACGGCTTCACTGGTGCAGCAGGTCATGGGCGATCTGGGCCAGCCAGTGCTGCTGATGGATGCCGGCACCGATCCGCATCATGTCCAGCTGCGCCCCAGCCAGATGCGGGCCATGCAGGACGCCGATCTGCTGGTCTGGATCGGTCCCGAAATGTCGCCCTGGCTGGCTCAGGCTGCGGCCCGCAAAGGCAAATGGCAGCTCCCCTTGATCGCAACCGGCCGCGAGCAGCGCCGGTATGACGACCACCCGGAAGAAGAGGGTCACCACCACGACCATACACACCTGGCCGATCCGAAAGCGGAGCCTGCCGCTACAGCCAACCCCTATCTGGACCCGCATGGCTGGCTGAACCCGAAGAATGGCGCCGACTGGCTGGCCAGCATTGCCTCCCGGCTGGGCGAGAAAGATCCCGAACATGCCGCTATCTATGTCGCCAATGCGGCGCGCGCCCAGCAGGATCTGGCGGCGCGCGATGCCGCGCTCCGGGATCTGCTGGCGCCGGCCAAGGGCAAGCATTTCGTCACCTTCCACGATGCCTATGGCTATTTCACCGATTATTATGGGCTGGAGCCGGCGATTGCGATTTCGCTCGGCGATGGCAGCGCCCCTTCCGCAGCGCGGCTGCGCGAGATTCAGTCTCGGATCACGGATTCGGGCGCGGTCTGCGCCTTTCCAGAGGTCAATCAACCCGCAGGGCTGATCGAAGAGCTGACCGAAGGAGGTACGCTGCGCATTGGTAAAGCCCTGTCCCCCGAAGGCCAGGATCTGGAGCCCGGCCCCGCGCTTTACGGGCAGATTCTCGACAGGCTCGGGCAGCGGATTGCCGCGTGCCTGGAGGGCACGGATAATAACTGACAGAAATACTTTGACATAGCGCGCGATGTCGCGCAGTCTGTCCTTGCGAACATTTGGAAGGACCGCGACATGACTGCCACCCGCCCAGCCGAATTCGACCGCACCGGGATTACCCCGGTCAACGGCCTGCCTCTTCATGATGCTGTCGATCTGACCAGCGGCGGCAATCAGGCGCTGATCATGCTCAATGATCAGGTCTACAACCTGCGCATCACCCGCGCCGGCAAGCTGATCCTGACCAAGTGATCAGCCCTTGGGGCGGCGCGGCCCCTTCGGCCCGCCTGCACCCGTACCGGGACGACCGCCGGGCTTGCCACCCCGAGGCGAGAACGAGCGCCCCTCGCCCGCCCCCTTGCTACCTGACTTGAAGCCGGAACGCGGCCCGTCTTCGCGACGGGAAAAGGGTTTGCGATCACCGTCTTCGCGGCGCTGGAAGCCTTCGCCGTCGCGCTTGGCATAGGGCTTGCGCGGACCATCTTCGCGGCGGGCAAAGGGCTTACGATCACCATCTTCGCGGCGCTGAAAGCCCTCACCGTCGCGCCGGCCATAAGGCTTGCGCGCATCCCCGTCATCGGCCCCGCGTTCGCGGAAGGGACGTTCCTTCTGTTCGGCCTCACCGGTCAAAAGCCCGCCCAGCTGGTCGCGCAGCATGCGGCGCTTGATCTCACGGACCTCGTTTGCCTCCATCCCGGTCAGCTTGAACGGGCCGTAACCGATGCGGATCAGCCGGTTCACCTGCAGCCCGACATAGGCCATGGCCCGGCGGATCTCGCGGTTCTTGCCTTCGCGGATACCGACGGTCAGCCAGGCATTGGCGCCCTGCTGGCTGTCGAGCTTGATTTCCATCGGGGCGAATTCTTCGCCATCAATCGTCGCGCCCCGGCGCAGCGGCGTAAAGGTCAGATCATTGGGCTGACCGTTGACACGCACGCGGTAGCGGCGCAGCCAGCCGGTCGCCGGCAGCTCCAGCCGGCGCTTCAACTCGCCGTCATTGGTCAGCAGCAGCAGACCTTCGGAATTGAGATCGAGCCGCCCGATGCTCATCACCCGGGGCAGATCGCGGGGCAGCGCGTCAAAAACCGTCTGGCGGCCTTTTTCGTCGGATTCGGAGGTCACCAGCCCGATCGGCTTGTAATAAAGCCAGAGCCGGGTTTCCTGCGGCTCTTCCAGCTTCTTGCCATCGACGATGATCTTGTCGGTCGGCAGCACATCCAGCGCCGGGCTGTTGATCCTGGTGCCGTTCACGGAGACCCGGCCCTCGATGATCATGCGCTCGGCCTCACGGCGCGAGGCAACGCCGGCACGCGCCATCACCTTGGCGATGCGGTCGGCTGCGGCGGGCTTTTCGGGTTTTTCGGGGGATCCGGGGCGGTCATTCTGTTCGGTCATGGCGATTCTCCTTTGGCGCATCTCTGCGGCGAATTCGCCTCTCTAGGCACAAGTCCCCACAAAAGAAAGCATTTCCTTGCCCCGATCACCCTCTTGTCAGCCCGGGCGGGGCGCGCGACAAGGCGAGATGAGCCGCTTCACCTCGCATATGCCCTTGGCCCTCGATGAGGCCCGCGCCGCCGCCGCACGCGGCGAGGTGCCGGTCGGCGCGGTCATCACCGATCCCGAAGGCCGCGTCATTGCCAGCGCGGGCAACCGCACCCGCGAACGGCACGATCCGACCGCCCATGCCGAGATCGAAGTCATCCGCGCCGCCTGTGCCGCCACTGGCAGCGAGCGCCTGCCCGGCTACCACCTCTGGGTGACGCTGGAGCCCTGCCCGATGTGCGCCGCCGTGATTTCCGCCGCCCGGATTGCAGTGCTTTACTACGGCGCCGACGATCCGCGCATGGGCGGGGTCCACCATGGCGCAAGGGTCTTTGAACACCCGCAATGCCACCACCGACCAGAGATCCATGACGGGATCGACGCCGGAAACGCTGCCGCGATCTTGCGCGATTTCTTCAGCGCAAGACGCTGACGGTCTAAAGAAAGCTCTGCGGGTCGATATCGACCGACAGCCGCATGTTCACCGGCAGCTTCAGGGGCGCCAGCCAGTCGCTGATCGCCTGCTGGATGGCCGCGCCGCGCGGGGCGTGGATCAGCATGCGCATCCGGTGCCGGCCCCGGATCCGGGCGATCGGTGCCGGGGCCGGACCGTAAAGGGCGGCCCCGGCCTCGCGGATCGGGCCGGCGCTCATCGCCATCTGCCGGGCAAAATCGGCAAGGATCGCCGGATCGGGATGGGACAGGATAATCCCCGCGAGCCGCCCGAATGGCGGCATCCCAGCCGCCCTGCGCATCGCGGCTTCGGCATCCCAGAAGCCCTCGTCATCACCGGTCAGAATAGCGCGGATCACCGGGTGATCGGGCTGATGGGTCTGCAAAAGCGCGAGGCCCGGCCGCTCTCCACCCTGCCGCCCGGCCCGGCCCGCAACCTGCCGCATCAGCTGGAAACTGCGTTCCGCCGCGCGCAGATCGGCGCCTTGCAGGCCGAGATCGGCGTCGATCACCCCGACCAGGGTCAGGCGCGGGAAGTTATGCCCCTTGGCGACCAGCTGGGTGCCGATGATGATTTCCGTATCACCATTGGCAATATCGGCGATGGTCTCCTTCAGTGCCCGGGCCGAGCCGAACAGATCCGATGACAGCACCGTCACCCTGGCATCGGGGAAACGGACGGCGACTTCCTCGGCCAGCCGCTCGACACCGGGGCCGACCGGGGCCAGCTTGCCTTCGACGCCGCAAGAGGGGCATTCGGTCGGGATCAGCCGGCTTTCGCCGCATTGATGGCAGACGAGGCGGTTCTGGAAGCGGTGCTCGACCATGCGGGCATCGCATTGCTGGCAGGCGATCTGCTCGCCGCAGGCCCGGCAGACGGTGACCGGGGCATAACCGCGCCGGTTCAGAAACAGCAGCGACTGCTCGCCCCGCGCCCGCCGGACTTCCACCGCACGGGCGAGCGTCGGCGAAATCCACTGGCTGCCCGGCATGTCTTCAGCGCGCAGATCAATGGTACCCATCTCAGGCAGTTCGGCCTCGCCATAGCGCGATCTGAGATCGAGCCGGGCATATTTGCCGCTCGCCGCAGTGGCCCAGCTTTCAAGGCTGGGCGTCGCCGAGGCCAGCACCACCTGCGCGCCCGCCAGCGAGCCGTGCAGAACCGCCATGTCGCGGGCTGAATAATAGACCGTATCTTCCTGTTTATAGGATGAATCGTGCTCCTCATCGACGACGATCAGGCCAAGGTCCTGAAACGGCAGGAACAGGGCCGAGCGCGCGCCGACCACCAGCCCGACCTCGCCCTGCCCGGCCATATGCCAGAGCCGGCGGCGCTCAGCCCGACTGATCCCGGAATGCCACTCGCCGGGGCGCGCGCCGAAACGGGTCTCGACCCGGTCGAGGAACTCGGCGGAAAGCGCAATCTCGGGCAGCAGCACCAGCGCCTGTCGGCCGGCGCGCAGACAGGCGGCGACGGCTTCCAGATAGACCTCGGTCTTGCCCGAACCCGTCACCCCGCGCAACAGCGTCGTGCCATAGCGCCCCGATCCGACGGAAGCGCGCAGCGCCTCGGCCGCCGCCGCCTGATCGGGGGCGAGCGCCTTGCCCGGCAGATCGGGATCGAGCCGGGGATAGGGCAGATCCTTCGGTGCGGAGAGTTCAACCAGCGTGCCGACCGCGACCAGCCCCTTGACCACTGAGGCGCCGACCCCTGCCATCTGGGCCAGCTCTGCGGGCGCGAAACTTGCACCGCCATGATCCTCGATCACCCGCATGACCGCCGCCCGGGCTTCGGTCATGCGCGAGGGCGCGGGCCCCGCCCGCTGGATGATCCGCCGCTCGGCCGGAGGCTTGTCCAGATCGGGCGCACGCAGGGCCATGCGCAGCATCAGCGGCAGCGGCGTCAGCGTGTAATCGGCGGCCCGGGTCAGGAATTCGCGCATCTCATCGGACAGAGGCGCCGCATCGAGCGTGCGCACCACCGGACGCAGCCTGGCCAGATCGAAACTGCCCTCGCCCGGCCCCCAGACCACGCCCATCACCCGGCGCGGCCCCAGCGGGCAGATCACCACCTGCCCGGCCCGGACCCCGCCTTCCGGGGCGAGATAGTCCAGAAGCCCGACCGGCTCGCTGGTCAAAACCCCAATCCGTTGCCCCTGAGGGTAAAAATCCACGACCTGCCTGCCTGTGATGAGCGGAGGGCTGTAACCTGCCCTTCCAAAGCGCGAAAAACAAGGACTGCGGCTTCCTGCACGGACCATGATCGGTTATCATTTCCCCAAACGCAAAGAGGAGAGACGTCATGAAGTTCTTTGTCGATACCGCCGATGTCGCAGCCATCCGCGAGCTGAACGATCTGGGCATGGTTGATGGCGTGACCACCAACCCGTCGCTGATCCTGAAATCGGGGCGCAATATCGAAGAGGTCACCCGCGAGATCTGCGAAATGGTCGATGGCCCGGTCTCGGCCGAAGTCGTCGCCGAAAAGGCCGAGGACATGATCCGCGAAGGCAATATCCTTGCCAAAATCGCACCCAATATCGCCATCAAGGTGCCACTGACCTGGGAAGGGCTGAAAGCCTGCCGCGCCTTTTCGGATGCCGGGCATATGGTCAATGTCACGCTCTGCTTCTCGCCGGCGCAGGCAATCCTGGCCGCCAAGGCCGGGGCCACCTTCATCAGCCCCTTCATCGGCCGGCTGGACGACATCCATATGGACGGGATGGATCTGATCGCCGATATCCGCGAGATCTACGACAATTACGGCTATACGACCGAGATCCTTGCCGCCTCGATCCGTTCGGTGAACCATATCATCGAATGCGGCAAGATCGGTGCCGATGTCATCACCGCCCCGCCCTCGGTCATCAAGGCGATGGCCAATCACCCGCTGACCGACAAGGGGCTGGAACAGTTCAACAAGGACTGGGCTGCCACCGGGCAGAAGATCGGCTGATGGAAGACGCACCGGCCCTGACCCCCGACCAGCGGCAGGCGCTGCTGGATGATCCGTCCGCGATCCTGATGGACCGCGACCTGATGCGCGCCATTGTCGGCGCGCATGAGAACGGGGTCGGTGCCAATGCCATCGACATAAGGGGCCGCGCCATGTCGGCCCTGGAAGCCCGGCTCGACCGGCTGGAGGCGGCGCATGAAAACGTCATCTCCGCCGCCTACGAAAACCAGTCGGGGATGAACACCATCCACCGGGCCGTGCTGTCGCTGCTGGAGCCGGTGGATTTCGACGGTTTTCTGGACAACCTCCAGGGCGATCTGGCCGATATCCTGCGGGTCGATACGCTGGTTCTGGTCATGGAAACAGCGACCAAGGAAGGCGCGCCGGAACTTGGCGGCCCCTTGACCATGGTCCCGCCCGGAACCGTCGCCCGCGCCATTGCCGGCGGACGGCGCGGTCAGCTTTCGGGCGAGGTCGTGCTGCGCCGCGTTTCTCATGCCACTGCCGGGCTGCATGGCGGGTCCGCTGCCTCCGAGGCACTGATCCCGCTCGATCTCGGACCCGGCCGGATGCCGGCCATGCTGCTGATGGGCGCGGATGAGCCGGGACGCTTTTCCGCCGCGCAGGGCACCGATCTGCTGCGCTTCTTCGGGCAGGCCTTCCGTCTGATCCTGCTGCGCTGGCTCGACGAATGAGTACACCGCTGGCGCTGACGCCCGCCATGGCGGATGCGCTGGCACGCTGGCTGGAAGAAGAAACGGGCGCGCGCGGGCGCTCGCCCCATACCATCGCTGCATATCGCGACGACAATCTTGCCTTTCTGTCCTTTCTTGGCAGCTATCACGGCGAGGGCGCGACCCCGAAATCTCTGACCTCTCTGAAACAGACCGATATCCGCGCCTTTGCCGCCAATGAGCGTAATCGCGGGCTTTCGGCACGGTCGCTGGCCCGGCGGCTGTCGGCGGTGCGCGGCTTCCTGCGCTGGATCTCGGACCAGCAGGGCTATGACCTGTCCGCGGCGCTGTCCACGCGCGGGCCGAAATATCAGCGCTCACTGCCCCGGCCATTGGCACCCGATCAGGCGCGCACGCTGCTGGAGCACGCTGGCCAACATCACCCGGAGCCCTGGATTGCGTCCCGCGACATGGCGGTGCTGACCCTGCTTTACGGCTGCGGGCTGCGGATTTCCGAGGCGCTGGCGCTGCAGGGCCGCGACTGGCCCCTGGGCGAGGCGCTGGTGATCCACGGCAAGGGTGGGCGCGAACGCATGGTGCCGGTCCTGTCAGTGGCGCGCGATGCCATCGCCGATTACCTGCAACTCTGCCCCTGGCCGCTGGAAGCCGATGGCGCGCTGTTTCGCGGCGCACGCGGCGGCCCGCTGCGTGCCGGGGTTCTGGAAAGCGCCATGGCCAGGATGCGCCAGTCGCTCGGCCTGCCGCCAAGCGCGACGCCCCACGCCCTGCGCCATTCCTTCGCCACTCACCTTCTGTCGGCGGGCGGCGATCTGCGGTCCATTCAGGAACTGCTCGGCCATGCCAGCCTGGCCACGACACAGGTCTATACAGGCGTTGACGATGCCCGGCTGATGGAGGTCTACCGCAAGGCTCATCCCCGGCGCTGAGCGCTTGCGGATCGCTCGGATGGTTCATAGCCTGCCCCGGTTCGTTTCCCCCTGCCGGAGTTGCCGATGATCCGTCTTGGCCTTGCCGCCCTCCTGATCCTGCTGCCATTCTCGACCTTTGCCGGTCGCGCTTCGGGCGCGGTTGTTGTGCGACACCAGATATTGCAGGTAACCGGAAGAGGTCGGGTGAAGTCGGAAGTGGCCGGAAGAGCCCAGTACAACAAGGCTGAAACTGGCTGTGTGTGCTGCTGAGGGGTCGTGTGGAGCGTGTCCTGCAGTTACGCGCTGGAAACCGGATGAACCAGCCCGTGGGCGATCTGAGGGCCCTTAAAAGGGCGCACCCGGACGATTGCGCTGAAATCCTGTAAAACATGGGTTTGAACGGACTTCAACGGGCCTTTTGATCCGCAAGATTTGTCCAGCGGTGCGATCCTAACATGCAAATGAGCCCGCAAGTTTGAGCTACTGGTTGCATGTTAGGGTAATGGGCTGAATTTAATAAAATATCTCAAGGTCGAGGGCCCGAAGAATTTCTCGGGCGACTTCGAACTTAGGGTCAGGCCTCGTTCTCGATCATAACCAGGAGATGACGGTCGCAGCGAGGAGGATGGCGGAGAAGAAGGTTTCGGGGCATCGGTCGTATCGGGTGGCTACGCGCCTCCAGTCCTTGA
>JBKEBH010000053.1:0-16178 GCA_047973065.1 Paracoccus sp. (in: a-proteobacteria) | reverse complement strand
CGGCTTCGAGATCCTGAAATCGCTGGGTCTGCGCACGCGCGGCGTTCAGATCATCTCCTGCCCGAGCTGCGCGCGTCAGGGCTTTGACGTGATCAAGACGGTCGAGGCGCTTGAGCAGCGGTTGGAGCATATCAAGACGCCGATGAGCCTGTCGATCATCGGCTGCGTGGTGAACGGGCCGGGCGAGGCGCTGATGACCGATATCGGCTTTACCGGCGGCGGCGCGGGGTCCGGCATGGTCTATCTGGCCGGCAAGCAGGACCACAAGCTGAGCAATGACGCCATGGTGGATCATATCGTCGAGCTGGTCGAGGAACGCGCCGCCAAGATCGAATCGGCCAGGGCGGCCGAGAACGGGGAATAAGAAAGGGGCCGGGAATTTCCCGGCCCCTTTCGATCCAATCTGATATCGGCTCAGCCGTCCGACTTGGCGGCCTCGCGAGCCGCTTCGACCAGCGGGGCGATGCCGGTGCGGGGCATGCCGCGCAGCAGCTGATCGCCGATGATGAAGGTCGGCGTGCCCGAGATCTGCAGTGCGTTGGCCAGCTTGGCGTTTTCGCGCAGCACATCGGTAACCGCTTCGGTATTCATCGCCTCGATCAGTGCATCGGCGTCATAGCCCATTTCCTCGGCCATGGCCTTCAGGCTCTCGACCGAGACATTGCCGCGCATGGTGTAGAATGTGTCATGGACCTGCTTATAGGCATCATTGCCATGGGCCTGCTGAACCGCGATGGCAAAGCGCGACGCCATCTCGCTTTCCGGGCCGAGGATCGGGTAATCTTTCAGGATAAGTTTGACATTTCCATCGCTTGAAACCGTATCCTCGACATCCTGAAAAGCCTGCCGGCAGACGCCGCAGCGATAGTCGATGAACTCGACCACGGTCACATCGCCCTCCAGATTGCCGCCGGCCCAATGGCCGTCATAATCGTAGATCTCGGCCTTCATCTGTTCGATCATCGCGGTGTCGTTCCTGGCCTCATCGGCGATGCGGCGCTGTTCCAGCGCATTCATCGATTCGATCAGCACTTCGGGATTGGCGATCAGATATTCGCGGATGGCCGCGCCGAATTCCTCTTTCTCGCTCTCGCTCATGGCGCCGAGATCGAGCGCCATGGCGGGGGTTGCGGTCAACAGCAGGGCAGCAATCAGCTTTTTCATCACGGGTCCTTTCGAAACTCGCGCGGAGACTGGCCTCAAATCGGGGCGAAGACAAGCAAAGCTTATGTGATTGGGTTGACCGGGGATGCGGCGGGCGGGCATAGACCAAAGAAAAACCGACAGGGGCCAGAATGCGGCAGTCGAAACGGGGTCAGGTCGATCCTTTCATCGTCATGGATGTGATGGAAGCCGCCCGGCGCGCCGAGGCGGTGGGCAGGCACGTCATCCATATGGAGGTCGGCCAGCCCGCCACCGGGGCGCCCGTGCTGGCGCGCGAGGCGGTTGCCGCGCAGCTCGATCAGCCGCTGGGATATACCGTGGCGCTTGGCCTGCCGGAGCTGCGCGCCGGGATCGCGGCGCTTTATCGGCGCTGGTACGGAGTTGATCTCGATCCGGCGCGGGTGGTGGTGACTTCGGGATCGTCGGGCGCGTTCCTGCTGGCTTTTTCGGCTTTGTTCGAGGCCGGTGACAGGGTGGCACTGGGCGAGCCCGGCTATCCCAGCTATCGCCAGATCATGCGGGCGATGTCGCTGGAGCCGGTGGGGATTTCGACCTCGCCCGAGAACCGCTATCAGCCGCGCCCCGAGGAAGTCCCCGAAGGCGTGCAGGGCCTGATGCTGGCCTCGCCCGGCAATCCGTCCGGGACCATGCTGGGGCTCGACGATTATCGCGGGCTGCTGGACCGGGCGGACGCGCGGGGGATCAGTGTGATTTCCGATGAAATTTATCACGGCCTCAGCTATGGCGCGCGCTGCCATAGCGCGCTGGAGGTCAGCGATAATGTCTATGTGGTCAATTCGTTTTCCAAATATTTCTCGATGACCGGCTGGCGGGTCGGCTGGATGGTGGTCCCCGAGGATCACGTCCGCACCGTTGAGCGTATCGCCCAGAACATGTTCATCTGCCCCCCGCATGTCGCCCAGATCGCGGCGCTGGCGGCGCTGGATGCGGAGGCCGAATGTCAGGTCAATCTGGCGCGCTATGCCGAGAACCGCCGGCTGCTGCTGGATGCGCTGCCCGGGATCGGTTTTGCCAGGATCGCGCCGCCCGACGGGGCTTTCTATATCTATGCCGATGTCTCGGATCTGACCGATCACAGCGGCGATTTTGCTAGGCAGATCCTGGCCGAGGCCGGGGTTGCGGTGACGCCGGGGCTGGATTTCGATCCCCGTCGCGGCGTGCAGACCCTGCGCTTTTCCTATGCGCGCAGTACCGAAGATATCCGCGAAGGCATTGCCCGCCTGACCCGTTTCATGGAGACGCGGCAATGATCCGCAATGCCGCACAGCTGCTGGCCCTTCTGGCCTTTCTGGTGCTGCCCATGGCGGGGCTTGCCCAGGACAGGCAGGGCGCGGCCCGCCTTGATCCGGCGGCGTCCCTGGCCGTTGTCGAGGATGACGAGATGTCGCTGTCCTTGCATTTCAGCCGGGCGCTGCCCTATCGGGTGACGCTGGTCGATGCACCGCGCCGGCTGGTGATAGATCTGGACGGGCTGAGCTTTGGCGAGGGCAGCGATCTGAACGCGATGAATGGCGCCAGCCTGTTTCCGGCGTTGCGCGCCGGACCGTTCAAGTCGGGCTGGGGGCGGCTGGTCTTTGAGCTGCCCGGCCCTTACGCGGTCAAGACCGTTGTCATGAGGACCGATCTGGCTGACGGCGCCGCGCTGGAGCTGCGTCTGAGCCCGGTTGCGGCCGAAAGCTTTGCCGAAAGCACCCGCAACACCATGTCGGCGCTGTGGAACCTGCCGCGCCCGACCACGCCGGTGGTCGATCCTTCGCGCCCGCGCGCGCTGCGCATCGCGATCGATCCGGGCCATGGCGGCATCGATTCGGGGGCGGTCGTGTCGGGGCTGCGCGAGGCCGATCTGATGCTGGCCTTTGCGCAGGAGGTGACCGAAAAGCTGATCCGGGCCGGGTTCGAGGTGGTGCTGACCCGGCGCAAGGATGTCTTTGTCGGGCTGGAAAGCCGGATGACCGAAGCCCGGGCCTCGGGGGCGGATCTGCTGATCTCGCTCCATGCCGATGCCCTGCCTGAAGGGCAGGCGACGGGGGCGGCGATCTTCATCTGGAACAGCCAGGCCGATGACCGGGCCTCGCGGCAGCTGGCGTCGCGTCATGACCGGGCCGATCTGGTGGCCGGGCTGGATCTGGCGGGGACCGACGATCAGATCGCCGCGACCTTGATGGATATGGCCCGCGCCGATACCCAGCCGCGATCCGAAATTCTGGCCGGGCATATGTCTTCGGCCCTGTCGCAGGCGGGGCTGGCGCTGCATCGCGATCCGGTCAAGGGTGCGGCCTTCAGTGTCTTGAAGTCGCCGGATATTCCTTCGGTTCTGCTGGAGCTGGGCTTTCTGACCGATCCCGGTGATCGGGCCAATCTGACCGATCCGGCCTGGCGTGCGCGCATGGCCGGGGCGATTGCGGTGGCGGTGACCGGCTGGGCCGAGGATGACGGCACCCGGGCCGAGCTGCGCCGGCACTGAGCGGAAACGATCTTACGGAGGAAACGAAATACGGGGTCTCACCCAAGCTTGTTTTGACGCGGGCGCTCCCGGCGTTTATGAAGCCCCATCCAAATTTTGCGAGGCTGCTCAGTGATCCGGTTCATTCTCTCTGTTTTCGGGTCGATCTTTTCGTTGCTGGTGACGGGGCTGATCTTCGGGATGCTGATTCTCGGCGGCGTATTCTGGGCCTATGGCCGGGATCTGCCCAGCCATGAACAGCTGTCCCAATACGCGCCCAAGACCATCAGCCGGGTCTATTCGGGCGAGGGGCAGCTGATCGACGAATTTGCCCAGGAACGCCGGATTTTCGTGCCGAGCGAGGAAATCCCCGATCTGGTCAAGCAGGCCTTCGTATCGGCGGAAGACAAGAATTTCTACGCCCATCACGGCTTCGACCCGATGGGGATTGCCGCGGCCGTGCGTGATGCGGTCGTGTCGGGCGGGGACAATCTGCGCGGGGCTTCGACCATTACCCAGCAGGTGATGAAGAATTTCCTGCTGTCTTCGGATCGCAGCGTCGAACGCAAGGTCAAGGAACTGATCCTGGCGACGAGGCTGGAGCAGTCGCTGAGCAAGGACCAGATCCTTGAGCTCTATCTGAACGAGATTTTCCTCGGCCAGAACAGCTATGGTGTGGCGGCCGCTGCGCAGACCTATTTCAACAAGACCCTGTCCGAGCTGGAGCCGCATGAGGCGGCGACGCTGGCTTCCATGCCGCAGGCGCCGAGCAATTATCACCCGGTCCGGGCCAAGGAGCGCGTGACCCAGCGGCGCAATTATGTGCTGCGCGAGATGTGGCAGAACGGTTTCATCGATGAGCAAACCTATCGTTCCGAGGCCGAAAAACCGCTGCGCTCGGTTCAGAATGGCGATTTCCCGGCCTTTTCCGAAAAATTGCCGCCGCGCGATTACTTCACCGATGAAATTCGCCGTCAGCTCTCGCAGGAATTTGGCGAAGACGAGTTTTTCACAGGTGGTCTGACCATCCGGGCCACCGTCGATCCGCATATGCAGTCCGTGTCCAGTGACGCTTTGCGCGAGGCACTGGAAGACTATGACCGTAGCCGTGGCATCTGGCACGGTGTGATCGCCAATATCCCCGCCGAGGAACTGGGCAGCGAAGCCGATTGGCGCGAAGCTCTGTTCAAAGCCCGCGAGGCGCCGCGCGATATCCCGGGCTGGATGCCGGCGGTCGTGCTGGAGCTGGAGGATGGCAATGCCCGCATCGGCATCGAGGGGATCGAGGAAGATGCCGACGGCCACTGGATCCCGGCCAAGGATGCGCAATGGGCGCGCCCGCGTCAGGCGGATGGCAAGCTCGGCGCGCGCGCCCAGAATGCCGGCGATCTGGTCGGCGTTGGCGATGTGGTGATGGTGCGTGCCATGACCGAAGACGGCAGCGGCAAGTTCATCCGCTGGACCCTGCGCCAGATCCCCGAGATCGAAGGCGGCTTCATGGCCATGGACGTCAATACCGGCCGGGTCATCGCCATGCAGGGCGGTTTCTCCTACCAGTCCTCGGTCTTCAACCGTGCCACCCAAGCGATGCGTCAGCCGGGTTCAAGCTTCAAGCCCTTCGTCTATGCGGCAGCGCTGGATAATGGCTATACCCCAGCCACGATTGTCGTCGATGAGGAAATTGCCATCAACACGCCCGATGGTATGTGGCGGCCCAAGAACTCTTCGAACCGGACCTATGGCCCGACGCCGCTGCGCACCGGGATCGAGCAGTCGCGGAACCTGATGACCATTCGCGTGGCGCAGGATATCGGCATGGACACGGTCGCCGATTACGCCGAGCGTTTCGGGGTCTATGACGAGGGCCAGATGCGGCCCTTCCTCGCCAATTCGCTCGGCGCGCAGGAAACCACGCTTTACCGGATGGTGGCGGCCTATGCGATGTTCGCCAATGGCGGTGAACGGGTCGAGCCGACGCTGGTGGACCGGGTTCAGGACCGCCGTGGCCGCACCATCTATCGTCACGATCAGCGCGATTGTGTGGGCTGTAAGCAGAACGCGCTGCCCGCCGGCACCTCGCCCGAGATCGACACCAATCGCGAGCGGGTGATGGATGCGGTCACCGCCTATCAGATCACTTCGATGATGGAAGGCGTGGTCAAGCGCGGCTCGGGCAAGGGCGTGAACCTGCCGGTGCCGATCGCCGGCAAGACCGGGACCACCAATGACGCCAAGGATGTGTGGTTCGTCGGTTTTTCCTCGAATATCGTCGCCGGCTGCTATCTGGGTTATGACCAGCCGCGCACCTTGGGCAGCAATGCCTTTGGCGGCACGCTTTGTGTGCCGGTCTTCAACGCGTTCATGCGTCAGGCAGTCAAGGAATATGGCGGCTCGCAGTTCCGGGTGCCGAAGGGCGGTTACTTCATGAAGATCGACCGCTTCACCGGCCAGCGGGTCTCGGCCGACGCGAGCGGGGCCAATGTGATTTCGGAATTCTTCCGCGAAGGCACCGATCAGACCACGGGTCTGGATTATATCGACGGCGGTTTCGAGGCCAGGGTCATGCCCAAGGTCGAAGGGATCCCGCTGACGCTGAAGGAATTGCCCAAGGGGAATGCTGCGGGGGGCGGGGGCAAGACCGTTACCACTTCATCGGGCAAGAGGAAGGTCATTCCGAAAAAGGCCGATTTCGGAACCATCTCCTCGGGCGGGCTTTACTGATCTCTGCTTGGCCATGACCCGATGGCGCGGCTGCCCTTGTGAGGGCGGTCGTCAGAGGTTATCTCAGCACCGATCTGATCTGGAAGGACCAAGCCCATGCGCGCCGAAACCGCTGCCACCATTGAAGCGATCCGCAAGTCCCTGCGGCTCTTGGCGCAGCGCATGGATTGGGAAACCGCGCCGCACCGGCTGGAAGAGCTGAACGCCATGATCGAGGATGGCGATCTGTGGTCCGATCTCGCTCGGGCCCAGAAGCTGATGCGCGATCGCCAGTCGCTGTCCGATGCGGTCGAGGGCTATCGCCGGATCTCGGGCGATCTCGAAGCCAATGCCGAAATGGTCGAGCTGGCCGAGATGGAGGGCGATGCGGAACTGGTCGCCGAGGCCGAGGCCAATCTGAAGGCCCTGGCCGAGGAGGCCGCCCAGAAAGAGCTGGAGGCCCTGCTGAATGGCGAGGCGGACGGTAATGACACCTTCCTTGAAATCAATGCCGGGGCTGGCGGCACGGAAAGCTGCGACTGGGCTTCGATGCTGGCGCGCATGTATGTGCGATGGGCCGAGAAGAAGGGCTATGATGTCGAGCTGATTTCGGAATCGGCGGGTGATGAGGCCGGTATCCGCTCGGCTTCCTACAAGATTTCCGGGCATAATGCCTATGGCTGGCTGAAATCGGAATCGGGCGTGCATCGGCTGGTGCGGATCTCGCCCTATGACAGCGCGGCGCGGCGGCATACGTCTTTCAGCTCGGTCTGGGTCTATCCGGTGGTCGATGACAATATCGAAATCACCGTTCCCGACAGCGAAATCCGTATCGACACCTACCGTTCGTCGGGCGCGGGCGGTCAGCACGTCAACACCACGGATTCGGCGGTGCGGATCACCCACCTGCCGACAGGCATCGTGGTCACCAGCTCGATGAAATCGCAGCACCAGAACCGCGAAGCGGCGATGAATGCCCTGAAAGCAAGACTTTATCAGACGGAGCTCGACAAGCGCAATGCCGAGATCAACGCCCAGCACGATGCCAAGGGCGATGCTGGCTGGGGCAACCAGATCCGGTCATATGTGCTTCACCCCTATCAGATGGTGAAGGACCTGCGGACCTCGCATGAGACCTCGGATACCCAGGGCGTGCTGGACGGCGATCTCGATGCCTTCATGGCGGCGACGCTGGCGCTGGATGTGTCCGGCAAGAGCCGCGCCGAGGCGACTGCCGAGGACTGAGGCGGCGCGAGACGCGGGCTGGGGGCCGGATTTCAATCCGGCATTGAATGCGCCAGTCCTGCGGCTTCGAGGATAAACGCGCTGAATTCGCAGGACGGCTTCTGATCCGATTTGAGTGTGGGGCCTAATTGGCAGGACTGCCGCAGCTGCTGCTCTACTGGCGACGGCCAAGCTGCGCCCATCTGCCCATGACGGGCATCCGCGTGATGGGTTTTGTCTTGTGAAGCTATTGAGCCCCAGAACCTGCACATGTCTGGGGCCCCGATCCAGCTAGAGCCGCCGGTGCCGTGCCTGCGCCGAAAGCTCGATGGCGGAGGCGTGGAGGCGGGAGATGTTCAGCTGGTGGCGGACCTCGCGCAGCATTTCGGCCTCGTCATCGGGCAGGCGGCCATCGGCGGCGGCGATCTCGCAGGCGAGGGCATAGGCGGTTTCCAGAAGATGCGGGGGCAGGGCCTCGCGCACCAGACCGAAGAGGGCGTCGAGACCGTCTTCTTCTTCGAACAGCGTGATGACGGTTTGCGAGACCACCGGGATGCGGTTGACGTCATAGCTGGCAAAGACCGGCATGTGATCGACCATGCGTTCGATGGCGACCAGTTCCGCAGTGCGCATGTTTTCGTCCGAGGCCGAGACGGCCACCATGACCGATACCAGCGCATCGCATTCGGAGAAGGAGGGAAGCTCAGTGGTCACGCGGGTAATCCTTATACTGTGGCAGCCAAAATATTGACGATCTTCCGGGGTTTCAATAAGCCCCGTCCAACCCCTTCAGGAGATTATGACAATGACCACCCTGCGCGATGCGGCAATGACTTCCAAGGCCTGGCCCTTCGAAGAGGCACGCCGGGTGCTCAAACGCTATGAGAAGAAGGATCCCGAAAAGGGCTATGTGCTGTTCGAGACCGGCTATGGCCCCTCGGGCCTGCCCCATATCGGCACCTTCGGCGAGGTGGCGCGCACCACGATGATCCGCCGCGCCTTTGAGATGATTTCGGACATCCCGACCCGGCTTTTCTGCTTTTCGGACGACATGGACGGGATGCGCAAGGTGCCCGAAAACGTCCCGCAACAGGAGATGCTGCACGAAAATCTGCAAAAGCCGCTGACCTCGGTTCCCGATCCTTTCGGCGAATATCCGAGCTTTGGCGATCACAACAACGCCATGCTGCGCCGGTTTCTGGACACGTTCGGGTTCGAATACGAATTCATGTCGGCGACCGAGTTCTACAAGTCCGGCGCCTTCGATCCGACGCTGCTGAAGGCGGCGGAGCGCTATGACGATATCATGAGGATCATGCTGGCCTCGCTGCGCGAAGAACGTCAGCAGAGCTATAGCTGCTTTCTGCCCATTCATCCCGAAACCGGCCGCGTGCTTTATGTGCCGATCAAGCATGTCGATGCCAGGAAGGGCGAGATCACCTTTGACGACGAGGACGGGCGCGAATGGACGCTGCCGGTGACCGGCGGGCAGGTGAAACTGCAATGGAAGCCGGATTTCGGGGCGCGTTGGGCCGCGCTCGATGTCGATTTCGAGATGTATGGCAAGGATCACAGCACCAATACCCCGATCTATGATGGGATCTGCGAGGTGCTGGGCGGGTGCAAGCCCGAGCATTTCACCTATGAGCTGTTCCTTGACGATCAGGGCCAGAAGATCAGCAAATCCAAGGGCAACGGGCTGTCGATCGACGAATGGCTGACCTATGCGGCTTCGGACAGTCTGAGCTATTTCATGTATCAGAAGCCCAAGACCGCCAAGCGGCTGTGGTGGGATGTGATCCCGAAGGCGGTGGACGAATATCACCAGCAGCTGCGGACTTTCCCGGGGCAGACGATTGATCAGCAGCTGGCCAATCCGGTCTTCCATATCCATCGCGGTCAGGTGCCGGCCTCGGATATGGTGGTGCCGTTCTCGATGCTGCTAAACTTGGCTTCGGTGGCCGGGGCGCAGGACAAGGACGGATTGTGGGGCTTTATCCGCCGCTATGCGCCCGATGCGACGCCGCAAACCCATCCGCAGCTGGATGAGGCGGCGGGCTATGCCGTGCGCTATTTCAACGATTTCGTGGCGCCGGGACGCGTCTTCCGGGCGCCTACCGATCAGGAACGTGCGGCGCTGGCGGATCTGGCCGGGCGGCTGGCGGACTGGGAAGGGCCGGCCGATCCCGAAAAGCTTCAGGAAATGGTCTTCGCCATTGGTCGCGATCATGCGTTCGAGCCGATGAAAGCCTGGTTCCAGGCGCTGTATCAGGTGCTTCTGGGCGCCGATCAGGGGCCGCGCTTTGGCGGTTTCATCGCGCTTTACGGCGTGGATGAGACCCGCGGCCTGATCGAGCGGGCGCTGGCTGGCGAGCTTCTTGCCTGAACTCGGTGTTGCGCGGGGCCTGCCCTGCGCAACGCGCGATATCTTAACGGCAGGTTAACCCGGGTTAGCGAAATTCTTCTCCGACTTCGAGCTGCATGGGGCGGCTTCGATAAGGGGAGATTGCGCATGAATATCGCCGTCACCGATGGGCTGCAGCTGATGCCGCCATCCTTTGCCGCCGGTCTTGCGGTCTGGTCGCGCGAATACGGACGCCCGGGAAGCGCGACATGGGCCAATCAGGCCAATGCCGCCATCATTGCGGCCGATCAGGATTTCGGGACATGCCTTGAAATCAACAAGGTCGAGGATGTAACGCGGATCCGCTTCATGGGTGAGACGCCGATCCTGCCGGGTATCTATCTGCGCATCTCGGTGCGGCTGAAGGCGGTTGCGGGGGCGCGGCCCTCGGCGCGGATTGCCGGATGGGCCGGGGACGGGCAACGCAACCATGTCACCGGACTGGTCGAGGAGGCGCCGGCCAGGCAGCTGCCGGCTTATGGCGACGTGCTCGAAATCAGTGGCATCGTCGGCACCGGCCGGCGCGGCGGGGTCGATATGGCCTGGGGAGCGGAGCCGATCTACGGCCATTTCGGGCTGGATCTGATCGGGGCCAATGGCGGTGCGGTGCGCATTGAATCGGTGCGGATCGAGGATGCGACCGAGGCCTATCTGCGAGAAATGTTGGATTGGGTCGATGTGCGTGATTTCGGCGCGCTCGGCAATGGTACGAGCGATGATCGTGCGGCCTTTCAGGCGGCTGATCAGGCTGCGAATGGTCGGGAGGTGGTTGTGCCTGAGGGCGTCTACGCCATTGGCTCCAGCCTGACCTTGCAATCGCCAGTGCGGTTCACAGGAACGCTGAGCATGCCGCGCAGTGCCAAGCTGGTTCTGATGGGATCTTTCAACTATAACAGCTACCTCGCGGCGTTCGGTGATGAAACTGAAGCGCTCAAGCGGGGCCTTCAGGCGCTGTTTGGCTATACGGATCATACCGCACTTGACCTCTGCGGTCGCAGGATCCGTCTGACCGAGCCGCTGATCATGACCGAGATCCTGCATGGGCTGACCAGCTTTGCCAACTGGCGGGTGATCATGAATGGCCAGATTCAGGTTGAGGATGGTCCGGCCTGGCAAATGGGGCAGGCCAGCTCTCAGGCGAAATATGATGTTGCGCGACCGGCGATGCTGTCGAATGTGGTCAATGTCGCCAATATCGAGGTGGGCAGCCTGATCACCGGTCCCGGTGTTGGCCGCGAAATCTATGTCCGAGGCAAGAATATCGCCGCACAGACCCTGACCCTTTCTCAGCCGCTTTATGGCGGGTCCGGGACGCGAACCTATCTGTTCAGGCGCTTCCGCTATGCGTTTGATTTTCTTGGGATGGAGAGCTTCGCGCGGTTGACCCTTGCGGATATGGAATTTTCATTGGATGACGTTGCCAGCGTGCTGATGCTGCCTGCGGATGGTGAAATGTTCCATATCCGTGACTGCGTTGTCAGCCGGCTGAAATACCGTGGGATCACATCGGTCGGGCGAGCCTGTCAGGATCTGCATGTTGACCGCTGTCAGTTCATGTCGGCTGAGATGGGAATGCTGTCGCAAGATCGCCAATCCATCGGGATCAGCGTCAATGCCAATGACTGCAAGATCCGTGAGAATCGCTTCGTGCGTCTGGGCACCTCCATGGTGATGGGCGGTAGCGGGCATCTTCTGATCGGCAATCATTGGTTCCAGGGCGACGATTCCGATGGCGGCAAACGTGTGCCAGGTCTGGTCATCACCAATACCAGCTGCAAGATGGCGATTACCGGGAACTATATCGATAACAACGTCATCGAGTGGACGAACGAATATGCGCCCGAGGTCAATTTCGGCCCGAACCAGTATTCGTTCGGGGCTTTGTCGATAACCGGAAATCATTTCACCGTTCAGGGCGTGCTGAGCGATTTTTCCTTCCTGTCGATCAAGCCCTATGGTTCGGGGCATTATATTCACGGCCTGACCGTGGCGAACAATGTTTTCAAGATCCGGGGCAAAAAGATCAACCGGGTCGAGAAAGTGGATACCAGCTTTGCCGATCTCGACTATTCGCGGATGCGCAATATCACCTTCGAGGGCAATACCTTCACCGGCGTCAACGATTACATCGCCAATCCGGTGCAGTTGACCCATAATCAGCCTTCCGCGCAATCCAGCTGGGTGATCCCGGTTTCGGATCACCTGCCGTTCCGGGCGCGGGCCAGGAATATAGATTCGATCGTTGCGGTCTCGCAGATCCGTAACTCTAGCGGCGCCCGGCTGATTGAGATGCCATGGGTGCAGACCGAGATGGGGGCGGCGAAGCAGAATGTGCAAATCGAATGGTCGCAGCCGGCCCGGGGCGAGGTAACCGTTCGGGTGCGGATGGACAGCCCCAACTGAGCCAGGTCGGTTCAGGCCGGTTCAGGCCGGGCGAATAGGCCCCCGACCAACTGAAAAACGCGGCAATC
The DNA here is from genome assembly GCA_047973065.1 of Paracoccus sp. (in: a-proteobacteria). Taxonomy (GTDB): domain Bacteria; phylum Pseudomonadota; class Alphaproteobacteria; order Rhodobacterales; family Rhodobacteraceae; genus Paracoccus. The sequence goes on along the minus strand of JBKEBH010000053.1, from coordinate 3,751 downwards.
AAAGCTAACGCCCCCGGACATGATCTGCCGGGGGCGTTCTGATGTCCCCCGGCCCGATCCGGTAGGCCTGGCCAAATCCGGCATTGAGCAGGCCGGCATGCGGCTCAAGGCGCCAGAAATGGAAACCGGGCAGCTCGGCATAGGCGCGGGACTTCGGGTTATGCGCCAACCAGCTGGCGAGACGCGCCGCATGGGCGGGACCATGGTCCGGCAATCGGCGCGCCACCACTTGCAGGCTGAGCCGGGCCTGCGCCATCGCCTCGCCGCGCCCGGGCGGTGCCTCGATCAGCAGCGCCGCCTTTGGCTGGGATTCGAGGAGCCGGGTATGGACGGCGATTTCCGACAGGAAGGCCAGGGGAATGCCGTCCTCGTCTGCCTGGCAGGCGATGCGTGCCAGATAGGGGTAACCATGGGCTTCGTCGATGACCGAAAGCACCGCATGGTGGATCTGGCGAAGCAGGTCACGGGTCAGCTGGCGGGTGCGGTCATCGGTTTGCTGGATGAAATCTTGAACCATGCCTGTGATGCTGCCCTGCGTCGGCGCGGCTGGCAAGGCTGATCCTCTGTTGGTGCTAATGTGAATTATTTACAAAAATTCCATTTATATCGTGAATTAATTGACAAAATAATCCAATGAAAAAAACACTTTGTAAGGCTCTTCACATGTGATTAACTTCAGGCGAGCGAGTGCGCCAGTTGATCGGCGTAAACCAGTCAGCGATTTAGAGGGGGAGATTGTCATGGCCGTTGAAAACGTAGCAAAACATCCTGTTCCGGCCGGGTTCGAGGATGCGATTGCGGGGCCTGAGGATTACAGCCGGCTTTACAGCGAATCGATTGCCGATCCTGAGGGATTCTGGGGGCGGGAAGGCAAGCGGCTCGACTGGATGGAGCCCTATACCAAGGTGAAGAACACCGATTTCACCTTCGGCAAGGTCTCGATCAAATGGTTCGAGGACGGGATTCTGAACGCCAGCGTGAACTGCATCGACCGCCATCTGGCGGATCGCGGTTATCAGACCGCGATCATCTTCGAGCCGGACGATCCCGAAACCCCGGCCCGTCACATCACCTATCGCGAGCTGAGTGAGAAGGTGAACCGGATGGCCAATGTCCTGCTCAGCCAGGGCGTGATGCGCGGCGACCGGGTGGTAATCTATATGCCGATGATCCCGGAAGCGGCCTATGCCATGCTGGCCTGCGCCCGCATCGGCGCCACCCATTCCATCGTCTTTGCCGGATTCTCGCCCGATGCGCTTGCCAACCGGATCAATGATTGCGGCGCGAAACTGGTCATCACCGCCGATACTGCCCCGCGCGGCGGGCGGCGCACCGGACTGAAGTCGAATACCGACGCGGCGCTTCTGCATTGCTCGGACAAGGTGCGCTGCCTGGTCGTCAAGCATACCGGCGATCAGACCACCTGGATCCAGGGCCGCGATGTCGATGTGCTGGCGCTGATGGAGCAGGTCAGCCCCGAATGCCCGCCGCGTCCGATGAATGCGGAAGATCCGCTGTTCATCCTGTACACCTCCGGCTCGACCGGCAAGCCCAAGGGGGTTGTGCATTCGACCGGCGGCTATCTGGCCTATGCGGCGATGACCCATGAATATGTCTTCGACTACAAGGATGGCGACATCTTCTGGTGCACCGCCGATGTCGGCTGGGTGACCGGGCACAGCTATATCGTCTATGGCCCGCTCGCCAATGGTGCGACCACGCTGATGTTCGAGGGCGTGCCGACCTGGCCCGATGCAGGGCGCTTCTGGGCGGTCTGCGAAAAGCACAAGGTCAACCAGTTCTACACCGCTCCGACTGCGATCCGCGCCCTGATGGGGCAGGGGCCGGAATGGGTCGAGAAATACGATCTGTCGAGCCTGCGCGTTCTGGGCACGGTCGGCGAGCCGATCAATCCCGAAGCCTGGAACTGGTATGACCAGCATGTCGGCAAGGGCAAATGCCCGATCGTCGATACCTGGTGGCAGACCGAGACCGGCGGGCACATGATCACCTCGATGCCCGGCGCGATCGAGACCAAGCCGGGCTCGGCGACGCTGCCCTTCTTCGGGGTCAAGCCGGTCATTCTGGATGCGGAATCGGCCAGGATCCAGGAGGGCGATCCGGCCGAGGGCGTGCTGTGCATCGCCGACAGCTGGCCCGGGCAGATGCGCACGGTCTGGGGCGATCATGGCCGCTTCATGGAAACCTATTTCCAGCAATATCCCGGCTACTACTTCACCGGCGATGGCTGCGTGCGCGACGCCGATGGCTATTACTGGATCACCGGCCGGGTCGATGACGTGATCAACGTCTCGGGTCACCGCATGGGCACTGCCGAGGTGGAATCGGCGCTGGTTGCCCATCCCAAGATCGCCGAGGCCGCCGTGGTCGGCTATCCGCATGAGGTCAAGGGGCAGGGCATCTACGCCTATGTCACGGTGATGAACGATGTCACCCCCACCGACGAGCTGCGCAAGGAGCTGGAATCCTGGGTGCGCACCGAGATCGGCCCGATTGCCAAGCCCGATCTGATCCAATGGGTGCCGGGTCTGCCCAAGACCCGTTCGGGCAAGATCATGCGCCGCATCCTGCGCAAGATCGCCGAAAACGACTTCGGCAGCCTTGGCGACACCTCGACCCTGGCCGATCCCGGCGTGGTCGATGAGCTGATCGAAAACCGCATGAACCGGGGCTGAGCAGGCCCCGTCATAGACCCGGCGGGCCGCCGCCGCCTGCCGGGGCAAAGAATAATGGCGGCGCATGTCACAAGGGAGGGACCAAGGGACATGAGCGACAAGCAATCAAACAATGCCTACTGGAAGGCGAACCTCAGACTGATCTGGACCTGCATGATCATCTGGGCGCTCGTATCTTACGGCTTCGGTATCATTTTTCGGCCGATGCTGGCGGGGATCAAGGTCGGCGGGACCGATCTTGGCTTCTGGTTCGCCCAGCAGGGCTCGATCCTGGTCTTCATCGCACTGATCTTCTTCTATGCGTTCCGCATGAACAAGATCGACCGCGATCATGGCGTGGAGGAATAATTCATGTCTCAGTTCACGCTTAACCTGATCTTCATCGGCGCCAGCTTCGCGGTTTATATCGGAATTGCGATCTGGGCCCGCGCTGGATCCACCGCTGAATTCTATGCCGCGAACCGGGGCGTCAGCCCGGTGATGAACGGCATGGCCACGGCGGCCGACTGGATGTCGGCGGCCTCTTTCATCTCGATGGCGGGTCTGATTGCCTTTGTAGGCTATGACAACTCGACCTATCTGATGGGTTGGACCGGCGGCTATGTTCTGCTGGCGCTGCTGCTTGCGCCTTACCTGCGCAAATTCGGCAAATTCACCGTGCCCGAATTCATCGGCGACCGCTTCTACAGCCAGACCGCGCGGATCATCGGGGTTGTCTGCCTTCTGATCATCTCGATCACCTAGGTGATCGGCCAGATGACCGGCGTCGGCGTGACCTTCTCGCGCTATCTGGAAGTGTCGAATTCGACCGGGCTGTGGATCGGCGCGGCACTGGTCTTCTGCTATGCGGTTCTGGGCGGCATGAAGGGCATCACCTATACGCAGGTGGCGCAATATGTCGTGCTGATCATCGCCTATACCATTCCGGCGGTCTTCATCTCGCTGCAGCTGACCGGGCACTTCCTGCCGCAGACCGGGCTTTTCGGCTCGCTAAGCGGCTCGAACACTGAGTTCCTGACCAAGCTGGATCAGGTGGTCACCGATCTGGGCTTCAG
>JBKEBH010000026.1:0-1900 GCA_047973065.1 Paracoccus sp. (in: a-proteobacteria) | reverse complement strand
AGGGCGATCTTGGCTGCCTTGGCTGCAGTCCTCGGTTGGCTGATCGCGCACCTGACCTTGTCGAAAACCCGAAATCAAGGTGCTCAGCCGGCCTGAAGGCGTTGTTCAAAGCCGACTAAGGAGAAGCGAATTTCCGCCGGCAGATGCGCATATCTTATATGAATTCCACCCTCCACAAAGCGCCGCCGAAAGTTTACGCCCCTCACATAACCACCATGGGTTTTATTATACCGCCAATAACCACCTCAAGTTTCACAGTGGTAGAATCAGGCAATAGCCCGCCCAGCAGATCCGGCGCACGCGATAAAATATTTCAAATCAGACAGTTGAGATCCAGCCCTCTCATTCCGGGATTCTGCACCGCCCCACACCGGCCCTATCAACAATTACTTCGAAACAATTCCCTTTTGAGCGAATCAGGTCATTCCACATGGAATCATAATGCGATGGAATTACACAAGCAAAGCTATGGCCGGGAATATCAATCCATTGAAAATCAGGCCCTTGGCTGCAACCGGAGCATTCCGCGAAATAGTTATCAACGCTGAAAAATAAGCCTCAATTATCGAGAACGAGGCGAGTTCCTCCAGGGTCAATTAAACCGCACAGCGCTTCGATTGAACCGGGAAGAATAGCACAGGCGTGAGCTGCGAATATCAAAGCCGATATCCTGCATATCATCGTCAAAATTGCATCAGGCCCCGCCAAGGCGAGGCCGGAACACGGTGTGGACATGGAAGTTTGTGCGCCCGGCAGCCGATTATACCCGGCGCAGCGCCAGGCAGATTGCCTGCGGCCAATCAGCTGACCGAGCCCACCAGCCAGGTCAGGCCGGTACGGATCGCCAGATCGACCAGGAAGAAGAACACGGCGGCAAGTGTCGCCATGATGAAGACCATGATCGTGGTCGTCACCACCTCGCGCCGGGTGGGCCAGGTGATCTTGGCAGCCTCGGCACGGACCTGAGACAGAAACTGGACGGGATTGGCCATGATGTTCCTCGTGTTGCAGTGGCTCAGATAAACTGGAGGGCCCGGGTTTTCAAGCCGGCTTGAACGTGGATGCCTGTTTACGCACCACTCTCACCCGGTGTCTTCGTCAGATCTGGCCTCTGGCGTCAGCAGGCTCACCCTGTCAAACCGCGCCAGCACCGCCAGATCCCGCTCATAGGCAATCTGGCTGGCCGCATAGACCCGGCGGCGCAGTGGCCGCATGCCAGGCTTGCCATGTGCCTTGGGATGCGCCAGACAAGCGGCCCGCAGAAGCTCTGGGATCGGGGTCTCCAAATCGGTCAAGGCCATATCGACAAAGGCCGTATAGGCCTCAGCCGAAATGCCGCTGTTGCTCCAGCCCGCCTCGGGCACGATTGCTGCGCATTCGGGGCCCAGCATCTCAGCCAGCAGGCGCGGCCGCAGGCGGGCGTAATCTTCGTAACGCCAGCAGACCAGCCGGATAACCCCGCGACAGGACAACAGCTCATGCGCCAGCCGAGCCCAGGACAGATCGCGAACCCGTATCCCCCGGACATAGCGGTCGATATCCATCCCGCTTCCCGAGCGCAGCTGCTGCCCATAAGCCGATGTCACGAACTCAGCCGGATCGCGTACAGCCAGGAATAGCTCGACCTCGGGATTGCCCATGAAAGCCAGCAGCCGGTTCAGCCGTGCGACGGCATTGGGGTAAAGCACACTCCCTTCGCCGAAAACCTGCCTGTGCCTGGTGGTGCCAAGGATATTCTCTTCCGAAAGCAGGTGTTCCTCATGATCCACCAGCCATTCCGATATCATCTGACGCAGAGCCACATGTGCCTGCCTCTGGGTTTCACCCTTTGAAATCAGCGTCGAAAAGGCAAGCCCATCGGCACGCAACCGTCCAGGTCCGAGATAGCCCAGCTTGCGGG
>JBKEBH010000377.1:0-2884 GCA_047973065.1 Paracoccus sp. (in: a-proteobacteria) | reverse complement strand
CAGGTGGGATGGAAGGCACACAAAGCAGAGATATTAAAAAAGCCAAGGAAATGGCTAAACAACTGACTAAACAATGGGAGAATAACCATGACTAAAATTAAAACAACGCCGTTCGATGTGGCGGAGTACCTAGACACTTCTGAGGATATGGCGGCATATTTACAAGCGGTGCTGGAAGAAAATGACCCTGCGCTTTTTCGGCTTGCGCTGGGGGATATTGCTAAAGCCAAAGGCATGAGTGCCATTGCTGAGCAAGTGGGCGTTAATCGAGCAAGTCTTTATAAAAGTTTGTCTGATAACGGCAACCCCACTTATACCACCGTGCAAAAGCTAATCGAAGCACTGGGGCTAAAACTGACAGTTAGTAGTTGAAATAATTATTCACGGCTGAATAATTGTTAATAATGGTGGATGCCTGCCTACGCAGGCGTGACAAGGGGAATGGTGATTGGGTTAGTGACAGGTAATATTTTCCTTAACTTTCTTTTCCATGATTTTTTTGAAGTCTTCTATAGCATCGGTGTGGGCATAGGCTTTAAATGTTTCTCTAGCGGCGGCAGTTCGCTTAAGTTTGTATTCATAACCAATGCCCCAAACGTAACCAGCAATATAGCTTCTCACTAGCAGAAGGACACCATTGTCCTCTTCAAGGTATTGCACAACGACTAGATGACCTGAGACCACAAACAGTTTTATAAACTCATTTTCAGGGGCAAGGGTAACGGATTTTTTACGAGCTTTTGATTCTCTCTCAATGGCCTCACGAACAGCCCTAGTCATTCTACCCTCAGGTTTCAACCATTTGTTGTAAAATGCGGTTAAAGATTTCATATAATTAGTTCCTATTCGTACGCTGGATAATACGCCGTGGTAGATAAACCGACCAGTGCATGTCGCAGCTGAACTTGTCTTTTTTCTTTAGTTTAATTAGTTTGAATTTGGCATGGGTGCGAACTGCCCAACTGTTGCTATTAATCCAATACACTCGCCCCGTCCTAGATTCAGCTACAGAGCGGTGCAACATGTACGTTGCAATCGTATCCATGGCAGCGTTAAACTCAGCTTCTGATGGGATGGGGTATAGGATTGGGTTAGTCATTGTTTGCTTGCTTTAGTAATAATTTTCCCCAAGATTGATTTTGTTTCAAAATAATCATTGCTGATTTGACTAAAATTATGATTAATCACTGATAATTCAGAACGGGAAAGCAACATTAGATTGTCAATTCTACAGTCTGTTTTATCCCCGTTTTTGAAAGCTATAACGTGATTTTTGGGGATTTTGCCGTGTGTTTCGAGCCAAACTTTTCTATGCAAACCAATCCATTTTTTAGGCTCTTCTACTTTATTCTCAACATACCCCTCAACGTTGATACGTGTTGAGCCGACAGGCTTATGGTTGTGAGCCATTTGACCTTTTTTAAAAGATGTTCTGTTAGCACTCATATAGCCTTTTTTTCCTTTATTCCAGCTTTTCATTCCTTTTTTAAACTTTCCTGTTCGACCAGTCAACCAGCCGGTTCTTTTGCATAAAGCATCTAAGTATGACACTTTTAAATCACGATTAAACGTAGTGTTAAAAAGATGGGTTAGCTCACGTCTTGGCAACTTGCTATTTGCTTTAATGAAAGCAAGCTCATCACTAGAATAGATTATTGCGTAACCTTTCATTCTTCTGTTAGATTGACCAGTGATTTCGTTGTTTTGCCAACACCAAACTCATTGATTATCTTAGTTGCTTCAATTGTTATATGTGCTGTTTCAAGCACTTTACTAGACACGTCTGCAATTGCTTTTGCTCTAATAGCTTCATTTTTAAGCTCATCGCTGTTCAAATCTTTGTCATTCAGTCTGTTTAACTGGTCAAACAAAATATTATTTAATTCCTTAATTTTACTCATTTTCTTTCCCTACTTTTTCAGTGTTGTAGTAGGTGCTTGTGATGCGCTCATAGCTAAACTGTCCGCCACATTCGGCACACGTCTCCTCATCGACATCTAACGTAAACTCCCAGCTAGCGGGGTATTCATAACCACAGTGTGGGCACACGATTTCATCGGTGAACTCGTGGTCTATCTCAGATACACCGATTAGACCGTTTTTTCGCATCTTAATAAGTATTTCAAATGCCTCAACCTCGTCAACATTAGCCCAACGCATTACATCGTCAGCAGTTGGCTCAAGTTTGTGGTTTTTACATAGTTCAACTACTTTTTCATAATTGCAATTAACCATCATTTCACCCCATTTTGTTGCTTAATACGCTGCTCTTTCTCATAATCATCACGGCAATCGGGGTCACAAAAGAATTCTTGTACCGCTTCACCGCAGTAAAGACACTTGCCCCGTGGGGCTTTTAGCACCGCTTCATGTTTTTTGCGATTAATAATCTGTTCAAGTTGCTGTTCTTGATACATTTGCGCTTGTCCTGCTGCATCACTCATTTTCATCCCCTTTGATATTTGCCAGCCCAATAACCCGCCATATAAATGGCTTTTAGTGGTGTTGCCTTGCGGGGTTTATATCCGCTTTTTGCATCTAGTTTGCCTAAATTAAAGGCTGATTGTTTTCTTTGACTTGCTTTACTCATTTTTTGTCCTCATTGTTATCCAAAAATCGGCCTGCTCATTGCATCCATGCACCGCAGGCATACCGTTCGTCCTAAACATACCAATTGACTGGCTTGACAGGCTATGAAATCGACCACAGCCACCTGCTTAATTAGTTACCTAACAGCACAGTCTTACGATGTTGGCGCACCGTGGAGGCTTGGTTGTGGTGTTTGTTCATAATAGTTTTTGTTGTTTTTTAGGTTGTTCGTGTAAGATCTTCCATGCTTGGCGGTCACTGATGCCGTATTGTGGGCACAGTTCAATAATCGCCA
>JBKEBH010000336.1:0-5026 GCA_047973065.1 Paracoccus sp. (in: a-proteobacteria) | reverse complement strand
ACCCTTCTTCAATATACTTCCGAAACCGCGCCCGAAGCGCGACCGGCAAAGGTGCTGACATCATCCATCCTCCCTATAAGGATGAATCACATCTGAACCCTCATGGGAATCCCAAGCGACTCAGGTTCAGGCCAAAATGCTTTAGATTAAACGTTACCACACATAACATTGTCATCGAGCCGTCATGTTCGTGGGTCAAACTGCTGCTAGATAATGGGGCTTGCCCGCCTCGATCCTCGATATATAGTGTGGCTCGCACGGTCCCTGCCGGGGCCGACGGGACCGGGGAGCCAGATATGCTCGACCACCACCATACCGAATTCAGAACCCAGTTCGTGCGCGAGCCAGCGGCGCTGCGGCACTATCCGGCGCTTGTGCTCAACGCCGATTACCGACCGCTGTCCTATTACCCGCTTTCGCTCTGGCCCTGGCAGGAGGCGATCAAGGCAGTTTTCCTCGACCGGGTCAGCGTCATCGCCGAATATGACGAGCTGGTGCGAAGTCAGCGTCAGGCCTTCCACATACCTTCGGTCGTCGTCCTGAAAGATTACGTCAAACCTCAGAAGCGCGTGGCATTCACGCGCTTCAATCTTTTTCTGAGGGACGCATTCGAGTGTCAGTATTGCGGATCGAAGGCCGAGCTGACCTTCGATCATGTCGTGCCCAGATCGCGCGGCGGCATCACCAGCTGGGAAAATGTCGTGGCCGCCTGCTCGCCCTGCAATCTGCGCAAGGCCAACCGCCCGCTGCGCCATTCGGGCATGAGCCTCAAGCGCAAACCGGGCCGCCCGACGGTCGAGGACATGCACGCCATGGGCCGGCGCTTTCCGCCCAACCATCTGCACAAGACCTGGATGGATTTTCTGTATTGGGATGCCGAGCTGGACAGCTGACGGCAGCCCTTGAAGCCGACCTTAAAGCCGGTGATCGTTACGGGTGAAATGCACCACCCCGGCCGCGATCAGCGCTGCCAGCGCCAAGGCAATCAGCGGCACACCATTCGCGACACTGACCCAAAGCGTTGCCGCCGCTGCCAGAATGACGGCGGCGATCAGCAGTAGAAAATGCGGAAGCGGCATGGTTCATCTCCTCTGGCGGTAATATGGCCCTCCGCCCTGCGAATGAAAAGAGCATTGCCGCAGGATTGAAGATTGCCGGCGGGATCTGGACAATGTTCCCTTTTTGTTTCAGGTATGCCCTATGCTTCCGCCGCGCGATCCTGACGAAATCCTCAAGGCCCGGGGTGCCGACAAGCGCCCGGCGAATCGCTATGACCGGCTGCATGCGGAACGCGAACATGATGGCTGGGACATCCCCGAAGAGACCCGGCTTCTGCGCACCGAAGTAACCGAGGAACGCCCGCGCAGCATCATCACCCGCAACCGCTCGCCCGATGTGCCCTTCGATCGCTCGGTCAATCCTTATCGCGGCTGCGAGCATGGCTGCATCTACTGCTTCGCCCGGCCCAGTCACGCCTATTGGGGGCTTTCGCCGGGGCTGGATTTCGAAACCAGGATCACCGCCAAGCCGAATGCCGCCGCGCTGCTGGCCCGCGAAATCTCCCGGCCCGGCTATCAGGTGGCGCCGATTGCCTTCGGCACCAATACCGACCCCTATCAGCCGATCGAATCGAAGCGCGCCATCATGCCCGGGATCTGGCGGCTGCTGCTCGACTGGAACCACCCGGCCGGGCTGGTCACACGCGGGCAGAGCGTGCTGCGCGATCTGCCGCTTCTGGCCGAGATGGCGGCGCGGCGGCTGATCCATGTCGGGATTTCCGTCACCACGCTGGATGCCGGTCTTGCCCGGGCGCTTGAGCCGCGCGCCCCTGCCCCGGCGACGCGTCTGCGGATAATCCGCGAGCTGTCCTCCGCCGGGGTCGAGGTCCGGCTGATGCTGGCGCCGGTCATTCCGGTGCTGACCGATCACGAGATTGAACAGATCATGGCGGCGGCGCGCGATGCCGGGGCCAGCCTTGCCGCCATGCTGCCGCTGCGCCTGCCGCGCGAGGTCTCGCCGCTGTTTCGCGACTGGCTGGACCGGCACCGCCCCGATGCGGCCGCGCATGTGATGAACCGGGTTCAGGCCATGCGCGGCGGGCGTGACAATGATCCGCGCTTCGGTCACCGCATGCGCGGCGAGGGGGTCGAGGCCGATCTGATGCACAGGCGTTTCCGGCTGGCCAGGAAGCGGCTGGGTTACAGCGACCACGCAAAGCCGCTCGATCTGTCGCGCTTCGGCCCGCCGCCGCGCAAGGGCGATCAGCTGTCACTGTTCTGAGAGCGGCTTGCCATTCACTCCGGCAGAGGGCCAGAGGCCGCCCAGGGGCCGGTCGGCCGCTGGCCCGGCGGCGCGATGCGCCTTGATCCCGGGCCCGTACGGATCATGGCTGGCCCTGAATGCCACCCAATGGCCCGGGCCGGCGTTCTTCCGAGAGCATCACATTCGCCTCGACCTGACCGAGCCCGGGCAGCGTCATGATCCGCCGGCGCAGGATGCGTTCGAAATCGGCAATGTCGCGGGCGACGATCCGCAGCCGGTAATCGAACTGGCCTAGCACATGCTGGACCAGCTGAACCTCGGGGATGGCGGTCGCTGCGCGCTCGAACTCCTCAAGGCTGGTGCGGCCCTTGGTGGCCAGGCGGATGCCGAGAAACACCGTGACCCCGAAGCCGAGCGCGGCATTGTCCAGCACCACCCGCTGCCCCCGGATCACGCCCTCATCCTGCAAGCGCTTGATCCGCCGCCAGGTCGCGGGCTAGGTCATGCCGAGCGCGCGCCCGATTTCGGCCGCGCCAAGAGTTGCATCCCACGACAGAAGCCGCAGAATGGCGAGATCAGCGGCATCCGGCGTCATAGCGGCAGCTCCGTGCCGTTCTTGATGGTCGAGATCAGCATCAAGGCGTCGCTGGCTTCGACATGGGGCAAGGTCAGAATGCGCTCGCGGTAAAGCTCCTGCCAATGGGCCATGTCGCGGGCGATGACCGACAGGCGGAAATCGACGCTGCCGAGGAAACTCTGGATCTCGGTCACCTCTGGCACCTCGCGGGCGCTCGCAGTAAATTCGTCGAAGGCGCGCGGATTGGTCTTGTCGAGAGTGAAGCGCAGGCTGACCTCGACCTCATAGCCGAGCTTGCGCCAGTCGATCCGCGCCTCCTGCCCCTTGATCGTGCCATTGGCCCGCAGCTTTTCCAGCCGCCGCCAGAGCGTCGCCGAAGTGACGCCGGCGCGCTCGGCCAGATCGGCGGTGGGCAGGTCGGGATCGGCCAGAAGCTGGCGCAGGATGCGGCGGTCAGTGGCGTCGGGCATAATTTTCTCGGTATTCAGCAAGTTTTAGCATGATCTTATCAGATGATCGCAAATTTATGCGAAGATTGCATGGATCACCTTTGAAAACTTTCGTATCACCTTGCCAGGATGACACAAGAGGATCTGACATGCGCGTTTATTACGACCGCGATTGCGACGTTAACCTGATCAAGGACAAGAAGATTGCCATTCTCGGCTATGGCTCGCAGGGCCACGCCCATGCGCTGAACCTGCGCGATTCGGGTGCCAGGAATGTCGTCGTCGCCCTGCGCGAGGGCTCGCCTTCGAAAGCCAAGGCCGAAGGTGAAGGCCTGCAGGTGATGGAGATCGCGGAAGCCGCGAAATGGGCCGACCTGATCATGTTCACCATGCCCGACGAACTTCAGGCCGAGACCTACAAGAAATACGTCCATGACAAACTGCGTGACGGCGCCGCAATCGCCTTCGCCCATGGTCTGAACGTCCATTTCGGCCTGATCGAGCCCAAGCCCGGCGTCGATGTCATCATGATGGCGCCGAAAGGCCCCGGCCACACCGTGCGCGGCGAATATGTCAAAGGCGGCGGCGTGCCCTGCCTGGTCGCCGTCCATCAGGACGCCACCGGCAAAGCCATGGATCTGGGCCTGAGCTATTGCTCGGCCATCGGCGGCGGGCGCTCGGGCATCATCGAGACCAATTTCCGCGAGGAATGCGAAACCGACCTCTTCGGTGAGCAGGCGGTTCTGTGCGGCGGTCTGGTCGAGCTGATCCGCGCCGGGTTCGAAACCCTGGTCGAAGCCGGTTACGAGCCGGAAATGGCCTATTTCGAATGCCTGCACGAGGTGAAGCTGATCGTCGATCTGATCTATGAAGGTGGCATCGCCAACATGAACTACTCGATCTCGAACACCGCCGAATATGGCGAATATGTGTCGGGTCCGCGGGTTCTGCCTTACGACGAGACCAAGGCCCGCATGAAAGCCGTGCTGACCGACATCCAGAACGGCAAGTTCGTGCGCGACTTCATGCTGGAAAACTCGGTCGGCCAGCCCTTCTTCAAGGCGACCCGCCGCATCAATGACGAACACCAGATCGAACAGGTCGGCGCGAAGCTGCGCGAGATGATGCCCTGGATCTCCAAGGGCAAGATGGTCGACAAGGCCCGGAACTGATCTGACGGCACATGATTGCAAGAAGGCCCGGGCGATGCACCGGGCCTTTTTCGTGGCGATCAGTCAGATGGATGATGGCAAGGATCGGCCGATGCCGGTTTATTCGGACCTGCGCCCGCGCAGGCGGTTCACGCCCCATATGACCGGAAGGATCAACAGGAAAGCGCCCTTCTTCAGGAAGACCAGCAGCATCAGCAAGATCCCGGTCTTGGCCGCGACCTTGCCGGCAATCAGCCCGCCGATCCCGACTGCCGCCACCGTATCGACGCCAGGCACATAATCGGAATAGCGGTTGCCATCGTTGAAGGCGATCATCTCCATCACATCGGGCGCCGCTGCCTTGATCTCATCGAGCTGTTCCGTCGAGGCGATGAAGTTGGACACCAGAACGCCCCGGCGCCCCAGCTCGCGGATATTGTAGTTGAGCGTGCTATGTTCGCTGCCGGGCTCTGCTGCACAAATCCCGTGAGGGATTCATCTTGTGAATCCAGCGTGATAGCTGGGACACATAAGCAGACCCATTCCCCCCGCCTACAAGACCAGGAACCGGCCGGCCTACAACGAAG
>JBKEBH010000320.1:0-1730 GCA_047973065.1 Paracoccus sp. (in: a-proteobacteria) | reverse complement strand
TGGTGCCGCCTTCTGCAAATTCGAGTTCGGGCCGAAAGCCGAAAAAGGTCGTCAGGCTGGCCTGCGGGTCAAGATCAAGGACAAGCACGCGATATCCGCGCAGGGCATAGCGCTGCGCCAGGTGAATCGTGGCGGTTGTCTTGGATGATCCGCCCTTGAAATTGACAACCGAAATGACCTGAAGGCGATCACCTTCCCGGCGCCCGGAATGATAGGATGCCGCGTTCTTCCCTGTACGGCCAAGAATGCCGCGCATCTGGTCAATATCCTCGGCGCTATAAAACCTATGGCCGCGGTTATCGGTATGAACCTCGGGGAAACTGCCATCCTTATGGCGATTGCGCAGATTGGAGGTGCTGACGCGCAGCAATTCGGCGACTTCGGCAGAGCTGAAGCGCCTGAGAGATTTCCGCTCCTCGGGCTCGAACGCAACCTTCATCTGCCGGTCGAGTGACTCGGCCAGACTGTCGGCAAAGGCTCCGATATCGCGCGAGCCTATTCCCTGTAAAAATCCTGTGCTACGCTCATCCATATTCTGCCGCCTCTGGTGGCCTTTTCAAAGGCTCTTGATCATTCTGACGGTCGCAGGCTTTCCTGACGCATTATGCCGTCAGAAACGGGAATGCCATGAATAATGTGATACAGCAAGAAGAATCTAGATATAGTAGGGACGTTGCGTGCAACATCAAGGCAGGGAAGGTCGGATTATTTCGATTAACCGTCAGAGAAAATGGAAGAAAGAAGGGCGCAAACCTTAAAATGACTGATGCCAGAGAATTGCTGCTTTGGCCGCTTTGACCTGCTGGGAATAGATGTCCTGATTCGAAGCGGAAGGGGTAGCACGTCTGTGATTACATCTTGAAATTCAGAAAAACATACTATATTTTCTGACAAAATAAGGAGGCTGAACATGATTGCCGGCAAGGTTTTGCAACATATCAAAGGGAAGGGCAGGGGGGCCATCTTTGCGCCATCCGATTTTCTGGACCTTGGATCGCGTGCAAGCGTTGATCAGGCCTTGTCACGTCTGGCAGGTCAAGGCGTGATCCGGCGCCTTTCTCGCGGTCTCTACGATTATCCGAAGGTTAGTCCGCGATTTGGCATGATGCTGCCTTCTGTCGATGATGTGGCGCAGGCGATCGCGCGCAAGGATCATCATATTTTGCAAATCTCGCCCGCTGCTGCGGCCAACCGGCTTGGCTTGTCGACGCAAGTGCCCTCGAAGCCGGTTTATATGACGGATGGTCCAACCCGGACAAAGGCAGTGGGGCAGCACGTGATCCAGTTTCGCAATGCGTCCCGTAAAACACTGGTCGGGGCAGGGCAGACCTCGGGTACGGTGTTTCAGGCGTTGCGCTATGTCGGCAAGAATGGTGTGAATAGTCAGGTGGTTGATGCCTTGGCGCGGGGACTGTCCGATCAGGATCGCGATCTGCTTTTGAAGCAAAGCAAGGATGTGCCAGCCTGGATGCACCCCGTTATCAGGCAGATTGCGACCCATGTCTGATCTCGACAGTTTCGCGAATGAAGCGCCGGCATCACGGGCCGAAGCCTTTCAGGAAGCGGCCTCGCGCATCGGTTTTTCGCAGGCCATTGTTGAGAAAGATTTCTGGGTTTGCTGGTCCTTGAGCAAGCTTTTTGCCTTACCCGGTTTTGGCGAAGATCTGATCTTCAAAGGCGGGACGTCACTTTCGAAGGCTTATGATGTCATTCATCGCTTCTCCGAAGAT
>JBKEBH010000266.1:0-8085 GCA_047973065.1 Paracoccus sp. (in: a-proteobacteria) | reverse complement strand
CGCTTGCCGCGCTGGACGAGGACCTGGCGGAGGAGGTGCGCCGCGCCGACGGGGCGATCGACGCGCTTGAACAGGAGCTCCAGTCCCGCGCGGCGCTGATGATCGCCGAGCGCCAGCCGGTGGCCTCCGATCTGCGCATCATCCTTGCGGTGATGAAGATCGCCTCCAACCTGGAGCGGATCGGCGACTATGCCAAGAACATGGCCAAGCGCACCGGTGTTCTGGCCGGGGTGGGACGGGCCGGGATCGGGGCCGGGATCGGGGCCAGGGTTGGGGAGGGGGGCGCGGCGATGCGGCGGATGGCGCGGATGGTCGAGATGATGCTGAAGGATGCGCTTGACGCCTTCATGCAACGTGATGCGGAACGGGCCGAGGATGTGCGGCAGCGCGATCTGGAGGTCGACCAGATGTACAATTCGCTCTTCCGCACCTATCTGACCTACATGATGGAGGATCCGCGCCACATCACCGCCTGCATGCACCTGCATTTCATCGCCAAGAACATCGAGCGGATGGGCGATCACGTCACCGCCATCGCCGAGCAGACGATCTATCTGGTGAGCGGGCAGATGCCCGATGGCGAGCGTCCCAAGCAGGATGCGGCCACCGGTGCGCGGAGCGGGCGGAGGGACATCTGATGGCCGCCCTGAAACCGACCGTTCTGGTGGTCGAGGACGAGCCGGCGCAACTCGCGATCCTGACCTACAATCTCGAAGGGGAGGGGCTGCGCATCGTGGGAACGCAGGATGGCGGCGAGGCGCTCATGCTGCTCAGGGAGGAGGCGCCGGATCTGGTCCTGCTGGACTGGATGCTGCCCGGTGTTTCGGGCATCGAGGTCTGCCGCCGGATCAAGATGGATCCGGCCCACCGGCTGACCCCGGTGATCATGCTTTCGGCGCGTTCCGAGGAGGTGGACAGGGTCCGCGGTCTGGAGACGGGGGCGGATGATTACGTGGTCAAGCCCTATTCGCTGGCCGAGCTTCTGGCGCGGGTCAGGGCGCAGTTGCGCCGCGTGCGTCCCTCGGCGGTTGGCGGCCGGTTGAGTCATGAGGACATTGTGCTCGACACGGACATGCACAAGGTCTTTCGCGGAGGCGAGGAGTTGCGGCTCGGGCCGACGGAATTCCGCCTTCTGGCGACTTTTCTGGAAAAGCCGGGCCGGGTCTGGAGTCGCGAGCAATTGCTGGACCGGGTCTGGGGGCGGGACATCTATGTCGACAGCCGGACGGTCGATGTCCATATCGGCCGGCTGCGCAAGGCGCTGAGGCGTGATGGCGGCGAGGATCCGATCCGAACGGTGCGCGGCGCGGGCTATGCGCTCGGATGAGGGTGCGGGAGCGGCCGGAGGCTTGCATTCCCGTGTTCGGCGCGCTATAGGCGCGACCGTCACGCAACAAGGCGGCCAACGTCGGACAGCAGGCAGGGTCGGGGCAACCTCCGGCCCTTGTTGTTTTGGCATTGTTTTGGCAAGGACGCCTTTGAGACCAAACCAAAGACCGGCGGAGACAACCGTCTGGCCAGAAAACCCGATAGTTAAGGAAAACCGACTGCATGTGCGCTAAAGCAACCATGGAAGAATTCGAGGCCCTGCTTCAGGAGAGCTTCGAGATCGACACGCCCGCCGAGGGCTCTGTCGTCAAGGGAACCGTGATCGCCATCGAGGCCGGTCAGGCCATCATCGACGTGGGCTACAAGATGGAAGGCCGCGTCGAGCTCAAGGAATTCACCAATCCGGGCGAAGCCCCCGAAATCGCCGTGGGCGACGAGGTCGAGGTGTTCCTCGATCGGGTCGAGAATGCCCGTGGCGAGGCCGTCATCTCGCGCGACAAGGCGCGGCGTGAGGAAGCCTGGGACCGTCTGGAAAAGGCCTATGCCGACGAGGACCGCGTCGAGGGCGCCATCTTCGGTCGTGTCAAGGGCGGCTTCACCGTCGATCTCGGCGGTGCCGTGGCCTTCCTGCCCGGCTCCCAGGTCGATGTGCGCCCGGTGCGCGATGCCGGCCCGCTGATGGGCCTCAAGCAGCCGTTCCAGATCCTCAAGATGGACCGCCGCCGCGGCAATATCGTCGTCTCGCGCCGTGCCATCCTGGAAGAATCGCGTGCCGAACAGCGCGCCGAGGTCATCTCGAACCTGACCGATGGCCAGGTCGTTGACGGCGTCGTCAAGAACATCACCGAATACGGTGCCTTCGTCGATCTGGGCGGCGTTGACGGCCTGCTGCATGTCACCGACATGGCATGGCGCCGCGTCAACCACCCGTCGGAAATCCTGACCATCGGCGAAACCGTCAAGGTTCAGGTCATCAAGATCAACCGCGACAGCCACCGCATCAGCCTCGGCATGAAGCAGCTGCAGGCCGATCCGTGGGATTCGGTTGGCGAGAAATTCCCGATCGGTTCGGTTCATCAGGGCCGCGTGACCAACATCACCGATTACGGTGCTTTCGTCGAACTGGAAGCCGGTATCGAAGGTCTGGTCCACGTTTCGGAAATGTCCTGGACCAAGAAGAACGTCCATCCCGGCAAGATCGTCTCGACCTCGCAGGAAGTGGACGTCATGGTTCTGGAAATCGACGAAGCCAAGCGCCGCGTGTCGCTGGGTCTCAAGCAGACCATGCGCAACCCGTGGGAAGTCTTTGCCGAAACCCACCCGGCCGGCACCGTCATCGAGGGCGAAGTCAAGAACATCACCGAATTCGGTCTGTTCATTGGTCTCGAAGGCGATATCGACGGCATGGTTCACCTGTCGGATATCTCCTGGGATGCACGCGGCGAAGACGCCATCCAGGACTTCCGCAAGGGCGATATGGTGAAAGCCGTTGTCCAGGAAGTCGATATCGACAAGGAGCGTATCTCGCTGTCGATCAAGGCGCTGGAAAACGAAGCCATGGCCGAAGCGGTTGAAGGCGTGAAGCGCGGCGACGTGATCACCGTTGAAGTGACCGCCATCGAAGACGGCGGGATCGAGGTGGAATATAACGGCGCCAAGTCGTTCATCCGCCGCAGCGATCTGGCGCGCGATCGTCAGGACCAGCGTCCCGAGCGTTTCGGCACCGGCGACAAGGTCGATGTCCGCGTCACCAATATCGACGCGAAATCGCGCCGTCTCGGCCTGTCGATCAAGGCCCGTGAGATTGCCGAAGAAAAAGAAGCCGTCGAACAGTATGGCAGCTCGGATTCGGGTGCCTCGCTGGGTGATATTCTCGGCGCCGCTCTGAAGAGCCGTGAATAAGGCATAAAACAAGGCGATTTGCCTTTGATATGACTGCCCCCGGCTTTAAATCGGGGGCAGTTTTTTTATGTCATGTTGACCTTTGGTGAAATTTCCTGCAACCAAATGATAACTTTCGCGTTTCCACTCTGATTGCCAGGCGGATGTTTTGCCGGGCTGGTAGATATTGTTGGGGGTTGCATGATCCGTTCGGAACTTATTCAGAAGATTGCTGAGGAAAACCCGCATCTTGTGCAGCGGGATGTAGACAGGATCGTTTCGACGATCTTCGACGAAATAATCGATGCCATGGCCCGGGGAGAGCGGGTCGAATTGCGCGGCTTCGGGGCTTTTTCGGTCAAGAAGCGCGATTCGCGCGTCGGGCGCAATCCGCGCACCGGCGAGTCGGTTCCGGTTGAGGAAAAGCACGTTCCTTTCTTCAAAACTGGCAAGCTGTTGCGTGACAGGTTGAATGGCGACGCCTGATCTGGCACATCGGGAAGATCAGCGACCCGAGGAAAATCATGCGTTTCATCCGCCTCATGTTCATCATCGCCCTGGCCGTCCTGCTGGTCGGGATCGCGCTTGCCAATCGCTCCATGGTCACGGTTCACGCCTTTCCAGCCGGATTCGATCAGTATCTTGGCCTTGACTGGCAGCTTACCATGCCTCTGTTCCTGGTTATCTTCCTGGCGATCATGTTCGGGATCATGGCCGGGTTCATCTGGGAATGGCTGCGCGAGTCGCATCTGCGCAGCGAATCCTCGCGTCGCAAGAGCGAGGTGGCCAAGCTGGAACGCGAGGTCGGCAAGCTGCGCGATCAGCACAATGCACCGGCCGACGATGTTCTGGCCATTCTGGACCGGCCCAGGTCGGCCAGCAGCGCGCCTGCCGGGCAGGGCACGTCCTTGCCGGCACCGCGCTGAATTGGCTCAGGTCAAGATCTGCGGGCTGACCCAGCCCGAACATGTTGCCGCCGCGGTCGAGGCCGGGGCGGCCTTCGCCGGTTTTGTCTTCTTTCCGAAATCACCCCGCCATCTGAGCGCGGCGGCGGCGGCACCGCTCGCGCTCGATGTACCGCCCGGCGTGGCGCGGGTCGGGCTTTTCGTCAACCCCGATGACGCGCTTCTTGATGAGGTGCTGGCGCAGGTGCCGCTGGATATCATCCAGCTTCATGGTGGCGAAAGCGCTGAGCGGGTGGCCGAGATCCGGTCACGGGTCGGGCTGCCGGTGATGAAGGCGGTTGGCGTGGCCGGGCCGGAGGATCTGGATGCGCTGTGGGATTACGGGCTGGTGGCCGATATGCTGCTGGTCGATGCCAAGCCGCCGAAGGACGCTGCGCTGCCGGGCGGCAATGGGCTTGCTTTTGACTGGAGACTGCTGATCGGTCGCAAATGGCTCAAACCCTGGATGCTGGCCGGGGGGCTGACACCAGATAATGTTGCCGAAGCTGTCCGTTTGACCGGGGCGCGGATCGTCGATGTGTCTTCGGGGGTGGAAAGCGCGCCCGGCGAAAAGGATCCGGCTTTGATCCGCGCCTTCATTGCGGGGGCAGGCTGATCGGCGACGATATGCCTTATGTCGGGACGGTTCCTTGACCGGCCGAGGAAAAAGGGCAATGAATCAAGACTCTCTGCGGCTGATTACTGATGCGAGGGTGCCATGATCCAGGCTTGGGCAGTTCAGAACCAGCGACTTTGTCCGATAGCGCCCGATTCCGATCAGGCGGTCTGGTGGGATCTTCTTGCGCCTGCGCCTGAGGAAATACTGGAGATCGAGGCCTGCTTCGGGCTCAGTTTGCCGACGCGCGAGGAGATGATGGAGATCGAGGCCACCTCGCGCCTCTATTCCGAGAATGGCGGGCATTTCATGACGGTTCTCGTGCCATCGCAGACCGATGGGGACGATATGCTGAACGCGCCGGTCACCTTCATCGTGATCGGGCATCGGCTGATTACCCTCCGCTACAGCGAGCCGCGCGCCTTTCATGTCTTCCCGCTGCGTGCCACCAGGGCCGATATCGGTCTCAATGGCGGGCTGTCAATCATGCTGGAGCTGTCCGAAACCATCATTGATCGGCTCGCAGATGTTCTGGAGCGGGTCGAGCAGGAAACCGACAGAATTTCGAAACAGGTTCTCAGTCCGGTCAGGAAAGGGTCGCGAAGCGAAGCCGAATGGCGCACCGTGCTGGCCGCGATCGGGAGCAAGGGCGGGATCACGTCGAAAATACGCGGCTGCCTGATGACCTTTGAACGAATGCTGGCCTATCTCATGGCGCGGCTGACCAGCGAGACCCGCCGGGAAATCCGCGAACAGCTGAAGGCACTGGCCGCGGATGTGCGTTCGCTGACCGATCAGGCAGAGTTCAAGAAGGTCACCTTCCTGCTCGATGCCACGCTTGGCATGATCAATATTGAGCAAAATGCCACCATCAAGATCTTCTCGGTGGTTTCGGTGGTCTTTCTGCCGCCAACGCTGGTTGCCTCGATTTACGGGATGAATTTCGATTTCATTCCCGAATTGGGGTGGCACATCGGTTATCCCTTTGCCCTTGCTGTGATGATCCTGTCGGCGATGCTTCCCTATCTTTATTTCAAGCGGCGGGGTTGGCTTTAAGGGCTCCATCCGGGTTTGGGATCGGTTTACCTTCCGGTTGTTAAATTGGCGGCGTGAACCAACCATTCAGGTATATCATGTCCCAGCTTTTCAATCGTTATGCGACGCCCCTCACCACCGGGCTGTTTCTGGTTTCCCTGATGTCAGGGATCGCGCTGTTTTTCCATATCGGCCTGGGCGGCTTTCACCCCATGCATGAATGGCTCAGCATGGTGCTTATCCTGCCTTTCGTGCTGCATATCTGGCGCAACTGGCGGCCTTTCATCGCTTATTTCCGGCACGCGCCGATGCTGATGGCGCTGGCTTTGTCGGTGCTGTCGGCGGGCTGGTTCCTGCTGCCTTCGGACGATGAGGGCAGGCGCGGTGGCCCGCCGCAATTCGCCTTTGCTCATCTGGTGCTGCAATCGAGCCCGGCCGAGCTGGCGCCGGTGCTGAACACCACGCCTGAAACTCTGATCGCACAGCTCGCAGCACAGGGCATACCCGCCGCAGCCGATCAGTCCCTGATCGAGGCGGCAAGCACCGCCGGCAAGACCGAGGCGGATCTTTATCCGGCGCTGAGCGTATCCCCGGGCCGGTAAGAGCGTGGCTTTCCACAGCGATACCCAGCGGATAAGTCTTTGCAGGACCGAGGAGGAGCCAGATGAAAGCCACGGACCTGAAATTCCGCCCCGCCCGGCGCGAGGACGTCCCCTTGATCCTGGCCCTGCTGAGAGACGACGTGCTTGGGCAGGGGCGTGAAAGCGGCGATCTGGCCTCCTATCTCGCGGCGTTCGATGCCACCGAGAAGGAGAGCCAAAACCGGATCTATGTCGGGGAAATCGGCGGACGGGTGGTTGCCACGTATCAGTTGACCCTGATTTCGGGCCTGTCGCTGTCGGCAGCCCGGCGTGCGCTGATCGAAGCGGTGCGGGTCGATGTCGCGCTGCGCGGGCAGGGCGCGGGGGCGATACTGATGGCGGATGCCGAAGCGCGGGCGCGTTCGGGCGGTGCCAGCATTATGCAGCTGACCAGCAATGCCGCGCGCAAGGATGCGCATCGCTTCTATGAACGGCTGGGCTATGTGCCCAGCCATGTCGGTTTCAAGAAGGCGCTTTAGGGTTTCAGGCTGGTCACGCCGCTGGCCGAGCGCAGCTCGATCCCGCGCAGCCGTGACAGCTGGATGGTCGAAATCGGCAGCGCCACATTCAGCTCATCCACCTGCGGATTGGCCGGCAGAGCCGCCTGCGGGCTTCCGAGCAGGGGCGGGTTGCCGACCAGGATCAGACGCAGGATGCCGTCGCCATCGGGGCGAAGCTGTCCAGCCGGCTGAGCGCGTTCGGTGATGATTTCCAGACCCCACCAGCCCTTGATCGGGGCGAAGGCCTGGGCGGTCAGCAGCTTGCCCTCATTTAGCGGCTGGAAGCCGGCCGACAGGATCTGCGGCACCGGCTGACGCGGGTCTTCGTCTGCGGTTTTCCAGCCGCCGCGCGGCTCCAGCGTGGTTGGCGCACTGGGCTTGCCCCAATTGAGCGGGTTCCAACCGCTGTCGCCCGAACAGGCGCTTAAGCCAAGAACGGCGCCAAGGGTCAGGGCGATGGTCACAATACGCATGATTACTCCGGCATTTGTCTTGGGTCAGTGATAGGCGATTGCCGGGCGGGGCGCAAAGCCTCTTTGACCTCGGCGCCGCGGCGCGTTAGCAGAGGCTGCGTCAAGGAGAGCGCGAGATGAGCACCGAAGCCTTTGAAGAAATTGTCGAGACCTTCGAATTTCTGGACGATTGGGAAGACCGCTACCGGCACCTGATCGAGCTGGGCCGCGCCATGCCCGCCATGGATCCGGCGCTTCAGACCCCGGCCAGCAAGGTCGATGGCTGCGCCAGTCAGGTCTGGATTGTGCCGCATGTGGACGGGGGCCGTTTCGATTTTATCGGCGACAGCGACGCGCTGATCGTGCGCGGACTGATCGCGGTCATTCACGCGCTTTATGCCGGCCTGCCGCTGGCCGAGGTCGGACAGATCGACGCCGGGGCCGAGCTGGGCCGGCTCGGGTTGAACGAGCATCTTTCGGCGCAGCGCTCGAACGGGGTGCGGGCGATGATCGCGCGGATACGCGATTACGCGGCGGCGGCCTGAAGGGCCGCCGCCGGGCGTGATCAGCCCCGCTTGAGTATCCACGTCTGGGTACAACCCTCCGACTTCCAGTCGGACCTGCTTCAGCACGAAGAATCGGGTTATGATCCTATCCTCCCGAAATGAGCCGCAGCCGGGGCAAGGG